>NZ_JAVGCX010000001.1:0-533877 GCF_052928325.1 Lysinibacillus sp. BSL11 | reverse complement strand
CACAATATAATCTTTGGTTTCTTGCGATAATCTTTTTCTTGTTTGCTTTTCCATTTTCGACACGTCCTTTTTGTTCCTTCATCATAAGTCTCTCTTAAGTTCGTGTCCATTTTTTATACTAACAGCCGAAGCGCTCATCCCAAGTAGAAAAGCGCTCTAAAAGATGACTGAAGCGCTCATCCCAAGTAGAAAAGCGCTCTAAAAGATGACTGAAGCGCTCCCCCAAGTAGGAAAGCGCTCAAAAAGGTTCCTAATGCGTCTCACGCTCATCAGGAACCCCCAAAAAGCTTTTTTAAGCAACCAATAGTACGATTTACTTCATCTTCCGTGCTTTATCAGTGTTGGCGAAATGCCATTTTGTGATGGAGCGTAGAAATTCTTCGCCTTGATTACGCCAGATTCGGGCTGCTTGCACATCTACTTTGTTAGAGGCACCCTTCATTAATGTAAGCCCTGTAATGTCACTCAAACGGTCCATCTCCTTTAAAAAGGCAGCACGAGCTAAAATAGATGCTGTAGCCACAGCTACATGTAATTGTTCTGCTTTAGTAGAAAAGTAGACATTTTCTTGTACAAGTTCACGTTCATTTTTTAAATAATTGTAATAGACACCACGTTCAGCAAATTGGTCGATTAAAATAAATTCAGGTTTTTCAGGTGCCATTTTTGATAGCGTGTTTTGTAGTGCCTTGTTATGCATCATAGCTTTCATTTTACCTTGCGAATAGCCTTTTCCTTGTAAGTTGTTATATTTCTCGTTACGTAAGACGAGAACACTATGGACACAGGCTGCACGCAAATCAGGTGCAATTTTCCTCATATAGTCATCTGTTAGCATTTTTGAATCTTTTACACCAAGCTCATTCATGAGGTCGATTTTGGAAGTAGGCACATACACTGCTGCTACTGTGATTGGACCAAAATAATCACCTGTGCCTGTTTCGTCTGAGCCTAAGACAGACATGGTTGCGAAATTGTTAGGCAGTACATCCCCTTTTGCTCCAATAGTGGAGAGTGGAGTAGCGGTTTTTTCAACAGTTCCCCAACGTGCTGCCTCGCGTTCAGCACCGCCCCCCTGGAACATTAATTTGCCTGATTTATACATAGTTATGGCTGTATCTGGTAGTTTTGCAGCAAATATGACACCAGGAGCCTTTCGTTCTATAAAGTGCGTTGCATAGTAAGCCATCACCTCTTTTTGAATATTTGTTGAAATGGAAAGCACAATATTTGCCATTTAATCGTTCCTTTCTGTCCTCGTTGTTCACAATTTTATACCTTTCATGGTATGATAATAAATAGCTTTTTTGTGTGATGGTGCTCACAAGCCTCTAAAATCGTGTGTGCATCGAATTTATAGGAGGGTGCGACTATGGAAAAACAAGAAAAGAATAAAATTTCTGTTGAAATATATGGTCATACATATAAAATGGTCGGCTCTGAATCCATTGGCCATATGCGACTTGTTGCTTCGATTGTTGATGACCGTATGCGCGAGATGAACGTACATAATCCCTCACTTGATAGCACAAAACTTGCTGTTCTGACAGCAGTAAATACAGTTCATGATTATTTACTATTAAAAGAACGAATGGAGCAGTTAGAAGAAGAATTGAAAAAGTTAAAGGGTTGAAGAAAATGTTAGATTTAATCATATTAGTGGTACTGTTAGCTGGTATAGGCGTCGGTGCAAAACGAGGTTTTATTGTACAGATGATGCATATTGTCAGCTTTGTAGTAGCCCTAATTGTTGCGTATATTTATTATAAGCCATTAGCACAAAAATTTGTATTTTGGGTTCCATATCCAGGCGTAACTGACACAGGTAGCCTTGGCGTTGTCATTGATAGTCTAGATTTAGACCGTACCTTTTATCGGGTAATTGCCTTTGCTGTTATTTTCTTTGCAGTAAAAATAACGTTGCAAATCGTGGCATCGATATTTGATTTTATCGCGTATTTGCCTGTGCTAAATACAGTGAATCGTTGGCTTGGGGCGTTACTTGGCATGATTGAAAACTATTTAATTATGTTTATTTTGCTATATGTGTGCGCCTTATTACCAGTAGATGCCATACAAAATTTAATGTCGAAGTCATTGTTAAGTGGTCTCATGTTGGAGCATACACCAATTATTACAAAGATGTTCCAAAACTGGTGGTATATTTATATGCAATAGTAACTGTGCACTTCTCTCTGTCTTGAGGGAAGTGTTTTTACGATAGGAGGAATTACCAATGAATAAAAAAACAATTATTCGCACACTCGAAAAAATTGCTTTATATATGGAACTACAGGGAGAAAATCCATTCAAGGTATCAGCCTTTCGAAAGGCAGCGGCAGCACTAGAGGGGGACGAGCGTTCATTAAGCGAAATGGATGATGTAACAAAACTCAAAGGAATTGGCAAGGGTACTGCGGCTGTAATAGAGGACTTAATGGCAACAGGTGAATCGAGTTTGCTAAAGGAGTTAGAAGAGATTATACCTAAAGGGTTACTGCCATTGCTAAAATTACCTGGCTTGGGAGGAAAAAAAATAGCGAAACTTCACCAAGAGCTTGGTATTGACTCTGCCGAAAGCTTAAAGGTAGCTTGTGAAGCTGGGAAAGTACGTGAATTAGCTGGATTTGCTGTAAAATCTGAGGAGAAAATTTTAAAGGAGCTAGCCAATTTAGCAAATCGTTCAGAACGACTACCAATTTGGCAGCTTGAGCCTGTGGTTTTACAAATAGAGGCGCTTCTAGGTAGTATGAAGGAAGTAGAACGTTTTTCAGTTGCTGGCAGCTTCCGTCGCGCGTTAGAAACTAGCAAAGATATTGATTTTATTGTTGTGACAGAAGCAGTTGAGGAAGTACGCAAAAAGTTGTTAAATAGCTTAGCCATTCAAGAAGTAGTGGCAGCAGGGGATACTAAAATTTCAGTGATTTTAGACTTAGATGAGCCCGTTAGCGTTGATTTCCGTTTAGTGAAGGACAATGAGTATGCGACTGCGCTGCACCATTTCACAGGTTCAAAAGATCATAATGTTCGTATGCGGCAAATTGCCAAAGCCCGTGGTGAAAAAATAAGTGAATATGGTGTGGAACAGGAAGATGGTACCGTTTTTACGTTTCAAGACGAGGCAGCATTTTTCGCTCATTTTGATCTACCTTGGATTCCGCCAAGCTTACGGACAGGAACAGCAGAATTTGACAAAACAAACATAATTCATAACTTAGTTCGACTAGAGGATATTAAAGCTGATTTGCATATGCATACAACATGGTCGGATGGTGCATACTCTGTTGCAGAAATGGGCGAGGCGTTACTAGCACGGGGCTATCAATATAGCGTTATTACAGACCATTCGCAATTCCTAAAAGTAGCAAATGGATTAACGCCAGAGCGTTTAGAAAAGCAACGTGGAGAAATTGAGGCGTTTAATGCAGCACATCCAGATTTTCATTTGTTTAAAGGGACGGAGATGGATATTTTACCAGACGGCTCCCTTGATTTCGAAGATCAGGTGTTAAAAGAGCTCGATTTTGTTATTGCTTCCATTCATTCTAGTTTTACACAATCACAAGATAAAATTATGGCACGTTTACTAACTGCTATGCAAAATCCCTATGTTCATATGATTGCCCATCCGACTGGTCGAATTATTGAAGATCGCGATGGTTATAATCCTGATATGAAACAGTTAATTGCCTGGGCAAAGGAATATGGTAAAATTTTAGAGTTAAATGCAAATCCGTATCGTCTCGATTTATGTGTAGAACATTTAGAAATGGCATGCGCTGCAGGTGTGCCAGTAGCCATCAATACAGATGCACATGATATTGCGCATTTACGTTTTATGGATATTGGGGTTCGCTATGCAAATAGAGCATGGTTACCGAAAGATATGATTGTGAATACATGGACGCGTGAACAGTTTGAAGCGTTCATACGAAGAAATAAATAGGCTGAGGAGGTGTTCTCAGTGATAGCTGACCGCGCATTGAAAACACTAGAATACGATAAAGTTAGGCAACAAGTGGCTTCCTATTGTACTTCCTCCATTGGTAAATCTGCCATTGAGGAACTTGTGCCACAAACTGATTTTGATAAAGTAGTACAATTATTAGAGGAAATGGATGAGGGACTATCCATTTTGCGTGTGAAGGGCAATGTACCAATGGGAGGAATTTTCGATGTCCGTCCCTCTGCCAGACGTGCTCAAATAGGAGGCATGTTAGCAGCAGTAGAACTAATGGAAATTTCGAGCACGATTCGAGCAAGCCGAATTTTACGCAATTTTATTGAAGATTTAGAAGCCGATGAAGTGATTGATATTCCCCATTTCATCTCCAAAAAGGAAGCAATGCCTGTCTTAACAGGATTGCAGCATGAAATCAATAACTGTATTGACGACAATGGTGCTGTCTTAGATTCTGCTAGTCAAATATTGCGCTCTATTCGCCAATCTTTGCGTGCTGAAGAAGGGAAAGTCCGCTCTAAGCTGGAAAGTTTAATTCGTGGAAGTAATGCAGCGAAAATGCTTTCTGATACACTTGTGACAATTCGTAATGATCGCTTTGTTATTCCCGTAAAGCAAGAATATCGTCACCATTATGGTGGGATTGTTCATGACCAATCTTCTTCTGGTCAAACCTTATTTATTGAGCCAGATTCTGTTGTCCAAGCAAACAATGAAATTCATCGCTTGAAAATGAAAGAGCAGGCAGAAATTGAACGTATTTTACTAGCATTAAGTGCAATGGTGGAAGAAGTAGCATCAGATTTATTTAACTTAGTGAAGGTATTAGGCGATATCGATGTCATTTTAGCAAAGGGCAAATATGGCCAAGCCAATAAATGTACAATGCCGAAAATGAATCAGAATGGCTATATCCGACTAATACGTGCGCGTCATCCACTGCTACCAATAGAATCAGCTATTCCTAATGATATTGAATTTGGTAAAGACATTACAGCTATTGTCATTACAGGTCCTAATACAGGTGGTAAAACGGTGACATTAAAAACGGTTGGTCTGTGTACATTAATGGCGCAAGCGGGATTACCAGTGCCAGCATTAGATGGCTCAGAACTTGCTGTATTTGAGCAATTATTTGCCGATATTGGTGATGAGCAATCAATTGAGCAATCACTTTCTACGTTCTCGTCCCATATGGTCAATATTGTAGACATCCTACAAAAATTTGATCACGAATCACTTGTTCTTTTTGATGAGTTAGGGGCAGGTACTGACCCACAGGAAGGGGCAGCCTTAGCCATCTCAATCTTAGACGAAGTACATGGGCGCGGTGCTCGTGTAATGGCTACAACTCACTATCCTGAATTAAAAGCTTATGGCTATAATCGACCAGGTGTAGCCAATGCCAGTGTAGAGTTTGATATTGAAACTTTGAGCCCGACCTACCGTCTACTTATCGGTGTACCTGGGCGATCAAATGCATTTGAAATTTCCAGTCGTCTTGGTTTACCTGAATCCATTATTGATCGTGCTAAAGGCTTTACTGGAACCGATCGACATGAGGTTGAATCGATGATTGCCTCATTGGAAGAAACACGTCGCCAATCCGAAGATGATGCAGAGCGTTCGCATGCATTACTATTAGAATCAGAGACATTACGTAAAGAGCTTCAAGATAAATTGCAAGCCTATGAGGAGCGCAAAGAGGCGCTTGATAAGAAGGCAAAGGAAAAGGCGCGTAAAATTGTTGATGAAGCGAAACGTGAAGCAGAAGCGATTATTGCAGAGCTGCGAGAAATGCGTAAAAATGCTGACCAAGTTGTCAAGGAGCATGAATTGATTGAAGCACGTAAACGCTTGGAAGAAGCAACACCACTTGAAGACAATAAAGTACTAAAAAAGGCGGCACAAGTAAAAGCTCGTGCACAAAACTTAGTTGTCGGAGACGAGGTAAAGGTGTTAAGCTATGGTCAACGAGGTACTTTGTTAGAAAAGGTGTCGAATACCGAATGGGTTGTCCAAATGGGGATTTTAAAAATGAAAATCTCAGATAGTGATTTGGAGTATATTAAACCTGAAAAAGAGCCTGTATTACGAACAGCTGGTGTGAAAAATCGAAATAGTCATGTGAAATTAGAATTAGATTTACGTGGTGAACGTTATGAGGATGCAATCTTAAGAACAGAGAAATATATTGATGATGCATTACTCTCTAATTATGGTCGTGTGTCCATTATTCATGGAGTTGGTACAGGGGCTTTACGTCAAGGTATTCAAAGCTATTTGAAAAAGCATAAGCGCGTAAAATCCTTCCGTTTTGGTGAAGCCGGTGAGGGGGGCTTAGGCGTCACAGTTGTTGAATTGAAATAAGCTATAAAGGGGACGGAGAAAAATGCTGAATTCTGGCTTTTGGCGATATCCAATTATCGAAACGGCAGGATATTTTAGTGTTGTAGTATTATGTTTAGTCGTCTCGATGGCATTGTTCGAAGTCGTTACGAAATATAAAAATTGGGAAGAAATTAAAAAAGGTAATGTCGCTGTGGCTCTTGCAACAGGTGGGAAAATACTAGGGATTTGTAATATCTTCCGCTTTTCCATTGCACGTCATAGCACATTAAGTGAAATGATCGGTTGGGGCCTTTTTGGCTTTACATTATTGATTGTAGCGTATTTTTTATTTGAATTTATGACACCTCGTTTTAACGTTGATCAAGAGATTGCCAATGATAATCGCTCAGTTGGTTTCATTTCCTTTACCATTTCAGTCGGTCTTTCGTTTGTAATTGGGGCAAGTATTGCATAGGAGTGTCATGACATGGAAAAATTAGCAAAAGTACTAATCGTTGTCTGTATTGCATTTTTGGCAGTAGGTGTCTACTATATGTTAACGATTTAAATAAAAAACGCATTCTCTTTGTGAGGATGCGTTTTTTTGTTAATTGTACATAGCATAAATTTCTACTACAACCTATTAATTTTCTTTCATATAACTCTATTAAAGGGTAGAAAAATTATTTTTATAATATAGGAATATGCTGATTATTTTTTTATGGAGTGACTCAAGAATGAACGAGCATTCATAAGGTGTATTAAAATAAATCCCGATAAATACCAATCATATTAATGTTGTTAATTGCATAATAATTAATCGAAAATGCATTTATTTTCTATTTTCTGTTTGAAACTGTATTTCTTTTTCATTATAATAAATATAAGAATTGACAAAGTTTGGGACAAAGGGGAGAGGACGTATGACAGCAAAACCATGGCTAGCAAATTATCCTGAAGAAGTACCACCGTCTTTAACGTTTGAGGAAATTCCAGTGCAAGAGTTTTTGACACGTGCCTATAAAAAGAATCCATCCAAAGTAGCGATTCATTTTATGGGGAAGGATTTGACGTACACCGAGCTATATGAGTCAGCTTTAAGGTTCGCAAACTATTTACAAACACTAGGTGTGGAAAAGGGAGATCGAGTAGCAATTATGCTGCCTAACACGCCACAAAGTGTAATCGCTTACTATGGTGCCATGTATGCAGGTGCTGTTGTAGTACAAACAAATCCACTTTATACTGAACGTGAGCTTCAATATCAAATGGCTGATTCAGGAGCAAAGGTTATTCTCGTAATGGATATTTTATATCCGAGAGTCATGAAAATTATGAAAGAGACAGCTCTTGAAAATGTCATTGTGACAGCTATTAAGGATTATCTACCATTCCCAAAAAATTTAGTCTATCCATTTATTCAAAAAAAGCAGTATGGCTTTAGTGTCAAGGTTGAACATAGCGGTCAAAATCATCTGTTTTCAGAAATAATGCGTTCAGCACCGATTAAGATAATTGACAACATGCCATTTGATTTTGAAGAAGACCTAGCGCTCCTTCAATATACGGGTGGGACAACAGGTTTCCCAAAAGGCGTAATGCTGACCCATAAAAATTTAATTGCCAATACGACAATGTGTGATGCTTGGATGTATAAATGTGTTCATGGTGAAGAAACCATTATGGGCATTCTACCATTCTTCCACGTCTATGGCATGACAACTGTTATGCTTTTATCTGTATTTACTCAAAATAGAATGGTGCTTTTACCGAAGTTTGATGCAGAAACGGCATTAAAAACGATTGATAAACAAAAACCAACACTGTTCCCCGGCGCTCCAACCTTATACATTGGCCTTTTAAATCACCCAGACATTGCGAATTATGATTTATCATCCATTAAGGCATGCTTAAGTGGCTCTGCTTCATTGCCGATTGAAGTGCAAGAGAAGTTTGAGGCAGTTACTGGTGGAAAGCTAGTAGAAGGATATGGGTTAACTGAAACCTCACCTGTAACACATGCTACGCCAATTTGGGGTAAGCGGGTGATTGGCTCGATTGGTTTACCTTGGCCAAATACAGAGGCGGTTATTTTACGTACAGGTGATACAGAAGAGCTACCTATTGGTGAAGTTGGTGAAATTGCTGTTAAAGGACCACAAGTAATGAAGGGCTACTGGAACCGTCCAGAGGATACAGCTGCGACATTTGCTGACGGTTGGTTTTTAACAGGTGATCTTGGTTATATGGATGAGCAAGGCTTCTTCTATGTAGTAGATCGTAAAAAAGATTTAATAATAGCAGGCGGCTTTAATATTTATCCACGTGAAGTAGAAGAAGTGTTATATGAACGCGAAGAGATCCAAGAGTGCGTAGTGGCAGGAATACCTGATCCGTATCGTGGTGAAACTGTTAAAGCTTATATTGTGTTAAAAGAAGGATATTCGATTACTGAGGACGAATTAAATAAATATTGCCGTCAGCATCTAGCGGCTTTTAAAGTTCCGCGTTATTATGAATTTAGAGAAGAGCTGCCAAAAACAGCTGTAGGAAAAATTTTACGCCGTACGTTAGTTGAAGAAGAAAAAACAAAATTAGCGAATAAAGAAGCGAAATAAATACGTGTGAAAGTATTGACAAGCAATGCTGTAAAATATAATATGAAAATATGAATGAATGACCATTCATATTTTCATATTTTTTTTAGGTTTACACGTCATATCGACGTGCGCATGTTTTTTAGGTGGTGATATAAAAGTGAAACGAGATAAGCCAAAATATAAACAAATTATTGATGCAGCTGTCATCGTTATTGCGGAAAATGGGTATCACCAAGCGCAAGTATCGAAAATCGCCAAACAGGCAGGGGTGGCCGATGGAACAATCTATTTATATTTTAAAAATAAAGAAGATATATTAATTTCTGTCTTTAATGAAAAAATGGCTGTTTTTGTAGAGTCATTACAAGATATAATAGAAAATGGGAGTACGTCTAAAGACAAACTTTCACGAATGATTGAAAATCATTTTAATGTTCTAGCGACAGATCGATACCTAGCAACTGTCACACAATTAGAGCTTCGCCAGTCAAACAAAGACTTACGATTAAAAATTAATTCAGTATTGCGCGAGTATTTACAGCTACTTGATCAAATTTTAATCGAGGGAATGCTTACAGGTGAGTTCAATCAGACGATGGATGTACGCTTGGCTCGACAAATGGTTTTTGGAACAATTGATGAAACTATTACGTCGTGGGTTATGAATGACTATCGATATGATTTGATGGAACAGGTTCCAAAGGTTCAGGCGTTAATCCTGAACGGCATTAAAGCTTAAAAGGATGTGGAGAAATGGAATTTCTAAGTTGGAAAGTAGAAGATGGAGTAGCGATTATTACTATTGCACGTCCACCAGCAAATGCATTATCTCGCGGTATTATTGCAGAAGTTAACGCTGTGCTAGATGCTGTAGAACACGATGATGCTGTAAGAGTCCTTGTACTTCATGGTGAAGGCCGTTTCTTCTCTGCAGGGGCAGATATTAAAGAATTTATTGGGGTAGAATCTGGTGAGGAATTTACAAAGCTAGCTAGCAACGGGCAGCAGGTTTTTGAGCGTGTAGAGTCGTTTTCTAAGCCTGTAATTGCAGCCATCCATGGTGCGGCATTAGGCGGAGGGCTTGAGTTAGCAATGAGCTGTCATATGCGATTTGTCACTGAATCAGCAAAATTAGGTTTACCTGAATTACAATTAGGGCTTATTCCTGGTTTTGGTGGTACACAGCGCTTACCACGCTATGTTGGAGTAGCAAAGGCTGCTGAAATGATGTTTACAAGTGAACCAATCTCTGGTAACGAAGCTGTTCAGTGGGGTTTAGCAAACCGTTCGTTCTCAGATGAAGCATTGCTAGAAGAAACGTTAAAGATTGCTAAGAGCATTGCTAAGAAAAGCCCAATTGCTTTAAAAGCAGCTATTCAAACATTGCAATATGCAAAGCATGCATCATTCTATGAAGGCATTGAAGCAGAGGCTAAATCCTTTGGGACAGTGTTTGTCACAGAAGATGCCAAAGAAGGAATTCAAGCATTCATTGAAAAGCGTGAGCCTGTGTTTACCGGCAAATAATTTTCCAAGTGTCGATAGCAACGTTCAGTATGTTATCGGCGTTATCGAAACTGAAAATATATAATATTTATAAGTTTACTTAGAATTATAAAACGTTCCAGGAGGTATGGATATATGAACATTTTTGCATTAATTAAACGTACGTTTGATACAGAAGAAAAAATCGTTGTGTCGGGTGGTAAAATCCAAGAGGACGGCGCAGAATTCATTATCAACCCTTATGATGAATATGCCATTGAAGAGGCAATCCAAGTTCGCGATGCTGCTGGTGGTAAAGTAACAGTGGTGACAATTGGTGGCGAGGATGCAGAGAAGCAATTACGTACAGCACTTGCTATGGGAGCAGACGAAGCAGTGCTTATTAATACAGAAGATGATCTAGATGAGCTGGACCAACATGCAGCAGCTTATCTACTAGCAGAATACTTAAAAGATAAAGATGCAGATTTAATTTTAACAGGAAATGTTGCGATTGATGGTGGTTCAGGGCAAGTTGGTCCACGTGTTGCTGATTTATTGGATATGAATTATGTAACTACGATTACAAAACTTGAAATTGACGGAACATCTGCGAAAATTGTTCGCGATATCGAAGGGGATTCAGAGGTAATTGAAACTTCTTTACCGTTATTAGTAACTGCTCAGCAAGGTTTAAATGAGCCTCGTTACCCATCTCTACCAGGTATTATGAAAGCGAAAAAGAAACCGCTTGCAGAGCTTGAGTTAGATGATTTAGATATCGATGAAGATGATGTAGAAGTGAAGATTGAAACAGTAGACATCTTCTTACCAGCTCAAAAAGCAGCAGGCCGTATTTTAGAAGGCGACCTTTCTGCACAAGCAAAAGAACTGGTAAATCTACTTCACACGGAAGCAAAAGTTGTTTAATTATTTGATGTCAATCGAATCTTAAAGGGTAACGGAGGGAATATGCTATGTCAAAAAAAGTATTAGTATTAAGTGAAGTTCGTGAAGGAAGCTTACGTAATGTTTCTTTCGAAGCAATTGCAGCTGCAAAACAAATCGCTGATGGTGGCGAAGTTGTTGGGGTACTTTTAGGGGATGCTGTAGCAGGTTTAACAGGTCCATTATTTGAATATGGTGCTGATCGAGTAGTAACAGTGGAACACCCACATTTAAAACAATATACATCTGATGGCTATAGTCAAGCGCTATTAGCTGTTATCGAGCAAGAACAACCAGCAGGTATTGTCTTTGGTCATACAGCAAATGGGAAAGATTTATCGCCAAAAATTGCAAGCAAATTACAAGCAGGTCTAGTATCTGATGTCACTGCTATTGAAGGTGCAGGCGATGATGTAGTATTCATCCGACCAATTTACTCTGGTAAAGCCTTTGAAAAAGTAAAAGTTAAAGAAGGCGTTGTCTTAGCTTCTATTCGTCCAAATAACATTACACCTTTAGAAAAAACAGAAGGTAAAACAGGTGATGTGTCTGCAATCTCTGTAGAAATTACAAATCTGCGCACAATTATTAAAGAAGTTGTTCGTAAATCTTCAGAAGGTGTAGATCTTTCAGAAGCGAAAGTAGTTGTTGCTGGTGGTCGTGGCGTGAAGTCAGAAGAAGGCTTCGAGCCATTAAAAGAGCTAGCTGATTTACTAGGCGGTGCAGTAGGTGCTTCACGTGGTGCATGTGACGCTGAATACTGTGATTACTCGCTTCAAATCGGACAAACAGGTAAGGTTGTCACACCAGATCTTTATATTGCAGCAGGTATTTCAGGCGCAATTCAGCATTTAGCTGGAATGTCCAATTCAAAAGTCATTGTTGCTATCAATAAAGATCCTGAAGCAAATATTTTCAAAGTAGCGGATTATGGGATCGTAGGAGATTTATTTGAAGTTATTCCGCTTCTAATTGAAGAATTTAAAGCATTAAAAGTGAACGCGTAATACAGAAGCAGGAAGGGTTATCCCTTCCTGCTTTTTTATATTGCTTTCCATTTCAAAAAATACTATTTGAAAATTATTGCAAAATAAAATATTGACATAATTAACGATAGACATTATAGTGATGGATACATTAATGATTTGAAACGCAAAGATTAGGAGTAGTAAAAGCTCGTTATTCGGTGAAGAGAGCTGCGGGTTGGTGCAACGCAGACCAATAAGACTTTGAACTTGCCTAGGAGTGGTAACACAAATAGAATTATTGGATTATTCTATTTGTTTGACGGTTAACCTTCGTTACAAGGTTTTTTAAGCTGGGTTCTCAAGAGCCAATTAGAGTGGTACCGCGGTTTGCTGATAGCATGTCGTCTCTTCTTTCATTTGATGATGAAGGAATAGACGATGTGCTTTTTGATTTTTTAGGAGGTAAGAAAGTGGAAAAAAACAAGCAACAATTAACAAGAACAATGACCTCGCGTCATATCACGATGATGGCATTAGGTGGAGCCATTGGAGCGGGATTATTTAAAGGAAGTAGTGCAGCCATTGATATGGCAGGACCATCAGTGCTGATTGCGTATTTAATCGGCGGCATTATTTTATTATTTGTTATGCAAGGCTTAGCAGAAATGGCCGTGCGTAATAAAGAAGCAAGAACCTTTAGAGATTTAGTGCAATCCGTGTTAGGCAAATACCCTGCTTATTTCCTAGATTGGATCTACTGGAAAATGTGGGTTTTAAATATTGCAGCAGAGTCTGTCGTGGCTGCTATCTTTATTCAATATTGGCTACCAAAATATCCAATTTGGATACTGGCACTATCTGTTTCTGTGTTAGTAACAGCGATTAATTTATTATCCGTAAAAATCTTTGCAGAAACAGAATATTGGCTAGCATTAATCAAAATTACTGTTATTATTGTCTTTATCATTGCAGGACTTATTTTATTGCTTGTGACGTTTGGAAATCATAGTGCTGTTGGTTTTGCTAACTTAACGGAGCATGGTGGGTTCTTCCCAAATGGTTCAACCGGATTAATTGCTGCTATGCTTGTAGTGATCTACTCTTATGGTGGGACAGAAATCATTGGGATTACATTAGCTGAAACGAAAAATCCTGAAAAAGTAGTACCAAAAGCTGTTCGCAGTACATTAGTGCGTATTGTTACTTTTTATTTACTACCGTTCTTTATTATCGTAAGCTTAATTCCTTGGAATGAAGTAAATGGGGTTCCTGAAAGCCCATTTGTCATGGTTTTTAAAATGGTTGGTATTCCAGGGGCAGACCATATTATGAACGCTGTTGTGTTACTTGCCATTATTTCATCAATGAATTCAGGACTGTATGGTTCATCACGCGTACTATATACACAGGCTGTAGATGGACGTGTGCCTAAAATCTTTGCTTATTTATCGAAACGAAAAGTACCAGTATATGCTATTTTAATGTGTACTTTAGCGATGTATTTAGGGGTCATTTTATCTTTATATGCGGGAAGCAAAACCTTTGATTTTCTAATGGGATCACTTGGTTATACTGTGTTATTTATTTGGTTAATTATTGCGATTGCACATTTAAAATCACGTAAAAAACAAGCAGAACACACAAGTGCCTATGAAGTTAAATGGTTCCCTTATACTACTTGGGTAGCTATACTGGCATTAAGTGCGATTCTCATCGGGATTATTTTTACCACATCGATAATCGTGACAGGCATTACGTTAGCTATTTACCTTTTTATTACGTTAACCTATGTATTGAAAGGTCGTTATCAAGCCAATTAATGACTGTGTATTGATTTTTCGACACAGATTTGCATAAAAAATACATTGTAGGCAGATTGTTCGCTCAAGTGAATTTATCCATGCTATACTACAATCATAGTAAGCTTAAGGAGGATTTCAAATGGCAATTGTACATGCAACAGATGCTACGTTCCAAGATGATATTAAAGAAGGGTTAGTACTAGTAGACTTTTGGGCTGCTTGGTGCGGACCATGTAAAATGATTGGGCCAGTTCTTGAAGAAATGGACGCAGCAGGTAGTGCGGCTAAAATTGTAAAAGTTGACGTTGACAATAACCAAGGGACTGCAGCTCAGTATCAAATTATGTCAATCCCATCTTTACTATTATTTAAAGATGGAGAATTAGTTGACAAAACAGTAGGCTTCCAACCAAAAGAAGCTTTAGAAGCATTTATCGCAAAACATGCGTAATGAATGAAGTTCACAAAGCCGAGCCATCAATTGATGTGTTCGGCTTTTTTTCGTTATATAATAAAGAAAATAACTAACATTATTCTAATGAGGGGAATTTTTACTTAGGGGGGCAGGTAGGTAATGAACGATTTAATAAAGCGGAAACTGGATATTTTACCAGATCAACCTGGCTGCTATTTGATGAAGGATCGACAAGGGACTATCATTTATGTCGGTAAAGCAAAAGTTCTGAAAAACCGTGTACGATCTTATTTTACTGGAACACATGAAGGGAAAACGCAAAGGCTTGTAGGTGAAATAGAAGATTTTGAGTATATTGTGACGTCATCAAATATTGAAGCACTTATTTTAGAGCTGAATCTCATCAAATTACATGATCCAAAATATAATGTCATGTTAACGGATGATAAGACCTATCCATATTTAAAAATTACGAATGAAAAACATCCTCGTCTGATTACGACAAGGAAGGTAAAAAAGGATAAGGCTAAATATTTTGGCCCTTATCCGAATGCCTATGCAGCAAGTGAAACGAAAAAGCTATTGGATCGATTGTATCCGCTGCGCAAATGTGTTCAATTACCTTCCAAGGTTTGCTTGTACTATCACATGGGTCAATGCTTAGCACCTTGTGTGAAGGAAATTGATGGTCAGGTTTATCAAGAAATGATTGAGGATATGACGAAGTTTTTAAATGGTGGTGTGGAGGCAGTCAAAAAAGAGCTTGAAGTTAAAATGCTAGCAGCTGCAGAAAACCTGGAATTTGAACGAGCGAAGGAATTCCGAGACCAAATTGCCCATATTGATACGGTTATGCAGAAACAAAAAATAGTTTCAAGTGATACAACAAATCGAGATGTATTTGGCTATGCTGTTGAAAAAGGATGGATGTGTGTTCAGGTTTTCTTTGTGCGCCAAGGAAAGCTGATTGAGCGTGATGTCTCAATTTTCCCCATCTATCAAGATGCAGAGGAAGAATTTTTAACATTTGTTGGGCGCTTTTATGAAAAGCCAGAGCATATTAAGCCAAAAGAAATTTTTATTCCACAAGCCATTGATGCAGCTATCTTAACAGAATTATTAGAAATTAAAGTGCTCACACCGAAAAGAGGTCAAAAGAAGGAATTGGTTGAATTAGCTACCAAAAATGCTGAAATTGCTGTGGCAGCTAAATTCCAGCTAATAGAGCGTCAGGAAGAACGTACGATTGGTGCTTGTGAGGCACTTGGTGAAGCAATGGGTATTAGTACACCTTTACGAATTGAAGCTTTTGATAATAGTCATATGCATGGAACGGATGCAGTATCTGCTATGGTTGTTTTCATTGATGGGAAGCCTGCGAAAAAGGAGTACCGAAAATATAAAACGCGTACAGCAGCCAAGCATGATGATTACGGTGCAATGCAGGAGGTTATACGTCGTCGCTATATACGTGTTTTAAAGGAAGGACTACCATTACCAGATTTAGTCTTAATTGATGGTGGTAAGGGACAAATGGAAGTAGCCCGTGAAGTACTAGAAGATGAGCTTGGTCTTGTTATACCGATTGCTGGTTTAGCCAAGGATGATAAGCATAATACATCTCAGCTCTTGTTTGGTGATCCACCGGAAGTGATTAGCTTAAAACGTACAAGTGATGGCTTTTATTTATTACAACGAATTCAAGACGAAGTCCATCGCTTTGCTATTACCTTCTTGCGTCAACAGCATGAGAAACATGCCATTCAATCTGTATTAGATCATATTGAAGGGGTAGGACCAAAACGAAAGCAACAGCTGCTTAAACATTTTGGTTCAGTCAAAAAAATTCGAGAGGCGAGCGAGCTAGCATTACAGGAGGCTGGGATGCCCGCTAATTTAGCAAGCCAAATTTTTAGCTATTTTCAGCAACAATCATTGTCAAAGGAATAGGTATGTGCTATGGTTATCCATAACATTGTTTTCAATGTTATGGAGAGTCAACTGCGTGACTAATTCGTTTACGCTAAGGCTTAATGAATTGAATACATTCACTTTAAAGTGATGATAGAGGTGCAAGATTCAAGAGTAACACGATGGAGGATGGACAAGTCCAGAGATATTGTGTGAAAGGGGAGCTTGCCGAAGTACAGTTTTGTTGTTCCATTGCTGTACTGGTTTTGCATTTAAGAAATGTAAGACTGTCGATTCTAAACGTTTCGGAGAGCTATCACACATGCGCAAGTTACGATTATTGTACATGTTATAGGCAGCTTTCACTTTATGTGGAGGCTGCCTTTTGGTTTTCCAGAAACTGTTTTACACCCCATGATTTTGTAAAATATATGAACTGGAAGGGAGAACGAAAGAAATGGCTAAAATCGTGATGAAGTTTGGAGGAGCTGCATTAGCTTCTACTGAACAAATCCAAGAGGCTGCTAGGAAAGCGATTGCTCAAAAGGACAAAGGATTTGATGTAGTAGTGGTCGTTGCAGCAATGGGACACACTGCGAAAGAGATGAAATTGATGGTACACCAACTAACTGACGATGTGTCAAAAAGAGAATTAGATGCAGTGTTGTCAACTGGCTCTCAATTATCAAGTGCTTTATTTGCCATCGCCTTGCAGGAAGCAGGCTATGAGGCTGTGTCTCTAACGGGATGGCAAGCTGGTATACATACGGATGGTATGTATCGGCATGCTCGTATCGACTATATAGATATTAATCGAATGGAAGAACACTTTGCACAGGGACAAATTGTGGTTATTGCTGGAGAACAAGGGATTGACGAAGAGCACAATATCACCATGCTTGGGAAAGGTGGAGCTGAAACAGCTGCTGTTGCACTTGCCATAGCATTGGAAGCGGAGAGAGTAGATATGTATACAAATGTGGATGGTGTTTATACAGCAGATCCACGATATGTTACAAATGCCCAAAAGCTACAGGAAATTTCCTATGATGAAATGTTGGAGTTATCTAATTTAGGGTCTCATATCATACATCCTCGTGCGGTGGAGTTAGCAAAAAAATTTCAAATGCCTGTTATTATACGTTCCAGTTTAATAGAATCAGTAGGCACTTTATTGAAGGAGGAAGTGGAAATGGAAAAAAATTCAGTCGTTCGTGGTGTTGCATTTGAATCAGATATTATTCGTTTAACAGTAGGGTATGATGCTTTTTCCAATGCTTCATTAGCAGATATATTTACGGTGCTTGCAGAGAACCGTATTAATGTTGATATTATTGTCCAAGCCATTATTGATGGATTGAAGCCAACTGTATCGTTTTCCATTTTAAAAGAGGAATTTGCGGAAGCATTACGTGTTTTAGAGGATAGTAAATTATCACTTGGATTTAGTTTTGCTGACTTCGAAATTGGACTAGCGAAAGTTTCCATTATTGGTTCAGGCATGGCTTCCAATCCAGGCGTTGCCGCTCGTATGTTTGATCGGTTACGTCGCGAAAATATCCCTGTAAAAATGGTTAGTACTTCTGAAATAAAAGTGTCTGTTGTTGTACCACAGGATGATATGATCCAAGCAGCTAATGCTCTCCATGATGAGTTTAATTTAGAGCAAGCACTTTACATATAATAATAGAAGAAACAGCATTTTATGTAATTGACCGAAATAAAAGGAAGAAAAAAGAAGGATTGTCATCCCATTCTTTAATGGGAGACAATCCTTTTTAATTATTCTGAGGGAATGGTATTCATAATACGTTCTTTAACGTCCCATTTGACTGTAAACATGACGTATTGTTGCTTTTCCCGTTTTTCACTATAGCATTCTGTCAGGTAGCCTTTAGCTAGTTGAATTTGCTCTGCTATAAATCCTGCTTCAAGTTTAAAGCTACGCTGCTTTATTTGCAGAATTTCAGGGTCATTTGTCAACTGGAAAATACGCCCATCTTTTGATTCCTTTATGAGTTCTAATGTACCCCAGCAGGCATCTGCGAAAAATGCGATAAGTTCATCTTGACTTTTACATGGGAACTTGCGAGCAAGCTCTTTACCTGCCCAATAAAGGACGTCATCTTCATGTTTACCGAGTATAGAAGATAGAATATGATCACGAATGATCTCATAGCCAAATGATGAGATTGTAGGAGATGGAGTGTTTAACATTGTTATCCTTCTTTCTTAGAATTTTCTTAAAATTTAACGGTAATAAAGTAATGATAGATTTTTCGAGAAAAAACGACGCATCATGTACTAGATTAGTTCTTTAATAAGCTCTATGAAAAACTCCGAGTTGCCTTGACGCTCGTAGCTCTTGAGAGTACAATAAACATGTCATAATATTGTACCATGATGAAATACACAGTCAATGAAGTATCATTTACAAAATGATGACTTCTTTTGTTGTGCTATTTTAAGTACTAAGGGGGGTAACAGTCTTGTCGAAAGATCGAGAGTTTTTATGGCGTCGCTTACATTCTCTACTTGGGATCATTCCAGTAGGTCTGTTTTTAACGATGCACCTGTTCATTAACTTTACAGCAACAGGCGGGGCAGAAAGTTACAACGATGCTACCGCAGTAATGGAAAAGATTCCATTCCTTATCCTAGTTGAATGGATTGTCATCTATATTCCATTAATGTTCCACGCATTCTATGGTGTCTACATTGCATTCACTGCTACACCAAACACAGGACGTTTCAGCACGTACCGTAACTGGATGTTCTCTTTACAACGTTTTACTGGTGTATTCTTAGTGATATTCATTGCATGGCATATTTTCCAAACTCGTATTCAAAAAGCACTTGGCACACACGTTGATTACGACATGATGGCGAATATTGTTGCTAATCCATTCATGCTTGGATTCTACATTGTTGGTATTTTATCAGCAACTTTCCACTTATCTAACGGTTTATGGGCATTCCTAGTAAGCTGGGGTATTACACAATCTCCTCAGTCTCAAAAGATCGCTACTTACGTAACAAACATTCTTTTCGTAATTCTAAGTGTAGTTGGTGTGGCTGCTATTTTAGCTTTCGTATAATTCCATAGAAGCTACGATAGAGCACATGCAATCATTGCAATTTTTTAAGAGGAGTGAGAAATAATCATGGCGAAAAGCAAAATAATTGTTGTCGGCGGTGGTCTTGCCGGTCTGATGGCAACGATTAAAGCAGCTGAAGTTGGTACTGAAGTTGATTTATTCTCATTAGTTCCTGTAAAACGCTCACACTCTGTTTGTGCGCAAGGCGGAATTAATGGTGCGGTAAATACTAAAGGTGAAGGGGATTCTCCATGGATCCACTTTGATGATACAGTATATGGTGGGGACTTCCTAGCGAACCAACCACCTGTTAAAGGTATGTGTGATGCAGCACCTGGCATTATTCACTTAATGGACCGTATGGGTGTTATGTTCAACCGTACACCAGAAGGACTTTTAGATTTCCGTCGTTTTGGTGGTACTTTAATGCACCGTACAGCTTTCTCTGGTGCAACAACTGGTCAACAATTACTATATGCGCTAGATGAGCAAGTTCGTTCTCATGAAGTAGCTGGTTTAGTAAATAAATATGAACACTGGGAATTCCTTGGTGTTATTATCGATGAAGACGGCGTTTGTCGTGGTATCGTAGCGCAAGATATGCGTACAGAAGAAATTAAATCATTCCGTGCAGACGCTGTTATTATGGCGACTGGTGGCCCTGGTATTATCTTCGGTAAAACAACAAACTCTGTTATTAACACAGGTTCTGCTGCTTCTATCGTTTATCAACAAGGTGCTTCATATGCGAATGGTGAATTCATTCAAATTCACCCAACAGCGATTCCTGGAGATGACAAAAACCGTCTAATGTCAGAATCAGCTCGTGGTGAAGGTGGTCGTATTTGGACTTATAAAGACGGTAAACCTTGGTACTTCTTAGAAGAAAAATACCCAGCTTATGGTAACTTAGTACCACGTGATATTGCAACACGTGAAATTTTCGACGTTTGTGTAAACCAAAAACTTGGTATCAATGGCGAAAACATGGTATACCTAGATCTTTCACATAAAGATCCACATGAATTGGACGTTAAACTTGGTGGTATCATCGAAATCTACGAAAAATTCGTAGGGGATGACCCACGTAAATTACCAATGAAAATTTTCCCAGCAGTTCACTATTCAATGGGTGGATTATGGGTTGACTACAATCAAATGACTGAAATTCCTGGTCTATTTGCAGCAGGTGAATGTGATTACTCTCAACATGGTGCAAACCGTCTTGGTGCAAACTCATTATTGTCTGCTATCTACGGTGGTATGGTTGCAGGACCAAACGCAGTAGACTATGTAAAACACCTTAAAAAGCATGCTGAAGATCTTCCACAAGAGATTTACGATGCTCGTGTAAAAGAGGAACAAGCGAAATGGGATGCTATCATGAAAATGGAAGGCACAGAAAACGCTTACTTACTGCATAAAGAGCTTGGTGAAATGATGACTGCTACAATGACTGTAGTACGTTACAATGATCAGCTTGAAGATACATTGAAAAAACTTGATGAGCTTACTGAGCGCTGGAATAACATCAACATCAATGATACGCAAAAATGGAGCAATCAAGGCGCTCACTTTACGCGTCAGCTTAAAAATATGTTAGTGCTTGCAAAAGTAATGACAAAAGGTGCACTATTACGTAATGAATCTCGTGGTGCACACTATAAACCAGATTTCCCTAACCGTGATGACGAGAACTTCTTAAAAACAACAATGGCGAAGTTTGACCCAGCTACTGGTAATCCAATCATCACGTACCAAGAAGTCGACGTTTCATTAATCCCACCACGTAAACGCGACTACTCTGCGAAAGGAGACTAAAAGTTATGCAAATCGCAGCTAATACTGGAAGAATGGTCAAAGTGGAAATCTTACGTCAAGATACACAGGGCGGCAATAGCTACTGGCAAAAATTCCAAGTGCCTTACCGTCATGGTATGAACGTAATTTCAATTTTAATGGAAATTCAAAAAAATCCTGTTACTGAAGATGGTGTAAACACATCACCAGTATCATGGGATATGAACTGTTTAGAAGAAGTTTGTGGTGCATGTTCAATGGTGATCAATGGCCGTCCACGTCAATCATGTTCTACACTAGTAGACCAATTGACAGAGCCGATTAAATTGGAGCCAATGAAAACATTCCCTGTTATTCGTGACTTACAAGTTGACCGTGAACGTATGTTCAACGCTCTTAAAAAAGTTAAAGCATGGGTACCAATCGATGGTACGTATGATTTAGGTGAAGGTCCACGTATGCCAGAAGGTAAACGTCAGTGGGCTTATGAACTATCTAAATGTATGACTTGTGGTGTATGTATGGAAGCATGTCCAAACGTGTCTGAAAAGGCTTCATTCATTGGACCAGCTCCATTATCACAAGTACGTCTTTTCAACACTCACCCAACTGGTGCTATGATTAAAGATGAACGTTTAAATGCGATTATGGGTGACGGTGGCCTTGCGAACTGTGGTAACTCTCAAAACTGTGTTGCTGCATGTCCAAAAGGTATTCCTTTAACAACATCCATCGCTTCATTAAACCGTGCAACTACAGTGCAAATGTTCCGTAACTTCTTCGGTTCTGACCACTACGTAGACTAATATCGGACAAGCGGAACTCCCTTACACTTCGTGTGAGGGAGTTTTTTATAGTTATAGAAATGAAATTTATCAAGTTGTTTATTCGCGTTTTTTCTATGATAATATAGCATTTTCTTTTATAATGAATAAGTATTCATTTTGTTTGCCGTCGATTGATAAAAGACGGGCAATTACATGACAGGGGATGGTATATCATGAAGGCAAATTATATCGATAATTTTCAAGAGTGGGAAAAGGGTTTTTCATTTTTTAGTGAGGTACGAGTTCGATTTTCAGAAACAGACATGTATGGTCATATGAACAATACGATTAGCTTTACATATTTTGAGCAAGCAAGAATTGATTACTTCCGACATTTAGGAATTTCAATGCCCTCAGTTGGAGAAGAGAATGTGAAATCTATACCAATTGTAGCCGATTTACAATGTGATTATGTAAAGCAGGTTTTCTTTGATGACGTACTACGAATCTATACAAAAATTGCGCAAGTTGGGAATTCATCGATGGACATTCACTATCTAGCAAAAAATCAAAAGGACGAAATCTGTTTCACTGGTCGTGGAACAATTGTGCAAATGGATCCTCGTACAGGTAAAAGTGTGCCGATTTCAGAGGAAGAAAAAACGAAATTCATTCAGTTGGCCATTCTGCCTCACTAGTTCAACATATAAGTATATGTAAATTCATTGAAATAGTAGGTTTTACTTTTTACGTAAAATTTATGAATGTAACAATGTAATTTTCGAAATTTTTAAGGAAACATGGAATAATCATGCAAATAGCCGTCACCGCTTCCTGCCCCTTAACATAAGTTACAATACGTGCGGGGGAGGAGGGTGTAACTGAATGAATGGCTCTCATCATCGTTCTCTTTTAACAAACCGAGAACGTGAAATATTTGCGCTTTTATTAGCTGAAAAAACAACGAGAGATATTGCAGAGCAGCTTGGTATTAGTGAAAAAACAGTGCGAAATCACATTTCCAATACAATTCAAAAGCTAGGTGTAACGAATCGATCTCAGGCGTTAATTGAGCTGTTACGCTTGGAAGAATTTAAATTAGACTAATGGACACTTGCTATTTCGTGAAAAAAACGACAAAATAGAACTATTCAACGTATTTTTAGGAGTGAAATAGTTATATGTCGGATGAAGTAACAAAGCACTCACCTGAAACCGTTGCAACGGTTGAAAAGGAATTACGCTATATAGCGGCCATCGTGAAGCAAAAGGGAAGAGAAATTGTTTCCGATTATGCGATTACGCCGCCACAATTTGTTGCATTACAGTGGTTAGAAGAGCTTGGTGATATTACAATTGGCGAATTATCAAACCGTTTATATTTAGCTTTTAGCACAACAACAGATTTAGTGGACCGAATGGAGAAAAATGAATTAGTCAAGCGTGTGCGTGATGAAAATGATCGCCGTGTTGTTGTCGTTCATCTTCTCGAAAAGGGCGAACGTATCATTCAAGAAGTTATTGAAAAAAGACAGCAATATTTGCAAGAGATGCTTGTTGGTTTTAATGAACAAGAAGTCGCGCAATTATCAAGCTACTTAGAAAAACTACATGTACACATGAAACAGGATTGAGGCGGAAAGTATGAATGCCCCGATAGGCGTTATTGACTCAGGAGTAGGCGGTTTAACCGTAGCAAAAGAAATCATGAAGCGATTGCCAAACGAAACGATTTATTATATTGGCGATACAGCAAGGTGTCCGTATGGTCCAAGAAGTCGTCAGGAAGTACGGAATTTTACTTGGCAAATGGCAAAAGCACTCGAAAAAATGAATGTTAAGATGCTCGTTATAGCTTGTAATACAGCGACTGCAGTAGCACTCGAAAGTTTACAAAGAAATATGCCTTTTCCAGTACTAGGTGTTATCAATGCTGGCGCACGTGCAGCTGTAAAAAAAACGAAGCGACATGAAGTCGTTGTGCTTGCAACAGAAGGAACAATTAAAAGTGGGGCGTATGAAGAAGCCTTATTGTCACTCAATACGTCGACACATATTATTCCACTAGCTTGTCCCACATTCGTACCACTTGTAGAAAGTGGCGAATATAAAGGTGACTTTGCAAATAATTTAATAGCAGAAGGCTTAAAGCCGTTGAAAAATCGACAATTTGATACGGTTATTTTAGGGTGTACACATTATCCTATTTTACAAAAACAAATTGAAGCTGTTGTCGGAGAAGATGTGAATGTTTTATCTTCTGCGGAGGAAACAGCAAAGGATGTACAGGAAATGTTAGCGTATAATGGCACTTTAGCAAATGCAAATGCGGTGCCTGCTCATAGATTTTTTGCAACTGGTTCTGTTCCAATTTTCCGTTCGATTGCTGAGAATTGGTTAGAGCAAGGTACTCTCGACATAAAACGTATCACATTAAAGTAAAAAATCAGCTTAGCAACAGGCTAGGCTGATTTTTGCCGTTTTCGGCATTGTACATAAGCCACCGAGGACTTTTTTGATGGCATAAATTATGATAAGATGAGGGCGCGAAAGTTTTTAGGAGGAACGAAATATATGACAAGATTTGATGGTAGAAATGCAGATGGGCTACGACCTGTGAAATTAGATAGTGAGTATCTATTACACCCTGAAGGCTCCGTATTAATTCAAGTAGGTAATACAAAAGTAATTTGCACCGCAACGATTGAAGACAAGGTACCTGGTTTTTTACGTGGGCAAGGGAAAGGGTGGATCACTGCCGAGTATTCCATGTTGCCCCGTGCAACCGCTCAACGTACACCACGTGAATCCTCTCGTGGGAAAGTCAATGGTCGTACAATGGAGATTCAGCGTTTGATTGGGCGTGCATTGCGTGCTGTAGTCGATTTAGAGGCGCTAGGCGAACGTACTGTATGGATTGACTGTGATGTCATTCAAGCAGATGGCGGTACTCGTACAGCATCCATTACGGGAGCATTTGTTGCCATGACACAGGCCATTGCTAAATTTGCTGAAGAAAAGCCATTTGAAAAATTCCCAGTAACAGACTTTTTGGCAGCAACAAGTGTTGGGATCGTCGAAGAACAAGGTGCTATTCTTGATTTAAATTATGTAGAAGATGTGGCTGCAGCTGTTGATATGAATATTGTGATGACAGGCGCAGGACGATTTGTTGAATTACAGGGTACTGGTGAGGAAGCTACCTTTTCTCGTGAAGAACTAAATGAATTGTTAGCATTAGGTGAAAAAGGCATACAACAATTAGTTGAGCTTCAAAAAATAACGCTTGGTGAACTGGCACACAGGGTTGGAGGGAATCAATAATATGAAACAAGTAGTCATCGCCACAAAAAATAAAGGAAAAGCAAAAGATTTTGAAGCATTGTTTGGACCACTTGGTTATGAGGTCGTAACAATGTTTGAAGTAGCACCAGATATGGAAATAGAAGAAACAGGAACAACATTCGAAGAAAATGCCATCTTAAAAGCAGAAGCATTGGCGAAGGAGCTTGGTACCATTGTTATTGCAGATGACAGTGGCTTAGCAGTAGATGCATTAAATGGTGAGCCAGGTGTGTACTCCGCTCGCTATGCTGGTGACCATGACGATGAAGCAAACATGATTAAACTGTTAGAAAATTTACAAGGTGTGGAAGATGACAAACGTACAGCACGTTTTTGCTGCTGTATTGCAATTGCAGGACCTGAATTCGCAACAACAACGGTATTTGGTACATGTGAAGGCGTCATTGCCCATGAAAAGCGTGGAACGAACGGCTTTGGCTATGATCCAATCTTTTTCGTGCCAAGCTTAGATCGAATGATGGCTGAGCTTTCACCAGAGGAAAAGGGTTCTATTTCTCACCGAGGCAATGCAATTCGCAAGTTAAAGGAGCAATTACCGAATCTTATCAAATAAGAGGTGATATCCATGAAAATGCTTGTTATGAGCGATACACATGGCGATAGCCATGTCATCGAAAAGGTTAAAGGTTTTTATCCTGAAATAGATATTGTGGTTCATTGTGGAGATAGTGAACTCCCCTATTCACATGAGGCATTAGAAGGATTGAAAAAAGTACGTGGAAACTGTGATCGTGAGAAAGCTTTCCCTGAAGAAGAAATTTTCACTGTCCATGATGTAAAGATTTTTGTGACACACGGTCATTTATTCAATGTGAAAAATTCCATCTTATCATTATCCTATCGGGCTAAAGAAGTAGGTGCACAGATCGTTTGCTTTGGTCATTCACATATTCTTGGTGCCGAAATGATGGATGATATCCTATTTTTAAATCCAGGAAGCTTATTAAAACCACGTGGTCGTAAAGAGAAAAGCTTTGCTGTTGTGGAAATCAATGCGACATCTTTTAAAGTTGATTGCATGACAGATGATAATCAATGTATGGCTACATATACATTTGACCGACAATAATAGAGAAAATCCGCATAACTAGTAAAGTATGCGGATTTTTATTTGGGCTACTGATAATGGTAAAATTGCCTATGAATGATTCATGCTGAAATAGCAAAAATAAATCGTAAAGGCAATAAAGGAGAAAACATGAAAAAAACAATTGGCTGGCATTTTAATAATAGTTACGTTCAACTACCAAGTATTTTTTATTCCGACATATCGTTAAATCCTGTTCGTTCACCCGAATTGATCTTATTAAATGAGTCAGTTGCAGCATCACTTGGATTAGACATTCAGGCTTTAAAGAGCGAGGAAGCATTAGCCGTTTTAGCTGGTAATACAATCCCAGAAGGTGGCGAACCGATTGCACAGGCATACGCAGGGCATCAATTTGGTCATTTTAATATGCTAGGTGATGGTAGAGCTCTATTATATGGGGAGCAAATTACACCTCAAAATGATCGGTATGATATTGCTCTAAAAGGATCAGGTAGAACACCTTATTCTCGGGGTGGAGATGGGCGAGCTGCATTAGGTCCAATGCTAAGGGAATATATTATTAGTGAAGCGATGTTTGCACTAGGGATCCCCACTTCACGTAGTCTAGCAGTAGTCACTACAGGTGAAATGATTATTCGAGAAACGGAACTACCAGGCGCTATTGTCACAAGAGTTGCAAGTAGTCATTTGCGGGTAGGGACATTTCAATATGCTGCGCAATGGGGGACAGAGGAGGAGCTACAGCTCTTAGCTGATTATGCAATAGAACGACATTACTCAGCTAATATTGGCAATCAAAATCGTTATCTTTATTTGTTAAATGAAGTCATAAAGAAACAAGCTTCCCTTATAGCAAAGTGGCAGTTAGTGGGCTTTATTCATGGCGTCATGAACACTGATAATATGACCATTAGCGGTGAAACCATTGATTATGGTCCTTGTGCATTCATGGACATCTATGATCCAGCGACTGTGTTTAGCTCGATTGATCGCCAAGGACGTTATGCTTATGGAAATCAGCCCAATATCGCTGGCTGGAATCTAACGCGCTTAGCAGAGTCCTTACTACCTTTAATTGATGATGATCAAGAAAAAGCCATTCTACTGGCACAAGAAACGCTACAACAGTATCCGAAATTATATGTAGAAAATTGGTTGGAAGGAATGCGTGCAAAGCTAGGCATTTTTAATGAGGAGCAAGAAGACATCAAGCTTGTTGAAGAGCTTCTTCAGCTTATGCAGCAATATCAAGCTGATTATACGAATACATTTATCGCCTTAACGTTTGAGCAATTGGAGGATTCCCCATTATTTAACGCATCAGCTTTTATGGACTGGCATCACAAATGGCAAGCTCGATTAGCGAGACAGCAGCAAACAAAAGACATGTCACAACTATTAATGCGTCAACATAATCCAGCTGTTATTCCGCGTAACCACAGGGTAGAAGAAGCTTTGGAAGCGGCTGTAGAACGAGACGATTATAGTGTGATGAACAACTTACTAAAAGTCCTAGCTCAGCCTTATGCTCATACGAAAGAACAACAAGAATACGCTTCATTACCTGAACCCACTAATCAACCATATCATACGTTTTGTGGCACATAAGTAAAAACGAGAGCTATTTATTCTCTCGTTTTTTATTTGTATAAAGGCACTCTACCGTATTCAAACGCATATTCTATGTATGAATAAAAATAAAGGAGAATAGGGTCGGTGCATAAGTATTCAAAGGGTTGGTTTGTCAAAGTTTTACGTGCTCATGGAATAATGGTTCATCCTCAATTTAAAAGTCATTTAGGCTTATATAAAGAATCTGAATTACGAAACTTATATTATCGTTATGTCGCAATAGAGTCTGCTGAGCAAGATCAATAGACGTTTGTTTGAAGAACTCCTTTCTAGGAAAAACTAGTGATTAGAAAGGAGTTTTACTATGTGGATGATGACTCAAACATGGCAAGATGTTCTATTTTTACATTGGCCAATAGCCCCTCAAGAACTCGAAAAACATGTACCTAAAGAACTGAAGCTCGATCTCTTTGAACAAAATGCTTGGCTTAGTGCTGTCCTTTTTAAAGTTTATCGACATCGGCTACGCTTTCTACCACCTCTTCCTGGGATGACTACCTATTTACAATTGAATGTCCGAACATATGTGGAGTATAACGGCATGAAAGGCATCTATTTTTTTCATTTAGATGTGACGAATTATTTCCTATCAAAAATCACGGCAATAGGTAGCTTGCCATATCGCCATTCCAACATCCTAGTAAAACAAAGAGGGAATCACTATTCATGCACAAGCCATTACAAAGCATGTGACGAAAGATTGAGGGTTATTTATACAATAGGAGACAAGACCAATACTAGTTTTGACCGATGGATTGTAGAGCGCTACCATTCATGGGCGAAATGGAAGGATACACTTTTTCGCATTGATATTCACCACTCCCCATGGGAATTAAAGCGAGCCAACGTAACGATTCAAAGCAATACATTAGCCTCTTTTATGAAGGGGAAACTTCAGGACATGCAGCCTCGTACTCATTATGCCAAAAACAAAACGGCGAGAGTTTTTCCTCCAGCAGTAGAGCATAAAATGATCATAAATCCACCAAGATCTTTGCATTAAAAGAGGTAGCAAAATTGCATAACGATGGCGCTGGCAATCATATCTGACATCGCAAGTGCCTCTGCTTCAATTTCATCAAATACCTCTACATCTGCCTGATAATCTTTTTGTATCATCGTGACAGCTTCATTTTTCGTTAAAGCTAAATGCGTATAAAACATTTTTTGTACTACCTCTCTACTTAGGTATGGATTGATTGTATGCAAAAAGAAAGCAATATCATCTGCATTACGATACCATTCCCTCTCTTTTGCTTCCGCTGTGGTAGCGTCACCTTTCGCAGCAGCTGTCACTAATTGAGCCGCAATTACCAGATGCTCTTTAATTAAAGCTGCATAACGATCCGCCACGGAGTCACCGTAAAAGGGGCGTAAACAATTTCCTAAATCGGTTGCATTGCGTAGCAAACGCTGCTGCACAAAGGGTAAATCAGGTAAATTAAACACAATGCTTATAATAGTCATCCGTGTCCAATTTACATGCTCCATCCAAAGTAAACGGTTCATAGCCATAAAGTCTGCTTCGGCTTTACTAATACAGCGTCGGTAATCATTTGACTGTAAAAAGTGACGAATCGGAGCCGTATACTGCGTATAGGGGGCATGATACAGCTGGCTTAATGAAAAACCATTTGAATAGGGGTACAAGGCTTCACTCCTTCTTGTTCTTTCTCCTACAGTAGCATACTCCAAGGAATCTCGGAGTATGAAGAACCAGAAAGAAAAGAAGAGACCACAAAATTACGCCTCATACATCATTTTCTTCGTCATGCCACCATCAACTGTAAGATTAATACCTGTCACAAAGTTATTCATAGGGTTTGTTAAATAGAGACAAGCCTGTGCAATATCTTCAGGCAGACCAACCCTTCCTGACAAATGCTGCGCATGATCGATTGGCCGTAGTGCCTCATAATCACCTGTTTCAATCCACCCAGGTGAAATACAATTCACAGTAATTTGATCTGGCCCTAAAGATCGCGCTAAAGCATGTGTTAATGCTATGATCCCTCCCTTTGTAGCCGCATAAGCTTCTGTATGAGGCTCTGACATTTCAGCTCGCGTTGAGGCCAGCGAAACAATGGAACCACCCTTTGCATTATGCCGCATCACTTTTGCAGCCTCTCTGGCACAGAAAAAGGAACCCGTTAAATTCGTCTGCAACAAATCCTGCCACTCATCAAACGTCACCTCGTAAGGAGATTGATGCTGGAACTTCCCAGCATTATTAATTAAAATATGAATGGTTCCATAATGCTCCACAGCCTGCTGCATCAAATGAATGATATCCTGTTCCTTTGTCACATCCGTTGGAACAAATATTGCAGAGTAGCCTTGAGCAAGCATATCCTGTTCTAACTGTTGACCTAAGCCTGCATTCAAATCAGCAATCACCACTTTTGCACCTTGTTGTGCATATGCAAGCGTAATACCCTTACCAATCCCTTGTGCACCACCTGTGACAATAACGACTAAATCTTTAAACATCCACAAACCTCCTACTTTTGTATCGCCAATAGTGTAGCAAATATTTTGCTATCCGTCCTGTTAAGAGGGTGAAGAAATGGTATAATGGATGCTGTAGCAACATACGATAAAAAATATGAGGCAAACCTTGCCTGCATAGTAAAATTAATGTTGACATTATGCTATAAAGTACATATAATAAATATTGTCCTTCCTATGATATACATAAGAAATGACATCATGTCTCAGTAGCTCAGCTGGATAGAGCAACGGCCTTCTAAGCCGTCGGTCGGGGGTTCGAATCCCTCCTGGGACGTCTTAAGGTTCAGATAGATTAAGTTTGAACCAAATGAAAAGCGCTTCAAATCCTTTAATATAAAGGGTTTGAGGCGCTTTTCCTTTTTTTGAGAATATGTTAGAAAAGGATAGAAAATGAAAAGTTTCTACACAAGAAAAAGTATTACTAAGTCGTTTTGTAACTGTTATTGCACTAAGGGCAAAAAGTTAGATGGGCAGACTTAGAATTCTGAGTGAGAGCCTTCACAATTTTTGTGATGGCTCTTTTTATTGAGACTATTTATTCAACCAGATGTACATGATATATATACAACGCCTGCGTCAATTGTTTTGAGATATGCTTTTCAATATAGGTAGCGATGTACTGCTTCTTTACGGTTTCAATTTGCGAATAACCAAAAAGTTTTCCGAAGTATCGCCTCTTTTTATTATAATTCACTAAAATCCTTTAATGATTTGATACAACCTCTCCACAGCATCAACAATATCTTTTTCATCGATAGTTGCGAATCCGACAATGATCTCAATTTTATTTTTAATGTGGTATTTATTTTTCAGCATAAACCGTCTCATTGAATAAATCTCCAGCTTCCTTTGGATGGCCATTGCTTTAATTTCTTCGTAGGTTTTATTTGTTTTAAATCTTGCTAGAAAATGTAATCCAGCTGAAACATCCTTTATTTGAATGTCGTCACCAAATCGAAGATATAATTCTTTAATAATCAGATCTCTTTTCATTTCATAAAGTAGATTCATTCTTTTAACATGTCGATCGTAATAACCTTGTTCGATGAAATAGTGTAAGGCGAATAGACCCAGAGAATTACTACCTTGTATTAAGTTTGAAAATTGCTGCCGATATTCTTTCAATAATTTAGGTGGTAGTACCATATAACTAATTCGAACTCCTGGAAACATCGTTTTAGAAAATGTACCGATATAGATGACACGTTGATTAGTGTCCAAGCTTTGTAATGAAGGTATATTATCAGTTTTGTACTTAAATTCACTATCATAATCATCTTCAACTATATAGCGATTCTGTGTTTGTATAGACCAATTTAGAAGCTCTATGCGCCTGGAGATGGGCATAATAATACCAGTTGGAAACTGATGTGATGGGGTAACAAAAAGGAACTTTGCCCCTGAAGACTCAACCTTCTCGATATCGATTCCTTTATCATCTAATTCAATAGTTAATACATTGCTCGTAATAATTTTTAACATCGTATATAACCGGGAATAACCCGGATCTTCTACAGCAACTATTGGATTGCCTTCCTGCATGCTAATAAGATTCCTGATTAAGGTTTGGGTACTATCACCAAAGACAATTTGCTCGGGTTCACAAATCACACCGCGAGATAATGCAATCAATCTAGAGAGGGTTTTTCGCACTAAATAAGGCCCCTGTGGATGGACGATTTCTGCAAGATCATTTTGGTGATTATGGATAGCTATACGTTGGCATTTCATCCATTCATTAAAAGGGAAAACCGAGATATCCGACGTCATATGTGAGAGGGATAGCCAACCATCTTCTTTTCTAAAGTCTTCTTTTAAATCCTTCGGGAATATGTTTATATTTTTATTATTTTTAACTAATTTAGTTATATTTTCTACATAATACCCTTTTCTTTCTAAAGAATAGATATACCCTTCTGCTAAAAGCTGCTCGTATGCATTTGTTACCGAATTAACGCTAACTTTCAACATGTCAGCTAACTTTCTTTTTGATGGTAATTTTTCATTAGGTAGAAGTGCACCTGATAATATTTGTTCTTTTATTCCAATGCAAATTTGTTGATAAATATGTATATCATCACCAGTTATATCTGATTTTAGAAAAAACATTTAATTCCTTCTTTCTGTATCTGGTACCTTGTAATATTGATTTCTGATACTTTTCATTGTATCAGATAATTTGCATAATTACAGTATCTTGTAATGAAGGAGAGAATAATTGTGTATTTAAGAAATAATTTAACTGAAGAATTACAGAATAAAAGAAAAAAGTTTGTACCTAAAGGTGTTAGTAATGGAAATCTAAACATAGCACACCATGCGTTTGGGGCTACAATTACGGATGTCAATCAGAATAAATGGATAGACTTTGCGAGTGCAATTGGCACGTTGAATGTGGGGCATAGTCATCCGAAAGTGACTGCTGCAGTGAATTCACAAGTTGAAAAATTCTTGCATCCTGGTTTTAATGTAATGATGTACGAAGGGTATATTAATCTAGCAGAAAAACTATGTGAGCTCGTACCAGGGGATTTTGAAAAACAGGCAATTTTATTCAATTCTGGTGCAGAAGCTGTTGAGAATGCTGTTAAGATTTCTAGAAAGTATACAGGAAGACAAGCAGTTGTATCATTTGTACGTGGATTCCACGGACGTACGAATATGACAATGGGAATGACAAGTAAGGTTAAGCCTTATAAATTTGGATTTGGCCCTTTCCCATCTGAAATTTATCAAGCTCCTTATCCATATCTGTATCACAAACCAAGTGAAATGTCGGATGAAGCATATGTTGATAGAGTAATTCAAGAGTTCAAAGACTTCTTTATTGCGACAGTAGCTCCAGAAACAGTTGCGTGTGTTGTAATGGAACCCGTACAAGGAGAAGGTGGCTTTGTAATTCCACCAAAGAAATTTGTGGAAGCTGTAAGTGTTTTCTGCAAAGAGCATGGGATTGTTTTTATAGCAGACGAAATTCAAACTGGGTTTGGTAGAACCGGAAAAATGTTTGCAATGGAACACTTTGGAATTGCTGCAGATATTACAACAGTTTCGAAATCTTTAGCGGCAGGACTACCTTTAAGTGGTGTTGTCGGTAGAACGGAGATATTAAATGCCGCAGCCCCTGGTGAATTAGGAGGTACATATGCAGGAAGTCCAGTTGCGTGTGCTGCTGCACTAGCTGTCATCGATATTATTGAAGAAGAGAATCTTCTTATTAAATCTGAAGATATGGGGGGAAAAATCGAGTCCAAATTGCATGAACTGGCTGAACGACATTCGTTCGTAGGAGAAATCCGTCGTTTGGGATCTATGGTTGCAGTAGAAATCGTAAATAATTGTAACGAAAAAGTACCCGATAAAGAGAAAACAGCTGAAATTGTTAAGTATGCAAATGCAAATGGGCTGTTGTTATTGTCTGCAGGTTTAAACGGAAATGTCATTCGTTTCTTAGCTCCACTTGTCATTACGGATGAAGAGCTTGATAAAGGATTGGCTATCTTGGAAGTTGCTTTTAATTAAATCGAACAAAGGAAGTGCCGCGATATGGAAACATTGAAAATAATGAATCCAGCTACAGGTGAGATATTAAAGGAAATAAGTTGTCATACAGAACAAGAAATTAAGTTAATATTGGAAAATGGTCAAACCGGTTTTAAGAAATGGGCGAAAGTAAATGCACATGAACGTTCTAGATTATTAAAGGATTGGGCAAGAAAAATCCAAGAACATAAGGCAGAGCTTGCTGAAATCATTACGAAAGAGAATGGAAAACCTCTTAGTGAAGCTGTTGGTGAAATTAATTATGCAACTAGCTATATTGATTGGTATGCGGAAGAAGCTGTACGTATTTACGGACGAACAATCCCAGCATCTTCTGAAACAAAACGAATCGTAGTTAGCCGTCAACCAATAGGTATGGTTGCTGCTATTACGCCTTGGAATTTCCCTGCGGCTATGATGACGAGAAAGGCAGCGCCTGCTTTAGCTGCTGGTTGTTCATTTGTTGTGAAACCGGCAGAAGAAACACCATTAACAACGATGCGACTGATAGAACTTGCACATGAAGTTGGTATTCCAACTGATGTTATCCAATATGTAAACGGTCAAGGTCCAGTTGTTGGGAAGTTATTTACGGATAGTGAATTTATACGCAAAATTACGTTTACTGGTTCAACCCCTGTTGGAAAAGTGTTAATGAAGAATAGTGCAGAAACAGTTAAGCATCTCACTATGGAACTTGGTGGACATGCACCACTAATTATTGTTGAGGATGCTGATTTAGACTATGCAGTCAGTCAAACGATTATTTCTAAATTTAGGAACGCTGGACAAACATGTGTCTGTGCAAACCGTATTCTTGTAGATGAGAACGTTATCGAGGCCTTCTCTGAAAAGTTAACTGCAGCAGTAAATAAATTGACAGTAGGAAATGGGATGGATACTAACGTGGATATTGGCCCGATTATCAATGAAAAAGGCTTTAATAAAATTGTTGCTCAAGTCGAAGATGCGGTAGCAAAAGGTGCGGAAGTGCTAACAGGAAACAAATACGATGTGAATAAAGAACAAAGTTCCTTTTTTGTATATCCTACAGTATTGAAAAATATCGATGCAAGTATGGCTATTATGCAAGAAGAAACATTTGGTCCCATTGCACCAATTATCAGTTTCAAAACTATCGAAGAAGCTGTTGAAATTGCTAATAGCACACCGTATGGTTTAGCAGCGTATTTCTTTACCAATGATTATCGAGTTGGTATGTACCTACATGATCACTTGGATTTCGGAATTATTGGATGGAATGACGGAGCTCCGTCTGCTGCTCACAGTCCTTTTGGGGGAATGAAGGAAAGTGGTCTTGGACGAGAAGGTGGTATTGAAGGTATTGAACCTTACTTGGAAACAAAGTATCTATCCATTGGTAACTTAGTGTAATGGTAGATTCACAGATTAATTGATTACCTCAACTATCTGAGTACAAATGTTTGGAAGTATAAAGTGAATTTCCGTTAACGTACGTTTAAATTAGTTAAGTGATTAGTCTAGAGGAGGATACTTGTGAAAACAATTTTGAAACATGCTAATGTCATTGACGGAGTATCGAAGGAAGTCATTTCATCTTTAAATATTATTATTGAAGACGAGATAATTATAGAAATGACAAATGAACCTGTAGAAATTACTAAAAATGATATCGTCATAGATTGCTCAACTCAGTATGTAATGCCAGGATTGATAGATGCACATGTTCATTTAATTTGGAATGGAAGTGCAGAAGATGAATTTATTATGCATGACCAAGATGATAGTTTTATTGCTTTAAAAGCTTATCGCAATGCGTTAAGAACATTATCATTAGGAATTACATCAGTTCGTGATGTTGGCTCGATCCACAGAACAATAATTGAATTACGTAATACGATTAATCAAGGATTGCTTTTGGGACCAACGATTATTTGTTGTGGTGAAGCTTTATCAATGACTGGTGGACATGTGTATCATATTTGTAAAGAAATTGACGGTCCACATGAAGCAAGAAAAGCAACAAGACAATTGTTTAAAGATGGCGCTGATTTTATAAAGGTAATGGCAACCGGTGGAATGACAACTTTTGGAGAAGAACCAGGTTCATCTCAGTTAACGAAATCTGAGTTGCAAGCTGTTGTCGAAGAAGCAAAAAAACGTAATAGAAAAGTTGCTGCCCATACAGGGGGACTAGAAGGAATTCTAACTTGCTTAGAAGTTAAAATAGATACGATTGAACATGGTATTTACGCAAATGAAGTAGCTTTACGTCAAATGAAAGAACAAGGAACTTATTTAATCCCGACTTTGGAAGTATACAAACGTCTAGCATATGATGAACGTGTCCCGGAATGGGTTCGAATTAAATCTGAAAAAGTGTTAGATCCACATCGCAGTATGATGAAAATTGCAATTGACCTCGGTGTGAAAATAGTTACTGGTACGGATGCGGGATCTTCAGTAACTGGACCTGACGCTTACTTTGATGAATTGCTTTTTATGGAGGATGTCGGAATGACACCAATGCAAGTGATTCAAGCTTCTACAAGGGTAGCTGCAGAGTGTCTTGATCTTAAAGACCGAGGTGTAATAGCAGTAGGAAGGAAAGCAGACCTTCTTATATTACCAAGTAATCCACTAGATGATTTAAGTGTATTGTCAAAAAAGAAAAAAGTTCTAAAAAACGGTAAAACAGTGAACGATTGCTTAATGGATTATTAATTCCATTAAGCAATCTTTAAAATGATAACGTATTCATTTTATCAATTAATCAATCTCTTCAAAAAATTTCAATGTCTCTTCACAATAAACCTAAAGAAATGGGGTTTTTCTTATTATCACTACAACTATGAAAAATAATAGGGAAATTCGTAAATCAGTTTTCGCTGGAAGTATTGGGAATATCGTTGAATGGTTTGACTATAGTATTTATGCTTATTTTGCAACTTTTATTGCAGCTAATGTTTTTATAACAGATGATTCATTATCCAGTCTTTTGCAAACGTTCGCAACATTTGCTGTTGGATTTTTAATGCGACCAGTTGGTGCACTTGTGATTGGACGTTACGGTGATAAAGTGGGAAGGAAGAAAGCTCTTTCTTTAACGATATTTATAATGACTTTCGCGACATTTTTAATGGGTGTGATTCCAAGTCATGAAGTAATCGGTATTTGGGCTCCAATTTTACTCGTATTCGCAAGACTATCTCAAGGTTTTTCTGCTGGTGGAGAATATGGTGCAGCAGCCTCTTATATAGTTGAATCAGCAAATAAACAATCTCGCGGATTTTGGGGTAGTTTCCAAGAAGTAAGTGTTTCAATCGGTTCATTAAGTGGGGTTATTTTATTTGTCATATTAACGACAACAATGCCTGCTCCAATGTTAGAAGCATGGGGATGGAGAATTCCCTTCATTCTTTCGGGAGTGCTTGGAATAGCTGGACTTTATATTCGTCGTAATGCGAGCGAATCTACACAGTTTGAGCAAGCGAAACAAAACGAAGTTAAATCTATAGAAAATATTTTTGTACTATTCAGAAAATACAAAAAAACATATGCTAACAGGGATTGGCTTTACGATCTTTTGGACGGTATCATATTATGGGTTACTAACTTTTATTCCCTCTTATTTAACTGGAGTTCTCGGATTACCAAATAATGTGTCTTTAATTGCGAAAATTATCGCACCTTTAATCATTTTATTTTTTGTACCGATTTTCGGATATATTTCTGACCGAGTGGGTCGCAAGCCACTGCTCTTAACGTCATCGATATCACTAGGGATTTTAATTTATCCTCTTTTCCAAATGATTGCTTCAGGAAACTCAGTTTTGATTGTTATTGCTATGATTATCTATGCTCTTTTAATTGCCATTTATTCAGGACCTGGTGTTGCTACTGTTGTAGAGATTTTTCCAGTGAAAGTTCGACATAGTACACTTTCTTTTAGTTATAACGTAGCTGTTGCTTGTTTTGGAGGAACTGCACCATTTATTTCGACTTATCTAATTCAAAAAACGAATATGAGTATAGCACCTTCTTTTTATATTATTTTTAGTGCGATTATCACAACGATCGTTCTTTATAATATGAAAATTGACCATTCTTCAAAAGAGGATTAATATTCTTTCCTTTCATGAGCAAAGAATCGTTGTTTTGAAAGTGTTTAATCCCCTTCTAGCCTCCATTTAGCTATGTTATAAATTTTTTACATAATATTTGGAGGTATATATTACAAGAAATGAACATTGAACAATTTGCGAAGTGCATATAAACACTTTTTACTGAAAAGTTTTCTATCCAGTTTGGATGTTCTTTTATTTACACATTAATACAGTCTTTTACTATTTATGAACAATTATATAGAAAAGTTTTAATTATTGGGGGAAAAGTATGGAGAAAAGTGAAGTAAGTTTATCGGGGGTTAAGTCTCAGAAATCAAATAAGAAAAAATTCAAAATCTCGATGCCTCATAGTTATGTCATTATGGGTATCATTCTTATCGTAGTTTCTTTATTAACATACATTATACCAGCTGGTGAATTTAAGCGAGTGGATGATCCAGTTACACAAAGACAAGTTGTGGTTCCAGGATCATATCAGCATGTTGAGCAATCTCCAGTCGGTATTTTTGATATAACTACTAGTATGTACGAAGGGATGTTACGGGGATCAGAAATTATTTTCTATGTCTTTTTTTCGTATGGCTTTATATTTATGCTTACGAAAACTGGTGCTTTCAATAGTGGAGTTGGAGCGCTTGTTCGAAAGACGAAGGGAAAAGAGATACTAATTATACCTGTATTCATGGTTATGTTTGGCCTCATGGGAGCTACTTTTGGTATGTATGAAGAAAGCTATGGGTATATACCTCTAATGATGGGAATTATGATAGCACTTGGCTATGATGCAATTGTTGGTCTGGCGGTTGTCTATATAGGTGTAGCTACCGGATTCGCAGCAGCTTTGACCAATCCATTTACTATTGGAATTGCCCAAAGTATTGCTGATGTTCCCATGTTCTCTGGTATCGGTTTTCGTATGATTATTTTTATATGTTTCATGACATTATCTATTACCTATGTAATGCGTTATGCTAGAAAGATAAAGGCAAACCCTGAGAAGAGTGTTGTGAAAGATGTTAATTTTTCTTTTCTATCAAATGTAAGTTCAAACAACCTTGTAAATTTGGAATTTACAACTCGACATAAGATTAGCATCATTTTATTTGCACTTACAATTTGTACGCTTGTATTTGGAACAGCTAAATATCAATGGTATCTTAAGGAACTGGCAGGGGTTTTAATCATCGCGATGATAGTCATTGGATTAGTAAACAAAATGAATTTTAGTCAAATATCCGAAGTTTTTATTGAAGCTTGTAAAAATGCAACTTTTGGTGTCTTAATTATCGGTATGGCTAATGCTGTTTTAGTCGTTTTAGAAAATGGCCGTATAATTGATTCAATTGTTCATTATACTGCATCAACAATAGATGGAGTATCCCCTCATATTGCAGCATCGGCTATGTTGGTTTTACAAACAATATTGAATTTCTTTTTGTATTCGGCAAGTGCTCAGGCAGTGACATCTATGCCTATTATGGTCCCACTGGCGGATGTGCTTGAAGTAAATAGACAGATTGCAGTTTTAGCTTTTCAGTTGGGAGATGGATTCGCCAATATGATATGGCCAAATTCGGTTGCTGTAATATGTGGAATTGCATGTATTCCTATGGATCGTTGGTATAAATTTTTATGGCCACTTTTCCTATTTATATTTACTTTAGAAATATTATTTGTGATTATCGCAGTAGTTATTAACTTTGGACCATAAAAAACGAAAAGGGTGTGAGTAAAATGTATAATAGCTTGAAAGAATTAACGAAACATCCTGTGTTTCATTATTTTGCGGAGATATCTAATATCCCCCGTGGTTCGTCAAATGAAAAAGAGATCAGCGACTACCTAGTTCGTTTTGCAAGAGAACGTAATCTTGAAGTTATACAAGATGCAGCATTAAATGTAATTATTAAAAAACCTGCTACACCCGGATATGAAAACGTACCGACTGTAATTATTCAAGGGCACATGGATATGGTTTGTGAAAAAAACAAAGGCAACAATCATGATTTTAATAAAGATCCTTTACAATTAAGAATTGTGGGGGAAATGCTATATGCTTCAGATACTACTTTAGGTGCGGATAATGGGGTTGCCGTCGCTTATTCCCTGGCTTTGTTGGATTCTTCTAACATTCCTCATCCTTCTCTTGAAGTACTTATTACGACGGAAGAAGAAACAACTATGAGAGGAGCCCATGCAGTCGACCCAGTTCATCTTGAAGGTAAATTGCTAATTAATGTTGATTCTGAGGAAGATAGAAAGTTGTTAGTTAGTAGTGCAGGTGGAGTTATTGTTACTCAAAAAATCCCTATTGTTTGGGACAATTCTCCGGAAAATGCTGTAACGTACAATTTGAGTATTTGTGGGCTACAGGGAGGACATTCTGGTATATCTATTGATAAAGGAAGAGGCAATGCCGTTAAATTATTAGGGAGAGTCCTATATGATCTATCAAATGAATTTTCTTACTTTATACAAGAAATTAATGGGGGCGTAAAAGTAAACTCCATTCCCCGTGAAGCACAAGTCATGATACAACTTCATCCAGATATAGTTGAAAAATTCTTTGTAAAAATAGAAATGTGGAATAGAATACTAAAAAATGAATTACGTATTTCCGATCCAGAAATAAATATCATACTTGAACCGATTGAAACTAATGTGGGAAAAGTTTTTTCAAAAACAACAAAGGAGAAAGCTATTGCTGCTCTCATGTTAATACCAAATGGTGTTCAAAGTAGAAGTACGGAAGTTGAAGGTCTAGTTGAGAGTTCAACAAATTTAGGAGTCGTTAATACATACGACACAGTGATAAAGTATGAAAGTGAAACAAGAAGTTCTATTAAAAGCCTAAAGGACTCAATAATTAATCAGGCACAGATAATCACTGGTATGCTTGGCGGTGATTTGTCTACGGATTCAGATTATCCAGAATGGCCATATCGTGCTGAATCAAAACTTAGAAACTTATTTGAAGAAGCTTATAAAGAAAAATATGGTACAGATATTGAAATCATTGCGGTACATGCCGGGATAGAATGTGGTATTTTAGTAGATAAAATTCCAGACTTAGATGCTATTTCTATTGGTCCTGATATATTTTATGTGCATACGCCGAATGAACATTTAAGTATTCCTTCAACATTAGAAAATTGGGAATACTTTCTTTACACTTTAAAAAAAATGAAAAATTATCATTGGTAAAACAAAGCTTTCTAATGGGCTTATCAAATGGATAGAGGTGAAGAAGGGGATTATATGGCTAAGTAATAAGGGGAGAGTACAACTATAAACACTATATATAATTTCTTTTATGTAAAATTTTTACTTTATAGTAAGCGGATAAATAGACAATAGTGTTATCTTTCAGTTTATCTACTAATGCCATATACCACAAAATATATTCATGGGAACAAAAGTTGGTGGAAATATATAGGGGTGGTCTTTATCACCAGGTGCAACATAGTGGATTTTAAAGTTTTCAGAGCCCTTTAAAGAAACTAATAAAGACCACTCCATGATGGGTGGTCTCAATCTTTATATAGGGTTACATGATGTGGAGAAAATTAAAAAAGACCATCTCTAATAGAGTGGTCAAAAATACTAACTTGTCTTACATTATAATGAAGTTGACTTACCTTTTTTCTCATCCATAATAAGGTCTTCTTCTCGTTGTGGGCGTGGGGCTTCAGTAGATTCTTTGCGCCCATTAGGTTTTTTTGGGTCTGCTCCACTAGCAAATGATTGTTTTGTTGGCTCGTCTGTTGCAAACTCTGTATTTTTTTTATCGCGTTTCATGTCAACACCTCCTCAAGATATTATTTAACTTATCCTATAAAATATCCCTTGTTTATTTCTATTTCATCCTTAAAATTTCAGATCACCCCTAGATTATGTAAGGGAAATCTGTAAGGGAAATTCTGATGTTGGGATGTTATATTAGATAATTGACTATTTAGAAAAAAATGAATTCGATAAGGTTAATTATGGAGCATTAACATATATTATGGTAAAATAAACCAAGGGAAACATTTTAGAAAAGTACTGGCGCTTTCATTGGAGGTTGAACAGATGGATGAGAAGAAGAGGGGGAAATTACAAATCCTTGTAATAATTTTAATGATATTACTTTTGGTTGCAACGTTTGTTTTATTTTTCATAGGTAAATATATGGTGGCATTTATTTTATTTGGAATTTTTATGCTAATACTAAATTTTATTAGTAGCTGGAAAAACTTAGATAACGCAGATTACGTTTATAGAAAAATTCATAATAGTAACCAGAAGTGGTGATTACTAGACTTTGACCTTAGAAATGTTGCTATACTTATGTTACTTTTAGTGCTTATTTAGATATGTGAAAAGAGCAAAGAAGGAATCCTCACTTTATATGAAGAAATTGTGAGTTATAATATTCAACAACTACGGAGGTGCTTTTTTGCAAACATTTTTTAAATATAATTGGCTAGTTAGGGAAGACTGGTTTCGTTGGTGTGAAGAGTTGACTGATGAAGAACTTTTGCAAAACCGAACTGGTGGAATGGGCAGTATACTACACACACTTTTCCATATCATTGATGTTGAATGGAGTTGGATTCGTCTAATGCAAGGGAAAACTGATTTTCAGGAGAGCTTTGATGAATATAGTAGCTTGGAAAAGGTTCGTAAATTGGAAGCTGCATTTTATTTAGAAGTAGAAAGCTTTGTAAACCAATGGGATGACAGTATGGAAGAGCGTATACTTCATATTCCATTAGACGATGGTAGTATGGAGACACATACATGGGGTGAAATAATTCGTCATACCATTGCACATGAAATTCATCATATAGGACAATTATCAATTTGGGCAAGGGAGATGGGGAGAGCGCCTGTTTCTGCAAATTTAATCAGACGAGGTCTTTCTTCATCATTGAAAGATTCAGTAAGTGCTCAAATAAATATTGAAGCGTCTAAATAGAAAGATTCTATAGAAATGTATAAATGCTAGAAAACGATGTCATAGAATCTTGTTTATTAGTCTAAATAGTGTTCCAGAAAATCTTCCAATTCATTTGAATGGAAGATTTTTTGATGCCAAATGAGAAAAATTGCGGGGCAGATTTCATAAAGGTTAATTATGGCTTATAATACCCAGTAAATTTTAGTTAAAAACTCATGTTTACTGGGTATTTTTTGAACAATATTTAGGTTAATTAGAAATATTTATATGAAGAATAGCTAACAACTTGACAGAAGTTTAAATGGGGAGTACTATACATTGGTCGCAAAAAAAGCTATTGTAACGTAACATTTTATAAAGTGCAATACAGTACTTATCAGTATATATATCTAGATTTTAATTTAATCAGTAAAAGGTAGGTGCAAAAATGAAAAATCTAGTAAATAAAAAAGATAACCTATTACAAAACTTTTTAGGAATTTATATAGTAGCAGTATTAATGTTATGGATTAAAACATACATCTCTCAACTATCACAATTTGACTTAGGTGTAGAAGGAATCATTCAACAATTCCTTTTACTAATAAATCCACTAGGCTCAGCAATGCTATTTCTAGGATTTTCATTTATATTTAAAGGAAAAAGAAAATACACATCACTCGTTGTAGTTTACACATTGATGTCTATTGTCTTATATGCCAACATTGTTTATTACCGATTCTTTAGTGATTTCATTACATTACCTACACTTTCCCAAACGCAGAACTTTGGGGATTTAGGCGGCAGTGTTCTTTCTTTGCTAAAACCTTATGATATCTTATTCTTTGTGGATGTATTTGTTATGCTTTTTCTACTATTCTCTAAAAAAATCCTAAAAGATACGAAGCGTTTTGGCTATAAAAAAGGAATGGCAATCATTGCCTTTGCATTAGCGGTATCAGTCCTTAATTTAGGACTAGCTGAATCTAATCGTCCTCAACTTTTAACACGTGGGTTTGATAGAAACTATATTGTGAAATATCTAGGAATGTATAACTATACGATTTATGACTCAGTTGAAACGATGAAAGCATCTTCTCAGAGAGCTTTGGCTGATAGTAGTGATATTACAGAAGTAATTAACTATACAAAATCAAACTATGCCAAGCCGAATGCCCAATATTTTGGTGCAGCTAAGGGAATGAATGTTATCTATTTACATTTAGAATCATTCCAAAACTTTTTAATCGACTATAAATTAAACGGTGAAGAAGTAACACCATTTTTAAATTCATTAGCAAAAGATAAGAATACATTGTATTTTGATAATTTCTTCCATCAAACAGGTCAAGGGAAAACGTCTGATGCAGAATTTATGCTTGAAAACTCTTTATTTGGGTTACCTCAAGGATCAGCTTATATTACTAAAGCACAAAATACGTATCAGGCAGCTCCAAGTATTTTAAAAGATTATGGTTATACATCAGCTGTATTCCATGGTAATAACGGAAGCTTTTGGAATAGAAATGTGATTTATAAATCATTTGGATTCGACAAATTCTTTGATGCTAGTTACTATAACACAGGTACTTCCGAGGACATGGCTGAATATGGTTTGTTAGATAAACCATTCTTTGAACAATCTCAAAGTCTTTTAAGCTCCTTACCACAACCTTTTTATACAAAATTAATTACGGTAGGAAATCACTATCCATACAAAATGAATCAAGATTTAGTGACAATTGATAAAGCCAATACGGGAGATGCAAGCGTTGATAATTATTTCCAAACAGCGCGTTATGCAGACGAAGCAATTCAACAGGTCTTCCAGCAATTAAAAGAATCAGGTTTATATGATCATTCAATGATTGTGCTTTATGGTGACCATTACGGTATTTCCGATAATCATAATAAAGCGATGGAACAAGTCATTGGAAAAGAGATTACACCATATGAAAGTGCTAATTTACAACGTGTACCATTATTTATACATGTTCCAGGCATACAAGGTGGTACCAACCATAGCTATGGTGGCCAAACAGACCTACTGCCAACGTTATTGCATTTACTAGGAATTGATTCACAACAATTTGTTCAATTTGGTTCAGACTTATTATCAGAAGAGCATGATGAAATTGTTCCATTTAGAAATGGCGATTTTGTCAGTCCTACTATTTATTCAATTAATGAAAAATATTATGATAATAAAACAGGCTTACCATTAGACGAGAGTCAATTAGAGGAAGCAAAGACGGTTAAAAATGAAGTAGATCATAAATTGGCGTTATCTGATAGAGTCGTAAATGGTGACTTATTGAGGTTCTATACGCCAACAGGTTATACGCCAGTTGATCCTTCTCAGTATAATTACTCTCCTGATGAGAATGTAGAGTCTAAATAATTTAAGGCAGTTCAAGGAATTGTGTACGATATCAAAGTCTATAGGATATCATACCATTACCTTGAATTGCTTTTTTATTGGTCATTTTGAATAAGTATGGCAATACCAAGATTTTATATTCTCCTTAAGGTTCAAATAGAAAATTGGACTAACTGAAAAAGCGATTCAAATCCTAATAGTAAGGGTTTGAATCGCTTTTATTAGTAAGGAGAGGAACAAACATGATGGTACTCATCATCCTTACTTATTTCTTTATAAAGAATAATATAGATGAAAAAAGGAAAGAAATAGGTGTAAATTTGAGGAGTTGATCGGGATGGAATTTTATAAAGACATAGTCATTTACTGTTATAGTTGTCGTAAAAAGACTGTGTTTACATGTAAAGATACACATGAAAAAAAGGGTGTCGATAGTCACTGTAGTGAATGTACAGGTATTTGGTTTGAATGGCAAAATCGAGCTGTCGAGAGAGAAATGGAGAAGTGGATTGCCTATAATAAAGACTTAGTAAATAATATAAACCACTGATCTATATTTTTACACAAGAGTTAAGTTGAATACACCTAAAAAGCGTATTATCAAGTAAGTACGATGAGGCGTTGAAAGTGCCATTTTCTTTTAAGGGAGTGGTTCTTTTTCTTTTGTATAGACAAAAGCTCTAGCTAGAATGAACAAAATTACTATTCCTTTATCTCGTTTGATTAAGAGACGTGAATAATTGAATCTAAACCATGATTTTCCCGTATACATATTATTAGGATAATCAGGAGGGCATCATGGACGTTTATAAAAAGATTGCAATTATTGGGGGAACAGGTAAAGCGGGGCGTTACATTGCTTCTAAAGCATTAGAGAAAGGATATCACGTACGTATGCTTGTTAGAAACCCAGAAAAGTTAGTTTTCAGAGACAGTAGGATTGAGGTAATAGAAGGAAATGTACAAAATATCGAGGATCTTCAAAAGCTATTAAAAGATTGTCAAATCGTTATCAATACTTTTGGTCAACCAATGAAAGAAAAACCAATTTATAGTAAAGTAACGGAAAATATATTGGGAGTCATGTCTGATTTACATATGGATCGTTATATTGGGGTAACGGGTGGATCTCTAACCATTGCTGGAGATACAAAGAGTATTATAAATAGAATAGGTGCAAAGATATTTGCAATTATTTATTCAAAAATGATGATGGATAAGAAAAAAGAATGGCATCTACTTAGCCATAATCAAGTAATCAAATGGACACTAATTAGACTTCCATTTATAGTAGAGGGAAATGAAGTAGGATTCATAAAGGAAAATCTTAGAGATATGCCAGGTACAAAGATAACAAATCGGGATATAGCTACATTCATCATTAACCAAATAGAAAATCAAAAGTATGTACAAAAATCACCATTTATCTCTAATTAATCTACTTTAAAGGAGAATGCCACTTATAGAGGGATAGGGTCAGCGCCTCAACTAAATGACTTTATCCCTTTTGAATGCTCCACAAAATTTTCCCTTGCCTCAATCGTATTGGTTCAAAAACTCAAATGATTTCCTTTTGAGTAGCTTTTAATTAAAACCTTCTCCAATAAACCTTCCAACCCCTCTCAACAACCAATAAATGATTCTAAATGGGAGGAAAAGCAATTCTGGTATCCAACCAAGTACGTCAAGAAATAAGTCAATTAAAGAATATTGATCATTACGTCTCTTCTCTCTTCTTCTTGTGTTTTTCCTTTCTTGCAACCACTTCTTCACATTACTCGACCCCTTTTACAAAAAAAGTGCTGGCTTTCTTAAATAAGTTTACGATTCATGGCTTTAGTTGGTTTCATTTTTAAAAAATTTTATGATGTAAAAGCAGATATGGGGCGTAACTGGGAGTAAAAATGTTGGCTTATTATATTTCTTTAACGATGTGTATTACAGAAAATGTGGGAAATGAGAAATATAAAATTGAACAAGGCAAAGGGTATACAGATTTAAAAAGGGCCACTAGACTGGGAGTGACCCTTTTTGCTATGATGTATCGACATTATTATTCGCTCCCAATAATGAAGATCATCCCTTTTACATGTTTTTCAATAAATATTAATATTCTTTTTGGACGAAAGCTGCTCCGACAATAATGAGAAGAATGAATAGCACAACGATTAAAACGAATGTTGAACTATTATTTTTACCGCCATAGTCCATACCACAACTCATGTTATAACCCCCGCTATAGTCGTTACCATAGCCTCCATAACAACAATTGAAATTACCCATATTTCCAAAGTATCCCATCAAGATCTCTCCTTTCTTTCAGTTTATTGTATGAATGCCGTTGAAAGAGAAAAGGGTATTCGTCTAATGAATCGTATTTACGTAATTTTAAAAGGGATCTTGGGTGAAGGATGCGTATCACTAAACACTTGATATGAATGAAACTAAAGGTTAGTTGTCAATCCACTCCATCATTATTGTCAATTTTTTGATGAATGATGGTGGAACAGGTTTGAAACAGTAAGTCTATGTTAATCCGTTTCTATTTTTAACTACAATCTGTTGTGGAAAGGAATCATTTATTTTTTTATTAAATAATGTGAGAGTTTTTTTTCATTCGCTCGTTATTACTTGTAGAGAAGAAAGGAGGTTTTCTAACTTCGTGTATTCATTAATTAATCAGCTACAAAAAAAGGAAGAACAAGCTTTAAGAGAAGTGATTAACAAATATGGAGGTTATGTTAAAGCCATAGTAGTGAAAGTGTTACAGCCCAATCAAACAGCTATTGAAGAATGTATCAACGATGTATTTCTAACCATTTGGCAAAAGAGTATTCAATTTACTGGCGATGAGATTGATTTTAAAAAATGGATTGGTGTTATCGCAAAATATAAAGCGATTGATACATATAGAAGTCTTCAAAATAAGCCTAAAACAGTCGAGTTACTTTCATCAATTTCAAATAGCAAGGATCTTCCAGAGAGAATTGTAGAACAAAGAGTACAAAAAGAGCAACTGTTTATCAGTATTTTAAATTTAAGTAAAAACGATCAGGAAATTTTTCTATTGAAATACTACTTAGGATATTCCAACGGAGAAATCGCAGAGATATTTGGTCTATCTAAATCAGCTGTTGAAAATCGTTTATATCGAGGTAAGTTAAAGTTAACAGAAGAGCTGGGAGGTATCTAAATGAACGAAAAGGATTTTATCGGAATAGATGTTGAAGAGATTGAACCAGTTGAATTATCTGATTGGGAAAAGTTTAATATTGAAAAAAGTGTTTTACGGTCATCTTCAAACAAGAAGTATGTATTTAAAAAATGGAAATGGGTTAGTATAGTCGCCATGCTCACATTCATTTTTACTAGTAGTAGCATTTGGCTACCTGTAGTGGCTAATCGAGTACCAATTGTACAGCAACTATTAAATAGCAATGATAATCCCCAATTACAAGTATTTAGTGATCATGCATCAATCATCAATCAAAAAGACGAAAGTAACGGAACCTCCATTGAAGTAGCTGAAGCTTTTTTCGATGGAACTGTTGTATCGGTTAGTTATGAAATGAAACATGAAGAATCGATAGATGATCCTCCTCTATTTTGGAAGGGTGATTTAGAAGTCAACGGAAACAAGTTAGACGTACTTAGTCATCAAATCATTAAAAAGAATGATGCTACTTGGATTGGTATGTTTACGGCGAGAATTTCAGACAAAGTAATTGATGAAACGATAAATGTACATTGGCGTCCCAAAGATTTTATAGGTATGAAAAATACGACTCTAGTAGAAGGAGATTGGGACTTTCAATTAGAACTTACACCAACCCAAGCCTATTCAAGAAAAGTAAATATACCATTTGGTAATGATCAATACCAGCTATTTTATAATCAAATAACAGAGGGAAAATATATAACCACTCTTTATTTTGAGGGAAATCTTGACTGGGAGACAGAATTTTTAATGGTAGACATAGAAGATAATCTTGGAAATGTATATGAAAAAGTAGGAGCAACAACTATTAAAAGCGGTTCTGGGCGAGTAAATGGTTATGTTGAGGTTTTTATACCTGATTCTGATATTCGAACGCTAATCATTACACCAACTATAAGAATTGTTGACGAAAAAACATTAGAGCGGAAAGAGCTTGTTCCGCTCCCAAGTATTAATATTTCTCTAAAATGATATGGTCTGTTCCTACAACTTCTTTCCAAAGGCTGAAGGAATCAATTCATTGATGTAGTTTCAATGAATTATACAGGTTAGCATCTTTACCATTAGCTCATCTCACGCAGTATTCAATCAAGATAAGGCTATTAATTGTATATCTTTTAAGCTATTAAATTTTAATTCTTCCTTTTAGTACCAATAATCATAAAGCCTAATAATAAATATAGAAGACTGGCCGAAATGGAGCTATACAACAGGAATGTAATAGAAGTTGGTGCCCATACGTTAATAAATGTCCAATTTAAGCCGCCAAGTACTGTGTTAGGTGTGATAAATATTGCTGTCAGCATTGTCGCCACAAGTATAGTATGGGCAGATAATAACAATATTTTTTTGTAATTTAGCTTTGCCATACTACGTTGTTTTTTATAGAGGTTGCGTATATTCTGAACGAATAGATAACAGAAAATAATGCTGATTGCGATGATGATAGCACAGATGATTGTCACAATTTTATCTAGCTTTTGATAGCTGCTGATATGTTGCATGTCAATCGTTTTGCCCTCCCATAAATCCATGACACCTTGTCCAATCGCTGTTGTAGAGCTTGTATTCATATTGGCTAAAATAGCCACGCCAATTTGTTCGTCAGGTTGCATAATGAAATATGAGGAAAAGGTTGGATTCTCACCAGCATGGTAGATATATGACTTTGTGTCCTTTTTCACAACGGCCCAACCGTTTGCATAGTAAGTATTCGTATCAAAAGGCTCCACTGTTAGATCTGGAGTATGGGATTCTTGAATTAAATTGTTACTGATTGAGTAGATATCACTGTTTCCTAACTGTAATTTTAACCATCTGGCTATATCATTAGCGTTACTGATCAGATAACCAGCAGGGATATTGCCACGATAGATAGGTGGTATGTATCGCTGCTCTCTCATTAGACCTATTTTATAGCCAGAAGCCATATGTTTGGAATGTACTTGGTGAATCCCTACAAAAGATTGATTCATACCAACAGGTTGTAAAATTTTCTGTTGAATATACTGATCGAATGGCTGTTTTGCCACTTGTTCAATGACGAGTCCTAAGACATCATAGTTGATGGTTGCATATTCAAAAGAACTACCTGGTTGACGATTTAGAGATTGATCCAGCAGTGTTTTAACTGTTAATTCAAGGGCATTATCAGCTGTGCTTTCTGGGATTCGAGTAATGGAATTTGAGGGAATTCCGCTAGTATGAGACATTAGCTGCTGTATTGTCACAGCCTGATTTTCGCCTTTATAGGTTAATGATAACCAAGGGATATACTTTCGGACATCATCTGATCGTTTTAACAAACCTTGCTTTTCTAATTGTAAAATAGCGAGGCCTGTAAATGCTTTAGACGTCGAGCCTAGCTCAAAAAGGGTATTAGAGGTAACAGGCGTTTTTGTTTTTGTATCTGCAAAGCCAAAGCCCCTTTGATAGACGGTTTTCCCTTTATCAACAATAATTACTGAAATTCCTGGGATTTTACTAATGGTTTGCTGCTCCTCAATAAACTGATCAATTTTACTAATTGTATCATTTGATGCTGCGTGTCCAAATTCGGGTGTGAAAGTAAAAAATACTAACATTACCATCAACATCACCGTTTTCTTCGTTAATAATGTCATGTTGTTTTTCTCCTTAGATCGTAATGTGCTTGTGACCATGATTTACTGTAACAAGAAAAATAAGGGTAAACCATCGATTAACATGACTATTTCAGGGATAACATGACAAAATTGTCACTTCAAAAAGGGCCACTCCTAAAACCAATAGGAGGGCCCTTGAAATTTTATTTAGTTTGTTCTGGCTCTGGAATAAAATCTTGGCCGTTAAATGTTAATTTAGATGCTGAGATGAGAATTTCTCTATTCGCTTCGTAGTAAGGATCTAAAATTTTGTAGAAGGCTTCCCATTGCTCGCCTGCTTTATCATCTTCACCCTTTTGTTCAAGGGCAACTGCTTCTTCATAGTGTTGTTTTAATTTTGCGTAATCCGCATTACTAATGCTGAATTCGATATCTGTCATATATTCCTCGAAGGGAACAGGTTTAAAGTGTGGGCGAAGTATTTCATAGAATTGATCCCATTTCTTCATGGCCAACTCTTCGTCTTTATCTTTTTCAGCTTTTTGTGCCTCTTCATAGAGCGTTTTAAGTTTTGCAAGTTCCTCTTTTGTTACATCTACGTTCATATCTGCCATGTACTCTTCAAAAGTTAATGGTGGATATAATTCTTGGTAATAAGGTTCAAGAATTGTAAAAATTTTATCAATGTTTTCTGATGCCTCATCCGTTTTATTTTCTTTTACATACTTAATCCAGTTACTATAAAGTGTTTTCAGCTGTTCTTTATCTTGCGCTTTGATAACGATATTTTTCTCAGCGAATGCAGCTTCATTGATAAACTCTTCAAATGGCTCAGGCTGCCAATTTGCTAATTCATAAGGTCTTGTGATGTTATCCATCGCCTCATAGATTCGTTCCATTTCCTCATAATTCTCTTCTTTTTCAGCCTTTTTCATGTCAGAAAAAAGTTTTTCTAGTTGGACTAATTCTTCTTTTGTTACTTCTTTAGGTAAGCTTTTTTTATACACGTCAAAGGTATAGAAATCTGAGTAATCTTTCACAATACTACCCTCAACTAAAATTTCCTGCCCCTCCGCTAGCTTTAATTGCTCGATTTGCTTATCAGAGAAATTGTGCAAACCAATGTAATAGTTCTTTCCATCTGTTCCTTTAAGGGTAATGCTGCCGCCATCAAAATATTTAATGGTACCTGTTATTTTTTGTTCTATTTGAATTGTTACACTATTTGTTGTTTCAACAGCTGTTGCACCAGCTTGAAGCGGTGTTAAAACAGCCATCCCAAGTGTTAATGCTGAAGCTAATAGCCATGTTTTTTTAGCAGGTTTTTTCATATTTATCAATTCTCCTTTGGGTTAACTTCTGTTACCAATTATTAGACGCTTTACCAATTGAAAAAGTTTTAACTTTTTGAAAAAAATTTCAAGAAATTAAAGAGTGGAGGATTCATGATAAGGACTCACTGTTTTAGTATCTGAAGTCTTTGGAAAATAGCCATTATTGCAGCTTATACTATTTTAAGCTCTTTTCTCCTAATTGAAGATTTTAGGAGAGACGCTGTCATTCTAATGTTTAATCTCGTAAGATAGCTTGCAGACGCATCCGTTTAATCCAAGCTCTTCTACTGCTCATCCTGAAAATAGATTTTATAGAATTTGCGATTTGTTGCCTCATCATAGCCAACTTCAATTAATTCATCTATTTGGTCGATATGTTGAATATTTACTTGGATTTCAATATTGGAATCCAGTTTGATTTTACGTTTGTATTTCTTTTCAGCCTTTTCTAGCGCACTATCAGAAATGACAGTCTCATAGGGTTTGACCGAATTAATGATGATATCTTTTTGAGTAGTGTCCGCTTGCTCAAAAACAGTTTCAATATAATGATTTACCTGAAATTCCTCTTCATTTCTAAAGTAATCCAGTGTTTTATTCAAGAGCCCAAGTTTTTCTGTGCTTGTATAATTTTCTTCCTTTAAAATGAATTTTTTGCATTCTGTTAATGCTAAATTGGTTTTATAATAATGCTCATCCGCTGCCTTAATTTTTAAAAATCGTTCTTGCCAATAAACAATATCTTCCTTACGTTTTGTTTTAATATAAACAGCAGGAGATTGATCCTGTCCCATATCAACAATAATAGCCATATTATTAATTTTCTTAACGTTAATGCCATCCACGCCGTTCACGATCATTTGATTGTGTTCATTTTTCACATCTAAAAACATTTCTTTTTCATCAATTTTGACAATAGCGATAATCTTTTTTGCCTCATTTAATAGTAAACAATTTTCAAAGAGGCCAATAAACAGTTCTCCGCTTTTAATGTTAGGATGCTGTGACACACTATGTAAGTGCTTGGCAATATTTTGTGAATGTTCTAGGAAGTTACTTCCCTGTTCGAAAATAGCTCTCGAATACGTAAAAACTTCATTGAGTGTAATAGTGCTTTCATGGAAAAATTCATATTGCTGTTCCAAATCAATTTTACTAAAAGCGAGCTGTGTAAAGGCTGCTTCTAACATGACCTCAGGTTGTGTAAAAACTTCTTCTCCTAAAATAAGCGTCTCACTCAAAAAATGCAGACTATATTGTGCTAATTTACTTTCACTGACTTCTAGCATAAATTTCACCTTCTAATTTTTCATAGTAGCTAGTATACCATAAGCTAAAGATTGCTTTTATAAGTACCAGTACTCATTTGAGGCTGGTTTTTTATGATCACCGAATGTTAGTGTCTTGTTATGAAAGAATGTTGAGGATTGGAAGTTTAAAATACTGCTGCTTAGATAAAGATAAAAACATGTAGAGATACTCTGTACAAGTGTACTAAAGAGGGTGATCAATATGTGGGAAAAGGTGATTTCCTACATGCCACATTGGCAAGTTTTTTTACAAGGCTTTTTAGCATTTTTTATTCCATATTTAATTTATAAATTGTTTCATGTTTTTTTATTTATTAATAAGAGCAATGGCAAAATTGAGATGAAAGAAAAAAGTGAACAAGGTGAGAGGGTACACATCCCTGTTCAAAAAACGTTAGAGCAATTTACAGGGGATTATAATAAAGATCTTTTACAAATGAGGAAAGAACTTGGCCATAATTGGGATATTCATTTTAGAGAATTTCAAATAGGAAATACGGATAATCGTGCAGCAATCGTTTTTCTTAAGGGATTATGCGATAAAGAATTAATTGACAAACATATTTTGAAATCATTAATGAATGGACATACAGGAAAGTCGTCTGTTTTAAGAGGTCATGAACTACAACAATCAATTAGAAATGAAATCCTACCAGTGAGCGATCTGCTAGAGGAATCGAAAGTCATGAAAGCTGTTGGCAAAGTATTAACTGGTTCCACTGTATTAATTGTGGATGGCATACAGAATGTATTTATCATTGGCACGGCACATGGCAAAACTCGAAATCTTGAGGAGCCTGTTTCTGAAGCAATGGTACGTGGACCAAGGGTGGGCTTCACAGAAAAATTAAGTGTGAATACCTCTTTATTAAGGCAGCATGGTGAGAATCGAAATTTATCGATTATTGAGATGGAAGTAGGCGAACGTACGAAAAAAGAGTTGGTTTTAGCCTATATAGATGAAATTGTGCAGCCTAATCTCGTCAAAGAGGTGAAGGAACGAATTGAAACAATCCATTTGGATGATGTTGCTGAATCGGGATATATTGAGCAATTGATGGAGGATAATTACCTCAGTCCATTTTCGCAAGTGCAGAGTACCGAACGTCCTGATCGGGTTATTGCTGCGTTACTAGAGGGACGAGTCGCAATTCTTTTAGATGGAACGCCCTTTGTATTAATTGTGCCAGTCACGTTTAATATGCTACTGCAATCACCAGAAGATTACTATGAACGTTGGTTGTCGAGCTCTCTTATTCGCTTGCTTCGCTATTTTGCTGCAGGCATCTCTTTATTTGGCCCATCCCTGTACATTGCTTTTGTATCTTTTCATCAAGGTTTAATTCCCACTAAACTAGCGCTGTCCATGATGGCAACAAGGCAGGGAGTACCGTTCCCAGCTTTGATTGAAGCCCTCATTATGGAAGTCGCTATTGAGATATTACGAGAAGCAGGACTTCGTCTACCGAAGCCGATTGGTCCGACAATGGGGATCGTTGGGGGGCTTGTTATTGGAGAAGCCGCCGTACAGGCAGGAATTGTTAGTCCAATCATGGTCATTGTGGTTGCATTAACAGCAATTTCCTCTTTTGCTATCCCTCAATATAATGCTGGTATCACGCTAAGAATGTTACGTTTTGTCGCGATGTTTTCCGCAGCTTTATTTGGACTATATGGCATCATTCTATTTTTCTTATTCCTTTGCAGTCATTTAGTAAAGCTAAAGAGCTTCGGTGTATCATATTTGAGCCCAACTATTCCGTATCGAGCAGGTGATTGGAAAGATTTTATGGTACGAATGCCGTTAAAGATGATGAAGCATCGTCCTAAATTGTTAAAGCCAAAAGATTCGGTCCGCAAAGGGGAATAAGAGAAAGGGAGCAAAACAGCCATGAACAGCAGTATGAAAGATAAAATAACGACGTCACAAGCAGTTGTTATTATTATTAACTATATTCTTGCCACTGGGATTCTTACTTTACCTCGTGCATCTGTTGAAAAAGTAAAAACGCCAGATGTTTGGATTAGTGTATTTTTAGGTGGTGTCGTTGCAATGATTGCAGGTGTAATCATTGTGAAGCTAAGCCAACAATACCCTGACAAAACATTTTATCAATATAATCAAGATATCATAGGGAAGTGGTTAGGCTGGTTTATAAGTGCGTGTGTAATTGCCTACTTTTTTACCATTTCTGCCTTTGAAGTTCGCATCATGGCTGAAGTAACCTCTCTCTTCTTATTAGAAGGGACCCCCACTTGGGCGATTATTTTGCCCTTTTTATGGGTTGGGCTTTACTTAATAAGCGGTGGCATCAATACAATCGCACGCTTATTTGAAATCATTTTTCCTATTACCTTTGTTATTTTTTTACTTGTGGCTTTTTTAAGCTTAGGGATTTTTGAAATTGATAATTTGAGACCAGTACTCGGTCTGGGCGTTGTTCCGATGTTAAAGGGAATAAAAACAGCGACCCTGGCATTTTTAGGGCCTGAAATTATGCTACTACTTGTGGCATTTATGTACCCATCTGATAAATCAAAAGCCGTAAAGGTTGTACTGGCGGGTATAGCCATACCTTTGCTCTTTTATGTCATCACAGTTGTGATGGTCATTGGTGCTCTATCTATTGAAGGTGTTATGACAAGGACTTGGCCAACGATTGAATTAATGCGAAGTTTTGAAATCCCTGGTTTAATTTTTGAACGCTTTGAGTCATTTCTTCTTGTAATTTGGATTATGCAAATCTTTGCTACCTTTACGATTACTTATTATGCCGCCACTTTAGGCTTAGCCCATCTGTTTAAGAAAAATATGCATCCTTTCTTATATGGATTACTGCCAATTATCTACATTATTGCGATGACACCTAAAAATATTAATGATCTTTTTACATTTGGCGATAAGATTGGTCATGCTGCATTAATTTTATTTGGTTTAGTACCGATAACCTTACTCCTTATTTCGAAATTGAAAGGAAAGAAAGCATGAAGCGAATACATTGTTGTGTACATTTACTTCTAGTTGCGACGGTAACCTTACTTCTTACTGGATGTTGGAGTAGTAAAGAGATTGAGGATTTAGGCCTTATTGTAGGTACATCATTGGATTTAGAAACGGGTGATGTTTCCTCTGAAGAGCAACAAGATGCTAGGTATGCAAACAGACTGCTGCTAACAATTACTAATCAATTTGTTACGTCAGAGACAACGGTTTCTGGAGCAAAAGAGGGAGCATTGCCAGAAAAAGCGTATAAAAATGTTTCTGAGACAGGTGATGCGGTGTTACCAACTTTACGAAATATGCTATTAAAGGTTGATAAACGTTCCTTTGCTGAACATTCCAAAGTAATTATTATTGGTGAGGAATTAGCTAGTACTATGAATCTCCAGCAAACGTTGGATTTTTTTCTAAGAGAATTAGAAATACGGCCGAGTGGACTGCTCTTTATTGCTCAGGATCAGGCAAGTCAGGCACTGGAAACAAATGAACCAACTAAAATTCCTGCCTTTCAATTAGTAGAAATGATGGAGGGACATGAAAGGACGACTAAAATTTTGCCTCCGATGACCGTAGCCAAACTAGAGGGGAAGCTTTATTCAGACTCTAGCTTTTTATTGCAAAATGTGAGTACGGAAAATGGAGAAGTAAAATTTGCAGGCGCTGCTATCATTGAAGGAAAAACCAAAAAGCTACGAGGATTTTTAAATGAGAGTGACTTAGAAGGAATTGCATGGATGTCTGGCGATGCGAAAGGTGGACTTGTCAAAGGCTTTGATGAGGAGTCAGGAGCACCCATTGTGTATGAAATTATTTCAGCTAAAAGTAAAATTATTCCACATGTAAAAGGCGATCAAATCTCCTTTACGATAAAAATTCAATCAGAGGGAAGAATTGCTGAACATTGGGTTCTCTCCGATAAAGCATTTGACAATCAATTTTTGAAAAAAGCAGAGAAAGTATTTGAAAAAGAGATAGAACGATTAGTGAGGAAAGCACTAGATAAAACGCAACATGAATTTCAAACAGATGTTTCTGGGTTTGGTAATAAACTAAGAATCGATTACCCGAAAGTATGGCAAAAAAGAAAAAAAGAATGGGATCAAACGTTTAGTGAGGTTCCTATTACATGTGAAGTGAATGTTTCCATTAAGGATTATGGCACGTCAGGTGATTAACATCGTTAATCATCTTTTTTTCTGTCCATTTAGTCTATACTGGAATGAAAGGACATATAGTAGATATTCGAAAAGATGGGGGATAAAAGACATGCAATATACTATTCAATCAATCGCTACCGTTCGTAACAATCGGCAAATGATAAAATATGATCATTGGGGAGAGATTATTTCAACTATTGAACTTGCTGATCATATCCAAGAGGCGTCCTTAAAAGGAATAGAAGATTTTTCTCATCTAGAAATTATTTTTTATTTTGATAAGGTTACAGACGATCAAATTCAATATGAGTCAAGACATCCGAGAAATAATCATGATTATCCTGAGGTCGGCATTTTTGCACAAAGAGGTAAGAATAGACCTAATAAATTAGGAAGTACAATTGTTGCATTGTTAGAGGTCAAATCGAGAGGATTAATCGTTAAAGGGCTAGACGCCATAGATGGCACACCTATACTAGATATAAAGCCTGTAATGAAAGAATTTTTACCTAAAGAGGATGTTAAACAGCCAGCGTGGTCAATAGATTTAATGAAGGCCTACTGGGGGTAAGAAAGTTGTTAAAGCGAAGAAAATTGTGGATTTCTAAAAAAGGGGAGTAGCGTGCTCCCCTAAGACAGGTTTTAGATAGCGATTATTTTGAAACCTATAATAGGGAGAATGTTTTATTGGTTGATGTTAAAGAATCACCTATTCAAAAAATAACAGGAGAAGGTATTCAAACGGCGGATAACCATTTTGATTTAGAAATCATCATTTTTGCGACAGGCTATGATGGCATGACAGGGCCATTGTTTAAGATTGATATCCGAGGAAGGAAGGGCGTGTCATTAAAAGAGAAATGGAAGGATGGGGCAGCTGTTTAAATCTATCTTGGACTCACAGCAGCAGGTTTTCCTAATTTATTTATGATTACGGGACCAGAAAGCCCTTCTGTCCTTGTCAACATGCCGATTGCTATTGAGCAGCATGTCGAATGGATTGCCGAGTGCATCCAATTACTTGCATGAGCATGACATTAACCTTGTGGAACCAACTATAGAAGCAGAGGAAGCTTGGAGCATACATTGTCGAGAGGTTGCTAATGCAACACTCTACGTCAAAGGTGATTCTTGGTATACGGGGCCAATATTGAGGGCAAACCTCGAAGTTTTTTAATCTATCTAGGAGGATTTGATTATTACACAAAACATTGTAATGAGGTGGTTCAAAACAATTATGAAGGCTTTAAGTTAATGAAATTAAAATACTATCATAGTTTGTGAGAGGGGAGCATATATCAATATGGGGCAACAAGTAGTCATTATTACAGGTGCTGGAAGTGGTATTGGAAGAGAGACTGCAAAATTGCTTGCCACTAAGGGAAATGCATTAGTTTTAGTGGATTTTGATGAAAAAAGTGGACAAGACACACTACATGCTGTTAAGGAGCATCACCAACAAGCAATTTTTGTCCAAGCAGATGTTTCACAAAGCCATGATGTCAAAAAATATGTGGACGCTGCAAAAGAAACATTTGGCAGGATTGATGCTTTTATCAATAATGCAGGTGTATTAAGCCCACCAACACTACTGGGGGATTTAGAAGAGAAGACGTTTGATAGAGTAATCTCAGTCAATCTTAAAGGGGCATTTCTCGGCTTAAATTATTAAAAGAAATGGAGCAACAGCAATCAGGTGTCATTGTGAATACATCCTCAGCAGCCGGTATACAGGGACAGCCCTATCTAGGTGGCTATGCGGCAAGTAAGCAAGGTGTAATTGGATTAACTAAAACGGCAGCCATGGAATATGGACCTAAAGGTATTCGAGTGAATGCAATTTGTCCTGGTGGCGTGAGGACAAACATGACAAAAGGATTGGCATCGAGTCCAGAAGAAAATGGACCATTACGTAGATTGGCAGACCCAACTGAAATCGCAAATGTAATCGCTTTCTTAATTTCGCAGGAAGCTTCTTATGTGAATGGCGCTGTCGTCACAATTGATGGCGGTTTAACATCGTAAAACATTTAAATAAGAGAGGAAGGATTTTAATGGAACATCGTATTGATTCAGAACTAAAAGAAACGTTAGCAATTTTTCCCTCATTAGATTTGGATAATGTACAAGCTACAAGAGAAGGAATGGCAGCCGTTGCTGTACCCACTCCAATAGAAGAGCACATTATAGTAGAAAATAAAGTCATTCAAGGGCCTGATGATAATCATTCTCTTCGTCTTCGTATTTATAAGTCAAAAGAGCAAAAGGAAATATACCCAGGCCTGCTATGGATTCATGGTGGTGGCTATGTCTTGGGAGCACCAGAGGGAGATGATGTGCTTTGTCAGCGCTTTGTCAATGAAGCGAATTGTGTTGTGGTATCTGTAGACTATCGGCTTGCACCTGAACATCCTTATCCTGCTCCTCTTGAAGATTGCTATGCAGCGTTAAAATGGGTAGCAGATCATGCGAGTGAATTAGGGATAGATCCTACCCGTTTAGGGATTGCTGGAGCAAGCGCTGGTGGTGGACTCACAGCTGCACTTGCATTACTTACGCGTGATCGAAATTATCCGAAGCTTAGTTTCCAAATGCCGCTCTATCCAATGATTGATGATCGCAATAATACCCCATCTTCATTAGAAATTACGGGACATATGATCTGGAACCACTCACTCAATCAAAAGGGATGGGAAATGTATTTGAATGGCGAAAATGGTAGCGACAATGTATCACCATATGCCGCAGCAGCTAGAGCGGATGATTTATCAGGTTTACCATTTACTTATACATGTGTTGGTCAACTTGATCCGTTTCGTGATGAGACTTTGCAATATGTAACCAAGCTATGTCAGGCTGGAGTAGATGTTGAATTCCACTTATACCCAGGCTGCTATCATGGTTTTGAGAGTATTGTTCCTACAGCTGCAGTCAGTCAAAGAGCTGTCAAAGAGTATGTAGAAGCTGCTAAATATGTGTTACATCGAAATATTTCAGTGCCTTTATAAAAAATTTACGAAAATCTCGAAACCATAATTTACTCAGGTTTCGGGATTTTTTTGTTAAACAAAATGATCTTTTAGCTAGTTTGTAATAGCGTCTTTTAGGTTAAACTTTTATCGAGTGAAAGGAGGAGAATGTAAAATGTTACAATTTGAATCAAAAATTGTTGGAAAAGAGATAGGGTTTGGCTATTTACGAGATAAAATTGCCGATCGGGGTTTCACGATTGGCGGGAATTGGGAGTACTATAAAGGTAGCTTTGACTCGGTATTATGGAAAGAGGCAGGAGAAACTATTTATTTACGTGTCCCTTTTATCGTCACATCAGGAGAGCTTGATAATGAAGATGCTCAAATTCGTTTTCAAAAGCCATTTGTCATTAAGCATGTTGAGAATATTGGTCTAGATTATGATGAGGGCTCCTTACTAGATGCAACTGGTGTTAGCCAATTTCAAACCCCGCTTGATAAAGATGGATACATTCATGATAAAAGTAGATGGATTCAAGCAGGTGAACAAGCTGTGGAAGAAAAAGTACTTCCATTTTTCATTCATTAGCTAGATAAATTTAAATGGCTGCTGCAAGAAATTATATGTCTTTTCTCCTTGTTATTTTGGGAACATGTAATCAAAAATACAAATAGAATTGTCGTAAGAATTTTCCAACATTATAATGGTATTAGCATGTACTACTATATGAGGTGAGTTTATGGATAAAATAGCTATAGATGATTTTCAGCATTCCTATCAGAAATTGCACCAAGAACGACTCATCCATCGTAAAGAAGCCTTTCTAGAGGTGTTAGAAAAAACAAGAACATTTGGTGAAATAATCCTGCTTGAAAGTATAAAAAGTAAGAGAGGCGTCTAGGTGGCGTCTCTTTCTATTTTTCACAAAAGAGAGGATGATTAATCATGGGACGTTACATGCCTTTATTACTGCTAACAATGATTCTATGTGTTGCTTGTACGTCAACGAAGAATAATACCAATAAAAGGTTAGAGAGTGAGGGAAATCACGCGATAGATGGTATGAATTCCTCTGTTGAAATACTAGCAGATCAATTGCAGACACCTTGGTCGATTCAAAAAATTGGAGATGTCTTTTATATAGCAGAAAGGCCAGGCAGTATTGTAAAAATTGCGGAAGGGAGCGTTGATAGGCAGCAGATTATCCTGAAAAAGGAGCTATCAACTGCGCCAGAAGCGGGTATGTTGGGATTTGTATTAGCACCTAATTTTCCTACCAGTCAAGTTGCCTATGCGTATTATACGTATGTCGAGGAAGAGGAACAATTTAATCGTATTGTTACGTTAACGTTTAGCGATAATAAATGGATCGAACAGGATCTTATTATGGATCGAATAAAGAGTGGTACATATCATCATGGTGGACGATTGAAAATAGGTCCTGACGGAAAGCTGTATGCAACGGTAGGAGATGCAACACAACCTTCTTTAGCACAGGACGTGAAGGCTTTAGAAGGAAAAATTTTGCGCATCAATTTGGATGGCTCCATACCGAATGATAACCCTTTTCCTCAATCCTATATATACAGCTATGGACACCGAAATCCACAAGGCTTAACATGGTCTACTGATGGTACGATGTATGCCAGTGAACATGGCAATGCAGCAAATGACGAAATTAATATCATTGAGAAGGGGAAGAATTATGGCTGGCCTCTTATTGAAGGAATGGAGAAAGAGCAGGGGATGATAACACCTCTTTTTACATCCGGTGCTTCTACCACATGGGCTCCATCAGGCATTGCTATTGTAAATGATCAATTATATGTCGCTGCCCTAAGAGGTACAGCAGTCCTAGCTTTTGATATAAATAAGAACATACACAATGAATTACTATCAGAATTTGGTAGAATTCGTGATGTCTTTGTGGATGAAAAGTTTCTTTATTTTATTAGCAATAATACAGATGGTCGTGGAAATCTACAACCTCAGGATGATAAACTATATCGAACGCCATTGTGATATAATATTTGAGAAAACATGGAATGGTAGGAAGAATGGGGAGGACAAACATGGCAAACTATCTTAAGATCGCAGTAGCAATTGATTTCTCAGAACAATCATTAAAAGCATTGGATAGAGCTAGTCAATTAGCAAAGGAACACAATGCTATTTTGCAATTGGTGAATGTCATTGATACAAAATCGTTTGGAGCAGTTTCAGCATATGACTTAAAATATGCCGAGCAATTGAAGAAGGAAAACATTCTTAAAATGGAAAAGCTAGAAAAAGAGGCGTTACAGACAGGAGTCAAAGAGGTTGAATCCATTGTAGAAACAGGTTCACCAAAAGGTATTTTAACACAATTACCTCAGGTTGATTTAATTGTTTGTGGTGCAACTGGGTTAAATCGTATGGAAAAAATGATGTTAGGCTCTGTGGCAGAGAAAGTCGTACGTCATGCGCTTTGTGATGTGTTGATTGTTCGTTAGTGGTTAAATAGTTTAGAGTAAAAGAACCTGCTTGTGCTAGTCGACAAGCAGGTTCTTTTATTATTGGATTGTTTGAGCGTTATCAATAATGCTTTGAGGTATATCAATTGTTTTTAGATGATTAAATTCCGTATACGTAACGACTGATTTTGTATTCATTAACAATTCGTCACCTTCTACGGCCATTTTTAAGTCAAAATTCATATCCATTTTGTTCGTATCGAAAGTCTCTTTATCGATGTGTAGCACGTAGTTAATTTTTTCAATTGATAGTTGATCCATTGGGTTTTCTTCTAGACCCATTTCTTGGATAGACTTATTAATCTCAGAATCGATTAGCTCTTTGAATTTATCGCCTTTTGCATCTAATGTAAGGACATATTCATCATCCGTTTGTTCAAATGTAAAGTCCTTAATGAATTTTTTCAATTGTTCTAGCTGTTCCTTCGCATCAGCAGAAGCCGCCGTTTGATCTAATATGGCATCAAAGTTCTCATCAGGGAGCTTTAACCAGCTGTCTGTTGTCGAATCCTTCATAAATAAGCCTGCATCTTTTTTCATATACATTTCAATTGGCATGTCCATTGTTTCTTCACTTTCATTCATCATATCAGGCATTGTCATAGATCCTGATAAATGCATTGCAAGTGGATCAACGATGATATCCATCTCCATTTTGGAGTCGATTGAAAACTCCATTGCTTCTTCACCAGACCCAACCTTTGTCACCTGTGTCATATCCATTTTAGCACTTGCACTTTGAATATCAGCCTGGCGATCTACTGCCTTGTCATACACTTGTTCTAAAGTGAGTTTGCTTTTATTAGTTGTGTCTTTCGTAGGCGTAGCGCTTGAATTACAAGCGGCAAGTGTCAACGCTAGTGTTCCGACTGCTAATACTTTAAAAATTTTCTTCATTACTTTCATCTCCTATTCTTGGTAAAAAACACTATCTACTACTATACGCACTAGAAAAGGAAAAGTTTCATAAATTGTTAGAAAAGAACTATTTTTTTATTAAAAAAATAACATTATTCCTACTTTTGTAAGTGGTAAACGTGATAATTACCAAATGAATAGGGATAAAACAAAAAAGCTGTCACGAACTTATCATACAAGGACGATAAGTTCAGACAGCCTTTTGCTTACACCGTAGTGTAATGGATCAATTATAACCCCAGATCATAGCAAATAATGTACCAATGATTGTCACAACACCTACGAATACTGAGTATAAAATGGTTGTATATAACGTTTTTTTATCTTCAGATTCACCGATATGCATGAATAATACTAATTGTACAGTTGCCTGTGCAAGAGCCGTTACTAGTAAAATTCCAAATGCCATATTAAGAGACATATCAAATTTAACAACGGCTAAAGCTACGATTGTTAGTAATAGTGAGAAGCCGAAGCCCATCACATGTTGTTTTGGGAATAATTCCTTCATCAGCTAATCAGTCCTTTCAAGTAGACGAAGCTGAAGATGAAAATCCAAACAACGTCTAGGAAATGCCAGTACAGTGAGAAGATAAACGCTTTATTAGCCGTTTGTGGGTTTAAGCCACGTTTTGCTACTTGGATTAAAATAGCTACGCCCCAGAAGAAACCGAATGTTACGTGGGCACCGTGCGTTCCAAGTAAAGTCATTAAGGACGATAAGAATGCGCTTGTTTGGATCGTCGCACCTTCGTGTACATATGTGACAAATTCATCAATTTCAATGGCTAAGAAGCCAAGGCCTAGTAGTAGAGTGATGATAAAGAATGTCATCATCGCTTTTTTACGACCGATACGCATTGCATGAACACCAAGACCAATTGTGAAACTACTTGTTAATAATAAGAATGTTTCCCATAGAACAGGAGTTAACTCAAAGATTTCAGCACCATTCGGGCCACTACCTGTCCGTGTGTGAAGTGTGAAATACACAGTAAACAATGTGGCAAATAACACGATCTCGGCGCCAAGGAAAATCCAGAAACCAAAGATTTTTAGGCGATTTTCCTCTGTACTATATTCTAATGGAAGTGAAGAATCGATTTTCATATTATTTATCACCTCTCAAGCTTTTCTCAGTTGCCATAACTTCCTCAACTGAAATATAACGACCATGGTCTTTTTCAAAAGAACGATGGATCATGAAGCCAAATACACCAAGCATACTAATGATGGCTGGCACCCACATATTGAATACAGCGAAGAATGCTGCAAGGAAGAAGAATCCACTCATCCAGAATGGTGTGCCTGTATTATTTGGCATGTGAATTTTTTCGATTGTACCTGCAGTAATATCGCGACCTTCTTTTTTCGCGAACCAATACTCATCTAAGCGAGTAACGGTAGGCACTACGGCAAAGTTATATTCTGGTACTGGAGAATGAGTAGCCCACTCAAGTGTACGACCATCCCAAACATCTGCCTTTTCATTGCGAGGCATATGCTTCCAGCTGTAGTAAATATTGTAGACGATTAAAGCAAAACCGACTGCAAGTCCTAGAGCACCGACGAACGATAACATGTTCAATGGACCATAACCAGTAGACTCAGAATAAGTGTACATACGACGAGCATATCCATCTAAACCTAAAATGAATAATGGGAAGAATGTTACGTTGAAGCTGATGGCAATGAACCAGAAACCAGCTTTCCCTAATTTTTCATTTAGACGGAAACCGAACATTTTTGGCCACCAGTAGTGGTAACCTGCAAGGACACCAAATACTGTACCTGGAATTAATACATAGTGGAAGTGGGCAACTAAGAACATCGTATTATGATATTGGTAGTCAGCACTTGCCATCGCTAGCATTACCCCTGTAACCCCACCAATTGTGAAGATAGGAATGAAGCCAAGTGCATAAAGCATCGGTGTTGTAAATTGAATTTTCCCGTGCCTCATTGTGAGTAGCCAGTTAAATATTTTAACCCCAGTAGGAACTGCGATTGCCATTGTTGTAATAGAGAAAACACTGTTTACCATTACACCATGACCCATTGTATAGAAGTGATGGGCCCAAACTACGAATGATAGTAGGGAAATGACCACCATACTCATCACCATTGATTTGTAACCGTATAAGTTTTTACGTGCGAATGTTGCAATGATTTCTGAGAAAATACCAAAAGCAGGTAGGATAACGATATAAACCTCAGGATGTCCCCAAACCCAGAAAAGGTTGGCCCAAAGCATATCCATACCACCGTCTTGCATCGCAAAGAATTTTGTGCCGAATTGACGGTCAAACATCATCAGAGCAAGCGCTACAGTTAATACTGGGAACGCGAATACGATAATAATGTTTGTAATTAAAATAGACCAAGAAAACATTGGCATTTTCATTAATGTCATACCAGGGGCACGCATTTTAATGATCGTCGTGATAAAGTTAACACCTGTCATTAAAGTACCAATACCTGATAATTGAAGGGCTAAAGAATAATAGTTATTCCCTACAGTCGGACTAAATTCCGTACTTGCAAGAGGGAAGTAGGCTGTCCAACCAGCGTCTGGTGAACCACCGATAATGAATGATAAGTTTAATAAACCAGCACCTGCTGCAAATAACCAGAAGCTGACAGCATTTAGACGTGGGAAAGCAACGTCACGTGCACCGATTTGAAGTGGAATGACAATGTTCATTAAGCCGATAACAAATGGCATCGCCATAAATAGAATCATTAATAAACCGTGTGTTGTGAAAATTTCATTATAGTGTTGTGCATCAAGAAGTCCGTTATCTGGAACGGCTGTTTGTGCACGCATTAATAGTGCATCGATACCACCGCGGAATAGCATTAATAAAGCTACTGCGATATACATAATCCCGATTTTTTTATGGTCAACAGTTGATAGCCAGTTTTTGTAGAAATAGCCCCATTTTTTGAAATAAGTAAGGCCTGCTACGATAACCACTGCACCAACTACGATACTAATAGCTGCCGCTAAAATCATCGGTTCTTGCATTGGATGGAATAATTCTTCCATACTCATTGGATGCGCTCCTTTCAGAATTAAAAATTAATGTCTCGATTCGTTCAACGTTAAAATCAAATTAATGACCAGAATGTTCATTATTCATGTCTTCTTCAGACATATCTCCATGATCCATTTCATCCATATTCATGTGTTTACCATGTTCCATTGGAGCTGGTCTAAAGTCTAAGTGTGTAGATGAGAAGCTTTGGCGACCAACATGTTCTGCCTCTAAAAGCTCATCAAATTTTTCTTCTGTTAATGGTGCCTCTTTCGCTTTAACATCAGCAACCCATTTATCGAAGTCTTCTTGTGTCATAGATTGTGCTTCAAATTCCATTTCTGCAAAGCCACGTCCATTAAAGTTGGAGTTACGTCCCATAAATGAACCAACTTCATCTGCTGCAAGGTGAATTGTTGTTAACATATCACTCATAGCATATTTTTGACCTGCTAATTGAGGAATCCAGAAACTTGTAATTGGACCAAATGAGTAAAGCTTAAATTCGATTGGACGATCCACCGGAATGTTTACATAGTTAACTGTTTCAACACCTTCTTCTGGATAACTAAAATGCCATTTCCAGTTTGATGATGATGCATAAATCACTAAAGGCTCCTTATCGTCATAACCTGCTGGTTGAGCTTCTACTGTAGATGTTGTTCTTACTGTTACAACAGCTAAAAATGCTACGATAATAATTGGAATTACTGTCCATGTAATTTCAAGCAGATGGCTTCCTTCTTCATGAGGAGGCTCATAATCTGCAGCAGCTTTTGATGCACGATATTTTGTAAGCATAAAAGCCAAAAGCACATACACGACTAGCAATATAAAGGCCATTGTAATAATGGATAAGATAATTGTGTTTGATAATGTTTCAGCATTAGGTCCTTTTGGATTGAACACTGTTAATGGTTCACATCCAGCAAGAAGAGCAATCGCACTCAATGCTACTAACATTAAACTTAATTTTTTCTTCATGTTTGACTCCTTTCTATAGAACGGCTATTCATAAAATTCATGTGTTTTTTGTCAGTGTCACATTTACAAATAGTTGATACTGAGGTCACCTCTTTTATCTTGGCGTATCAATCAACAACATAAGAAATTACAATGGCATGGTTCAATATGAAACATAATATCTAGTGTTGATTGATCTGATGCAAGCGTTAGCAAAATCAATGATGTGCACAATCGTTTAAATACGTACTTGGTTAACTACGATTGCCACATTCTCTCGTTGTTTGCACATTGGATTATACGCCCTGTTTTTAAGAAAAAACATAATTTTGTTATGAAAATGATAGTATAGCGGTATTGAATTTGAACATTTTTTGAACAAAAATCGTTATTTTAGTATTGGTATTTATAGGTTTTATTTATTAAACACTGTGGAAACGTTGAAAATACTGCATTCCTGATGTTTACCTAAGTAAATAATTTAAAATGTGAAAAATGGTATTTCACATTTTAGACGCTGTTTTGTAATAAAATCATTGTCATACCAGTCCTATTGGGATTTTTTATTTGCCTTTTATCCAAAAAAGGAGTAGATGCAATGACGTTTTATGGAAACAATAGGTTGAATTTTCAATGAAAGGAATGAGTAAGGAGGGAATAAATGGAGTGAAATATTAATTATGTTAATATAATAACTGTTTTTCTTTAATATCCATATTTTTACTTCATTTGTTTTATCTGAAAAGTAAAAAGCAAACTAAGACCGTTCTTAGTTTGCTAGTATTTTAGAAAAAAATTATGTTATCAAGAATTAAGCGGTGTAATTCAGCATTTTTAAAATTACCTGTCAATTACCAAGCTTCAGCCATTTGGCTACTTGTCCATAAATCGTATTTTGAAGCTGTGGAGCTTTATTATTCATTTTCAAAGAAAAATACAGTGTTTTCATAAAGTTTAAGGTACAAGTTCTGCCACTAAAGAAGAGCTCATTATAACCTTGTGTCATTAAATGCATTTCGAATTTATCAAAAGCCTGCTCAACAAATTCGATCAGTGCTTCCTCTGAGTAATTCCGAAGTAATAACGCATCCACTATATTAATTAAACGTTCCTCTTCATCGTTAACAAAGACTGTTTCTTTCCAAGTGACAAGTTTTAATGCATGTAAAATGGATGGTGCATACTGTAAATCGAATTTTGGATGTTTTATTGTTGTTGTAGCTAAATCTGCACCATGTGCAATACTGTGTGCCCAACCTTTTTCCTGAACATATCCTCTCGTATCCTGTTCTAATAACAAATAACGGCCAATTTTTTTGAAGAACACTTCTAGGTCTTCCTCTCTTAAAACGAGTAATTCAGCGTCCTTTGCAAGAAGACCTGCAACTAGTAAAGCGGAAAACGAACGAGTAAAGACACTATCCTCTGTTTTATCTCCGATATGTAAATATAAAAAATCCTCACCTGTAACTGTATCAAACAAATATTGAAGTTGTTGAGAACTCAATAAATTATCACTTAGTAAATCAACAAAGGTGCGATAAATGAGGTGGTCTCGTAATTCGGCATCAACTGAGCCAATATGGGTTAACATCTCCTGTAATAGCCAATCACTATGCTGGAACATAAATGTCTGACGCTCAGACAGTGTCATTGTTGAAAAAGACTGTAATGTTTCTTTAATATCCATGTTAAAAAAGCCCCCAACTTATTTTTGTACTATATATTATAGCGCCATCTCATTTCGAAGGGATAAATTTGAAACCTTCATTTTAAATAAGCACAGTTAGAATGTCCTCTTTAAAACATAATTTTTACAATATTATTTCCAGAAACTATAGAAAGTTGTTATGATAGAAACGCAATTAAATGGTAAAACTAAAATGTGAACAATAAAAAAGACATACCTATTTAAGTATGTCTTTGTCTAGCTAAATAATGACTGCTGATTTAATGCCAATTGGCCATTCAGTGAGCGTGTGTTGATTTGTCTTTAACTCGACAAGAATATTGGCATTTTTGATTGCATCAATGAGCCATTCACTATAGTGACGATTTGGTTCAGGATGCTGTAAAATCTGCTGCATATCTTTTTTATCAACATGTAACAGCTTGTAGTTACATTCAATGTTTACTTTTTGAGGAATAATGGAAAGAGACTCATTTTGATGACCAAGTGCAATAGATCCAGGAATACACCCTTGGATTTTTAAAATATAGGTGCTGGCTTCTTGTGTGAAGACATCAATTTTGGTGCGTGTTAAAAGTTCAAATTCTATCGGCTTATCTTGAAAAGGGCCGTCCGTTGTAGAAATTGAAATGACTTTAATCGATAATGCCTCGAATGTAGATGAGATACAATGATCAAACTCTGTAATTGTATCAAGTAATTGCATGGATTCCACTCCTTGTGTAAGAACTTGATTTTCTTGATGCAGACAACAAAGGGGGAGTGTCTGCGAATTGTGATAAATTTTAGACTATTCTAATTATAATACAATTTATTACAAAATATGAATGCAAAAGCAATAATTTTTTGTTAAAAACAAGAAACTTGTGGATTTTTTAGTAAATAGCAGAAATGAAAAATTAGAACAAAGAGGTGAGAAAAATGACAAAAAGAAAGCGTCATGTCATTAAACATGACAATGTTGTTGTTTTTCCGGGCGCTGTCCAAACTTTAATACGTGAAGGACATATGTTTGCTGAAAATTTTCAGTATGAAAAAGCGGTGGCGAGTTTTGAAAAGGCATTTGTGTACGAAGCTGGAGATGAACTTGCTCTTAGTGCCTATGCTTTTGCCTTGTATGAATTAAAGGACTATAGCAAGACTAAGAATGTTTGTGAGCAATTATTTTCAATGGGTACGTCATTTTATGTAGAAATCATGGAATTGTACATTACCGTATGCATGCAGTTAAAAGAATACCATCAAGTAGAGTCATTAATTACAACCCTACTTGAAGAAAATGTTTTGCCTCAGGATCAAATTGAAAAATTTGAACGTTTAAAAAATTTGAATAGTGAAGTGTCTAAGAATCTAGAAAAAAAAGAAAATGCACAACGGTTAATAGAAGAACAGGAATATGACCTTGAGAAATTTGGGGCACTTAGTCCAAATGAGCAATCCATTCGCTTACATCGACTGATGGATACAAATGTAAGACAACTAAAAGAGCCATTGAAAGAGATTATTGAATGTTCCACGATCCATCCGTTTGTCCAAAGTCTAGCACTCATATTATTAGTAGAACAAGAAGTAGCTATCAATGTTACAGTGGCCAAATTTAATCAAACCAAAATTGTTAATCCTACTGAATTAGTATTGCCTAACCAGCTACCGCAGTATGGAGAAATAAAAAATATACTAGAATTGAAGCTAGAACAAGACCCATCAACGTTAGAAATGGTACAATATTTAATGGCAAAGCATGCGATTGTAACGTATCCATTTGAATGGCACCCGTTCGAAGCAGATGATGTTGCCTATAGTTATATTGATTTTGTCTTAGCGATGCTTGGAAATGTACAAGAAATGGACTATGAAATCATTGACTTTTTACAAATGTTAGAAAAGTTAACAGAACTACATTAGGTATGAAATAAGTTGAAACTATACACATCTATGTTATACTAAAATGGTTGTCAAAATCGTAGTTACGAATGAATTGTCTAACATCTAAACTTGATTATTTATTTGGAGGTATTTATACATGTCAGCAAAATGGGAAAAACAAGAAGGTAATATCGGTACTCTTACAATCGAAGTACCTGCTGCAGAAATCGACGCAGCAATGGACCAAGCGTTCAAAAAAGTTGTAAAACAAATTAACGTACCAGGTTTCCGTAAAGGTAAAATGCCTCGTAAAATGTTTGAACAACGTTTTGGTATTGAATCTCTATACCAAGATGCATTAGAAATCATCGTTCCTGAATCTTATGCAAAAGCAATTGATGAAGCTGGAATTATGCCAGTTGATTACCCAGAAATCGCTGGTACAGAAAACTTTGTACACGGCCAAGATTTCACATTCACTGCACAAGTAACAGTGAAACCGGAACCAAAGCTAGGAGACTATAAAGGTCTAGAAGTATCTAAACTTCCAGTAGAAGTAACGGATGAAGAAGTAGATGCACAAATTCAAGATCAATTAGCTCGTAAAGCAGAGCTTGAAATCAAAGAAGACGAAGCAATCGTAGAAGGTGATACAGCTGTGATCGACTTCGAAGGTTTCGTTGGTGAAGAAGCTTTTGAAGGTGGTAAAGGTGAAGACTATCCACTAGAAATCGGTTCAGGTTCATTTATTCCAGGTTTTGAAGAGCAACTAGTTGGTGTTAAAGCTGGCGAATCTAAAGATGTTGTTGTTACATTCCCAGAAGAATATCATGCAGCTGAATTAGCTGGTAAAGAAGCTACTTTCAAAGTAACAGTGAAAGAAGTTAAAACAAAAGTTCTTCCTGAGTTAAATGATGAATTTGCAAAAGAATTAGATCCAGAAGTTGAAAGCGTTGAAGCTTTACGCGCTAAAATTAAAGAACAAACTGCAGCTCAAAAGGAAACAGAATCAGATGCAGCTCTTCGTGATGAGCTTGTAGAAAAAGCAGCTGAAAATGCTGATTTTGAAGTACCAGCAGGTATGATCAACTCTGAAACTGATCGTATGTTACAAGAATTTGGTCAACGTTTACAAATGCAAGGTATGAACCTAGACCTTTACTACCAATTCTCTGGTCAATCAGAAGAAGACTTACGTGGCCAAATGAAAGAAGAAGCTGAAAGCCGTGTGCGTGTATCATTAACACTTGAAGCAATTGCTGAAGCAGAAAAAATTGAAGCATCTGAAGCTGATATTGAAGCAGAATTAGAAAAAATGGCTGCTCAATTTAACATGACTAAAGATCAAATCACAAGTGCTTTAGGTGGAACAGCAGTACTTGAAAACGACATCAAAATCCAAAAAACAGTTGAATTTTTAGTAGAAAACGCTAAAATTACTGAATAAGATTTTGTGTAATTAGATAGCCCAAAAAAACAAGGTACGGCATTCATCCGTGCCTTGTTTTATCACATAAACTCTTAGAAATCAGTCCCCTTAACATTAATTCACTTTATACTTCACTTATACATAGTATTGTTTTAGTTTTTATCTTCATTCAGCAGATGTTTTTGTATCCAAAGTATAATGTCAGGTACAAAAAACTCCCATCTCACATAGATGGCGAGCTGTAAACCTTTTAACCTTTTAGTGTGTGTTTAAACCACGACTGGATGAAGATAGTGCCTGCTGGCAGGCGTCAAGGATTTTGATTGAAGTCCTAGCGCTATTAGAGTCAAGGCGAAATTGATTCGATGCTAAACTTAACTTCATTCAGAAAGGTTCTAACTAAATAAAATTTATTTTTTGAGTGATATACCCTTGGTTGATGAATGTAGTAGATTTATAAATAGAGATTCAGTAGTTTGTAGTGTGTCGGAAGTGAATAAATGTAACTTTATAGCAGTATAAGGTGGCGAAGTAAGTAGGTTCCTATAGCATGCTTCGAAAGACAATTGAAGTAAAGTACATGTCGATGCGTTATAATCTACACATGCATAATTACTGAGGCGTAAATGATGCAGACAATTTATTTGATAAAGGTTCAATAATCTTGTAAGATTGTTGCTTGAATAGGGGTGAAACATATTGTTCAAATTTAATGATGAAAAAGGCAATTTAAAATGCTCATTTTGTGGAAAACCACAAGAACAAGTGCGTAAATTAGTTGCAGGTCCAGGTGTTTATATTTGTGATGAATGTATCGAGCTTTGTTCAGAGATCGTTGTAGAGGAACTAGGTGTAGAAGAGGAAATTGAATTCCAAGATATTCCAAAACCAAAAGAAATCTTAACGATTTTAGATGAGTATGTAATTGGACAAGAGCGTGCTAAAAAAGCATTGGCAGTCGCAGTTTACAATCACTATAAACGTATCAATACGAATAGTAAAATTGATGATATTGAATTAGCAAAATCGAACATTGTGTTAATCGGCCCAACTGGTAGCGGTAAAACTTTATTAGCTCAAACGTTAGCACGTATTTTAAATGTTCCATTCGCAATTGCGGATGCTACCTCTTTAACTGAAGCAGGTTATGTTGGTGAGGACGTTGAAAATATTTTATTAAAGTTAATCCAATCAGCTGATTATGATATCGAACGCGCTGAAAAAGGGATTATCTATATTGATGAAATTGACAAGGTTGCACGTAAGTCGGAAAATCCATCTATTACACGAGATGTTTCCGGCGAAGGTGTTCAGCAGGCACTCCTGAAAATTCTTGAAGGAACAGTTGCAAGTGTTCCACCACAAGGAGGACGAAAACATCCTCATCAAGAATTTTTACAGATCGATACAACCAATATTCTTTTCATTGTTGGCGGTGCATTTGATGGTATTGAAACCATTATTAAACGACGTCAGGGTGAAAAAGTAATAGGATTCGGTTCAGATCCTAATAAAGTAGATGTAGATGAAGGTTCTATCATGTCCAAGCTGATTCCGGAGGATTTATTGAAATTTGGTTTAATACCAGAGTTCATTGGTCGATTACCTGTACTTGCGAGTCTGGAGCAATTAAATGAAGCAGCACTAGTACAAATTTTAACAGAGCCGAAAAATGCACTAGCCAAGCAATATCAAAAAATGCTTGAATTAGATGGCGTTGAGCTTGAATTTGATGAAGATGCTCTTGTGGCAATTGCTAAGGAAGCAATTGAACGTAAAACAGGTGCGCGTGGTCTTCGTTCAATTATTGAGTCAACAATGCTTGATGTAATGTACGAATTACCTTCACGTGAAGACGTAAAAAAATGTATCATTACAGCAAAAACAATTACGGATAAAGAAAAACCGAAATTGCTTCTTGAAGATGGCACTGAACTCGATGAAGGTAGCGACACTAAAACTTCAGCATAATGAATAGACGTGGCTGTCTACCGTTGTGAGATAGAGAGTAATTAGCTGACTTCGATTGTGCAATATTCGCACATATCGACAGTCAGCTTTTTATTCATTCCTACATAAAGCAGCTGTAACTTGAAGAAATTTTTGGCTCGCTTCAATATCTAGTGTGAATCAACTTTTTAAACACATACTAGTAGCGCGGGATGTTAACATGAAAATTTTGACGGAGGTGAATGCCCGCATGGTGACAATACAAAAAACAACAAATGTACCATTATTGCCTTTGCGTGGACTTTTAGTATTCCCATCGATGGTGTTACATATTGATGTGGGTAGAAATCGTTCTGTAGCGGCACTTGAGCAGGCAATGTTAGAGGACCAAATGATTTTATTGGTAACACAAAAAGAAATGCACGATGAACAACCTGAAGAGCAAGATTTGTATTCAGTTGGTACAATTGCCTATGTCAAACAAATGCTTAAATTACCAAATGGCACATTACGTATCCTTGTAGAAGGAGTTGCTCGTGCAACGTGGAAAAACTATCGTGCGTTGGAGAAGTATACGGTTGTCGATATTGAGATTAAAGAGGAGTCAACAGAAAAAGATGTAGAAACACAAGCGTTGATGCGGACATTGTTGACGTATTTTGAAAAATATGCAAAATCTTCCAATAAAATCACGACAGAGACGATCAATACTGTAACGGATATTGAAGAACCTGGTCGTTTAGCAGATATTATTGCTTCTCATTTGCCCTTTAAAATTGCCGACAAGCAAGAAGTATTAGAAATGCTAAGCGTTAAAAAACGACTAGATCATTTAATTATTCGCTTGCATGATGAACAGGAAGTATTGGATCTAGAAAAGAAGATTAATTCCAAAGTAAAGCAGTCAATGGAGCGTACGCAAAAGGAATATTATTTACGTGAGCAAATGAAAGCTATCCAAACGGAGCTGGGAGATCGCGAAGGGAAAACTGGAGAAGTTGCAGAATTACGGAAGCGTATCGACGAAGCTGGTATGCCAGAAGCAACAAAGGAAGCAGCACTGAAAGAATTGGATCGCTATGAAAAAATACCTGGAGCTAGTGCAGAGAGCGGTGTTATTCGCAATTATATTGATTGGCTTATTTCATTACCGTGGACAAATGCTACAGAGGATCGCATGAATATTACCCATGCTGAAAATATTTTAAACCGTGATCATGATGGATTAGAAAAAGTCAAAGAACGTGTTCTAGAATATTTAGCAGTACGTCAGCTGAAAAATTCACTTCGAGGGCCTATTTTATGTTTATCAGGGCCTCCAGGTGTTGGTAAAACATCATTAGCTCGCTCCATTGCCGAAAGTTTAGATCGTAAGTTTATTCGTATTTCTTTAGGTGGTGTTCGAGATGAATCGGAAATTCGCGGACATCGACGTACGTATGTTGGTGCAATGCCAGGACGTATTATTCAAGGAATGAAAAAAGCAGGTACCATTAATCCGGTATTTTTATTAGATGAAATCGATAAAATGTCGAATGATTTTAGAGGTGACCCAGCAGCAGCCATGCTTGAAGTTTTAGATCCTGCACAAAATAATACATTTAGTGATCATTATATTGAGGAACCATATGACCTATCTAATGTGTTATTTATTGCAACTGCCAATGATTTAAGTAGCATCCCAGGACCATTATTGGATCGTATGGAAGTAATTTCTATTGCAGGCTATACTGAAATAGAAAAAGCTCAAATTACAAAAAATCATCTCATACCAAAGCAGCTTAAAGAACATGGTTTGAAAAAAACACAAGTGGTAATCAAAGATGAAGCAGTTACTGATATTATACGTTATTATACTCGGGAAGCAGGAGTGCGCGGTTTAGAACGACAAATCGCTACGCTTTGCCGTAAAATTGCCAAAGTAATTGTATCTGGTGAGAAAAAACGCGTAACGGTAAGCTCAAAATCATTACAAGATTTGCTCGGTAAACATCGTTTCCGCTATGGACAGGCTGAAAAGGAAAATCAAGTGGGTGTCGCAACTGGACTTGCATATACAACAGTTGGAGGAGATACATTACAAATTGAAGTTTCTTTAACACCAGGTAAAGGGAAGTTACAACTTACTGGTAAGCTTGGTGAAGTAATGAAGGAATCTGCTCAAACAGCATTATCCTATGTGCGCACGAAGATGGAACACCTTAATGTGGATGCAGAATTTTTTGATACACATGATATTCATATCCATGTGCCAGAGGGTGCTGTACCTAAAGATGGACCTTCAGCTGGTATTACAATGGCAACTGCTATCGTTTCGGCTATTCTACATCGCCCGATTCGCCGCGAGGTAGGTATGACAGGTGAGATTACCCTGCGTGGCCGTGTATTGCCAATCGGCGGCTTAAAAGAAAAAACATTAAGCGCTCACCGTGCAGGATTAACGACAATCATTTGTCCTAAGGATAATGAACGTGATATAGAGGATATTCCAGATAGTGTACGTGAGCAACTAACATTTAAACTAGTGTCATCGGCTGATGAAGTATTAGCCTATGCGCTGGACGGAGGTTTTTAAAAAAATGAAAGTCCATAATGTCGAAATGGTCATTAGTGCGGTACGACCAGACCAATATCCAGAAGATGGACTGCCAGAATTTGCATTAGCAGGTCGTTCGAATGTAGGAAAGTCTTCCTTCATTAATCGAATGATCGGACGTAAAGCTTTAGCACGTATTTCATCTAAGCCTGGTAAAACACAAACCCTTAACTTTTATAAGATCGAAGAGCAACTGTTTTTTGTAGATGTTCCAGGGTATGGTTATGCAAAGGTTTCTAAAACAGAGCGTGAGGCATGGGGAAAAATGATCGAGCGCTATTTTACAGGACGCCAGGAGTTAAAAGCAGTCGTACAAATTATAGATTTGCGACATCCTCCAACAGCTGATGATCGTATGATGTATGATTTTTTAAAGCATTACAATATTCCTTGCATTGTCATTGCAACGAAGGCAGATAAAATTCCAAAAGGTAAATGGGATAAACATAAGAAAATTGTCAAAGAGACATTGGAGTTGGAAAAAAGTGATCCTCTTATTGTCTTCTCTTCAGAAACGGGACTTGGCTTTGAGGAAGCATGGAAAACAATCGAAAATAAAATGTAGTAAAAAGCATCTATTGTATCTAAAGCGTTAGGACAATAGATGTTTTTGTATTTTCAATCGAGTAGTGTAGAAAATTAGGGAAAATACTTGATGATGTAACTATTTGTCCGATAAATTAGATAGGAGGTGGACTAGATGGATATCGCAGCTTTATCGATGGCAATGAACCAAACAACACTTATGCAAAATGTATCTTTAGCTGTTACGAAACAGGCAATGGAAATGCAACAGCAAAATACAGAACAGTTAGTTGAAATGTTAGATGCTCCACATCCAACAGCCGGACATACAATTGATATTCAGGTATGAAGTAGGCAAGGTAGCTTGAAGTTAAAAGCTACCTCAATTTTTGTTTTTAGAAATAAATTCAAGAAGGCCTAAAATGTAACTTTTCGAATAAGAAAAACTACCAATAATACGATATACTAATAATTAGTAAGGAGGCAGGTTTTTTGAAAAAATATTTATACATACTGATGATTACGTTACTGATGATAGTTGGTTTTTCCTTTAATCAATCTGCTAAAGCAGCCCAACTAGTGACAGGGACATTTGTTGATGTAACGTTTTCAGAATATACGAAGCCAGATGGTACGATAGAAAAGCAACTTAGTAAAATTACATTGGAAAATGATCGTGGACGAACAGTAACGTTTAATATTAATAAAAATACTAGATTATATATTAATAATACGTCTACAACGATTGAGGGTTTTAAGATGGGGATGGCAGTCGAGGCTGAAATTTCTCTCAGAAGTGTTGTTGAACTTCGCGGTACCTCTCATACACCAACAGAAACAAATGTACCATCAACAGGAAGCAGTAACGGTAAAACAACTGCTGGTGTCGTAACGAGTATTGATCCAAATGGTTTATTTATCATGGTAAAACCAGATGTTGGCGCAGAAACGACATATTATTTAAACAAAGAAACCAATTATCAAAAAGGTTCTTCTGCAACAGATATTAGTGCATTATACGTTGGGGATCGAGTTAAATTAAGTTTCAAAAATAAAACTTCCTCAGTCATATCAAAGGTAGCTATCAGTGAAACAGGTACGCTCGTTGAAAACTTATATAAAGGCGAGATACAAGCGGTCAATCCTAATGCTAACAAGCTTACCGTGAAAAATCAGCATGCCTTTGTTAACTGGCAATTTGGCTCTCAAACAACAAATGATCTTTCAACTATGCCTTTTACATCCAAAGTACCAATCCATGTTGGGAATACGAAAATCGAGAAAGGTCAGCTGAAAAATTATATAGGTAGCGAAGCATACTATGCGACCGTTAAACAATTTGGTAAGGAAGTAATCGAGAAAATTGTTGTATTGAAAAATAATGAAAGAACATATTACGAACCAATGCTGTCTGTTGATACAGATTACCAACTACTGAAATTGAAAACAGCAGGAACAATGTATTTCCATAATGGGACTATTTTAATTCGAAATGGACGATTAATTGAACCTACTGGTCTTATGGCATATGGTACTGCTTTTGTCGTGGCTGATGGGGCTACTCGTGATCACTATGCCCAAGTAGTACAAGTTACAAGTGATAGCTTCATGTCACCTAATCTGGCAGGTCATGAATTATATTATGGACGCTTATCTCAAGCTGATGGATATGTAATTGAAATTGACGATGCGATGAAGATTGAATCGAATGTTTTCAAGAAAGCAGATCGTACTGTACTGTCGGTTAGTAATTCAACGAAAGCTATGGTAGATGACGGCAATAAAACGTATAGTGTCATGCCAGATATTGAACTTTACTTATCTGAGGGAGATTATGGTTATTTCTATGTGAAGGAAGGCCATGTACAAGCTCTTCATATTTTAGACAAGGCTAAACCTGTTGCCCCTCTAATGCTCGCAGGTAAACTACAGTCTGTGAAATCTACGTATCCTGCAGTCATTAATGTCAAGAGTGTTAGTCAATGGCAAAATGGTCGTTGGTATGAAGCGGGTGAAATGGTTAATATGAATATTGACCAAGCGACACTGATTAAAGCAGGTAAGGTGATTCAAGCTTCTGACTTACAGCCATCTGATCGTTTAGTTGTATTATCAGATCGATTTGTTAAAGCTCATTTTATTTTGGTAGATTAGCAATATTAAACTAAAAAAATCTGCGAGTCTTATGCGAATATGTTTCATAAGCTAAAGATGAGGAAGATACTTCAAATAGGCTAAATTGTGTATACATTCGCAAGACAAGCAGATTTTTTTTAGTGGTATTAGAAACAAGCTTCATTATGCACGCAAATGCACAGTGAAAGAGAGGAAAAGCGAATGCAAAAAAAATTATCTAAAATCATGTTTCTAGTCCTTGCTGTTTTTTTGATTGGAACAACTATTCCATTCAATGCATCAGCCGCTTCATTAGAAACAACAGGTGCAGTAAAAAATGAATATACATATGAAGAAGCTGTGTTCCTTTCAGGGACACCTGTTATTTTTAAAGGGACAAGCAAAGATATTAAAATTGCACAAAAAGAATCCAAAGGTAAATTAACTGAAACGTATAGCATGAAGTTAACAGCAAGCAATGGCGCTACATTGACAAGAAATATTGCCTATGAATCTGATGTAGTGGATTATGCAGTTCTTGGTCAAAAAACATCCAATGGTGAAGTGAAGAAATACACGGAAAAAATTACAATTGGCGCCATTACTTATTCCTTAGTCGATTATCAATTTTCACAAGGAACAGTTACTGATAATCGTGCAGCCTCTGATTATTACTCAGGAAATATTATTTCTAGAAAAACCTATGCTTTTGAAACAGGAAAAGGAAAAAATGCTGTTCAAAACACAGTAACAATTGAAACAGATAGTCGACATGCAGGCTATGAGAACTTCTGGGGTGCGACAGAAACTCAAATTACGGAGTCTGTTTATTCCTATAGTGATGGTAAAACAAGTCATGTGAAAAATCGTTTATCTACAAGTAAATCACGTGTTTTAAATTATGAGGAAAATCTCGGTAGCTTAGGGAGTTTTGAAGGTGGATATGCAGTCGTAAGTGAAAAGGATGTTATTTCTGAATATACATACGACCTATCTTCAGGACAAAAGGGTACACTTGATTTAGATACAGAGTACATGCCGACAATTGAACGTCTGATCATTCCTAAATTCAGAGATTTAACAACCCATTATGCGAAAGAAGCAATTGAAAAACTTTATTCTTTAGGTATTTACTCAGATTCAAGTAACTTCTTTTCTCCTAATACACCAATGAAACGTATTGATTTTACGACGGCTATTGGTAAAGCGGTTGATTTACGTGTGTTTGAAGAAAAGAAATCAAAAAAGACACCTACTACAAGTGTTTTTAAAGACTTGAAGCGTTCTATCAAAGATTACGGCTATATTGAATCAGCGTTAAATAAAGGGATAATTAAAGGTGTATCAGCTGACTACTTTAAGCCAGATAATGCGATTAATCGAGCGCAGGCTGCAACTATCTTTGTCCGTGCCTTAGGACTAGAAAATAGAGCACCTGATCCTGGTTACTTAACTAAATTTACAGATGACAAACAGATTCCAAATTATGCGAGAGATGGCATCTATATAGCGAATGAACTTGGCTTAATGATTGGTGATGCTGCTGGTCGTTTTAATCCAAATAAACCGCTAACGCGTGCAGAGGCGTCAGTTGTTCTAGAACGATTCTTGAAATATTTAGAGGATGACTTAAAACAAAACTATCGTGATGACATATTGTTCTTTAACTAAGGAAAGGATGGAACAAAAATGACCTATGTAAAAAAAGCATTGCTTGCTATGCTTTGCTTCATGCTTCTACTGATGACAGCTACACCTACTGTTACGCAAGCAGCTACAACAATTAGAGATGTTCCAACAAATAGCAATAATTATAAAGCTATTTCATGGGCGGTCGATAATGACCTGATGTCCTTAAATAGTGCAAGTAACTTTTTACCAAATGATCAAGTGACAGATCGCGATCTTGTTCTGATGTTTGCCAAACTAGATCGGAACTATGCTTTATCTTATATAGATAGTGTTGCTTATAATTTCTATAGTGATTTTTATTTACCATTTAACGGTACACATGTTAATACGAATCGAACAAAAGCTGTAACTCGTGGCCAATTTGCCCAAATCTACGCGGCTTTTAAAGGCTTAGATTTAGATGAGCCACAGGCAGTTCAATATTTATATTCAAATGATTTATCTACAAGTTCTACAGGCAAAAACACATTTGCTAGCTTTAATCCTTCCACAAAATTAACACGGGGTGATGTTGCTGTATTTTTCTATCGTGCTGTTCAAAATAGCACTTTCGCAGTACAAGGATTAAAACGTAGTCCAGCTGGTCGTGATAATGATAGTATTACGTTACCTCCTGGTTTTATGGGATCTAGTAGTGCTGATTTTGAAGAGCCAAAGGATAATTCAAATGATTTTACTGGACCAAATAATGTTAATAATGCATTGCAGAGTATCGTGGTGGAAAAGCCTGATTTAATTGCAAATAATGTGGATACAACACTAGTTACAGTGTCTTTAAAGGCTTGTAATGGTGATCCTATCGCTGATGATAAATCCTATTCATTCCGCGTGAAGGCATCCTACGGAAATATTGTTGATACTTCAGGTGAAGCAGTTGACATTGTCCAATCAGATGGTTCAACTGTATCTGCTATAGTGGTAGCACCAAAACTAACTAAATCAGTACGTGATACAATAACTTTTGAACTGATTAATAATACGGACCCAGCAATGAAGTGTCTTGTTGGAGAGAAACTAAACGCAGAAGTGCGTTATGCACCACAGCCTGAATTACGTATTGATTACCAAGTATACGACCCAGCAAATACAGATGATAATGGTAGCGTGATTCCTGAATTTCCTAAAAGTGAAGATATTCCAGAGTTCTTTACGCAAAACTTAATTGATGTTTATAGCCCAGTTCCTCTCAATGCTAATTCAGATAAAAAATTATTTAGTATTGGGCAGCAAACAAATGTGACAGACGTTTTAGGAAATGTGCAAAACATCTATTTGCGTTACGGTGGTTCTGATCCTAAATATCCGGCATTAGGTTATGAAAATGCTATTCTTCAATTTGAAAACTATAATATTTCTGTTTACTTATTTGAGGAACTTTTAAAGACTCGTTTTGAAAACTCTGTTACGACGCCAGCTAAAACGGAAATAATGTATTTAATTGCTGACGATGGTCGTCCTATTTATCGCATTCAGGGCATTGACGATGATATTGCCTCACAGGTAGAGAACATTAATCCAGTCGGCGCCATTATTCAGCTTATGAAAGAAATGCCAGACGAAAAAGATTTAACATTAGAACATTATGATAGTGTTATGAAGATTTATTCGATCTTCACAAACTTAAGTAACTATGACCGTACGGTATTATTAAAATACCAAGGCGGTAAATTACTTGGACAAGTAGAGGCCTTTAAAAAACGAGTTGAGGCACTAAAGGAAAGTGCGGATGCGGCATCAAGACCATCAGGAAAAGATCGTTATACAAAAGTAATGGTGACTTTAGTGCGTCCTGGTGGAGAGCCTATTACAGATTATCAAGGGACAGTTAAAATTAAGTATGACGGAGTAGAAAAAACAGCTTCATTCATTACGAACACTTCTGATCCATTAAATAATACAGGAAATCCAGGTACTGCTGTAGCCTACTTTGATTCAGTTATATATGGGAAATCTAAAGTGGAAGCAAGACTTGTCAATCCAATAGACCCTCGCTATGCAACGTCCTTGAAGGGTTTAAAAGATAAAACAGTGACGAAAGATATTTTCACGAATCCATACTTCAGTATAAATTCTTGTTCTTTAGCAACAGAAATTGCCTATGTAGTGGATTATTCTTCTTCCATGAAAGCTGTTGATCCAACAAATTATCGTGGGAAGAAAATGATTGAACTAATCAATCAATTAAAGGCTAAAAATAACATAGTCATTGAAACCAATACAAAAGCAACAGTACTTGGAGAAGGCACAACAGAAAATGTGTTGAAAAAAGATCTTTATAAAGCATCGAAAGAAAAGGGTGCAACCGATATTTTTGCAGGCATCGATATTGCTTTAACAAAATTCTCGAATGATTCGAAAACATCCAAAGCGATTGTTGTTGTCTCTGATGGTAAAACAAGTAAATCAAAAATGACAAAAGTTATAAATGAAGCGAAAAAGCAAGGTGTCAAAGTATATACAGTAAGTATGGGCAAAAAATCACAAGTAAATGACGCCACTTTAATGCAATTATCTTCAGAAACGGGCGGAACGTACTTCCATGCAATTGATAATATGCAATTGCATCAAGTCTTCCAGAAGTTAATTGATACAATTTTATGTAAAACGCAAGCTTCGAGCTGTATCAATCCAGAAGATTTATTTGAAGAGACAAGTGTTTCGCTACGAAAAGGTTATATTACAATGAGTGCTCGAGTTGATGGTAACTGTCAAAACGTTGCGAAGATGAATGTACGTTTTAATTCAATCAGTGGAGATGTCCAGTTTGATTTGCAAAAGCGTAGTGATCAAGTGTATATGTTAACAAAAACTGTTCAAACGATGCAGGACTTTAAAGTCAATGATGAGATTGAGTTTATAGCATACGATAAAGATGGAAATATGATTGCAATAAAGAGTGTTACAATAACAAATTAATGAGAAAACTGCCTCCGATGATGGGGGCAGTTTTTTAATTTGAAACAACACGTATAATTTGTTACACTTAGTTTATAATAATTCTAATGTAGATGACGAATTGCAGTTCTTCATGACATGTTCACAAATTATTGATGAACTCTTGTCGAACTGTGCTATAATGAGATTTGTGAATTAGAACGTGTGAGGTGTTATTCATGCATACCATCGTAGTAGGCTTGAATTATAAAACAGCGCCTGTTGAAATACGTGAGAAGTTATCATTCATTGAGAGTGAACTGCCACAAGCAATGGAAGCGCTGCAAAAGCAAAAAAGTATATTAGAGAACGTAATTGTTTCGACATGTAATCGTACAGAAATATATGCTGTTGTGGATCAATTGCATACTGGACGTCATTTTGTGAAACAATTTTTAGCAAACTGGTTTGATTTACCTGTGGAGACATTTTCTTCGTATTTAACGATTCGTGAAGAAGATGAGGCAATCGAACATTTATTTAAAGTGACAGCTGGAATTGATTCAATGGTTCTAGGTGAAACACAAATTTTAGGGCAAGTAAAAAAAAGCTTTTTAAGTGGACAAGAGATTGGCACAACAGGAACGGTATACAATCAGCTATTTAAACAAGCAGTAACATTTGCAAAGCGTGCTCATAATGAAACAGCGATTGGTGAGAATGCGGTATCCGTTTCCTATGCTGCTGTAGAATTAGCAAAGAAAATTTTTGGCTCATTACAACGCAAGCATGTAGCTATTTTAGGTGCAGGTAAAATGGGGGAACTTGCAATTGAGAACCTTTACGGTAGTGGTGTAGGGAAAGTTACTGTCATTAACCGTACATTTGAAAAAGCAGAAAGCTTAGCAGCTAAATTCCATGGTGAAGCTAAATCAATGAAGGAATTACAATGTTCTTTGTTAGAAGCGGATATTTTAATTACTTCAACAGGTGCTACTGATTATGTTATTGATTACGAGCTAATGCAATTCGTGGAACGTTTACGTAAAGGAAAACCATTATTCATGGTAGATATAGCGGTTCCTCGTGATATTGACCCACGAGTTGGCGACCTACCAAATGTATTCCTATATGATATTGATGATTTACAAGGTATTGTCGAAGCGAACTTAGCAGAGCGTGAACGTGCTGCTGCTGATATTACTAATATGATTGGCGACGAAGTTGTGCAATTTAAAGACTGGGTAGCAACGCTTGGGGTAGTGCCAGTCATCTCCGCATTACGTAAAAAGGCAAATCGTATTCAACAAGAGACTATGACAAGTATCGAAAATAAAATGCCAGATTTAACGGAACGTGAACGTAAAATTTTAAGCAAACATACAAAATCTATTATCAATCAATTGTTAAAAGAGCCAATCTTGCAAGCTAAAGAAATGGCTAATTCTCCAAAAGCAAATGAACAGTTACGTTTATTCCAACAAATTTTTGGTATAGAGGATGCTGTGGAAGCTGAAGTTCATGAGATGACAAAGCAAGAGCTTGAGCGCAAAGAACGCGCACAGGTATCTCAGACTTCTACTGAACCAAAGTACTCTTTCTAAATTATCTATTGCGCTCACGTAGAAAGCTGTGATTGTATATGGGTGTTACGCGCAATTGGATTTTCTACTGATATTACATGAGGCGTTTTCGTATCTGTATGGTAAACTAAGGATACGAAAACGTTTTTTTGTTTTCTATGCTAGAATAGTTTATTAATTTCACGACAAAGAAGGGATGTCTATTGGCTGATTTGACCATGACGAGGCTGTATGAAGTGATGATCGTCTTGTATGCGATCAGTCTAGTTTTTTACTTTACTGATTACTTTTATAAGCAAGTACGTGCAAGACGCATTGCTTTTTGGCTTGTTTCATTTGTATGGATGATTCAAAGTGCCATTATCATTTTAACGTTTGTGGAAACGAAGCGTTTTCCGATTTTATCCTTGTCTGAGGGAATACTTTTTTATTCCTGGTTACTCGTGACGTTATCCATTATCCTTCATTGCATAGCAAGGGTGGATTTACCTGTGTTTATTATTAATATACTAGGATTCTTATTCGCTAGTATATTTACTTTTATGCCGAAACGTCCTACAGGAGCTGTCGGGGATACTTTAATTTCGGAGATGCTTTTTATTCATATATCATTTGCAATATTGTCTTATGCAGCGTTTACATTAACATTTGTGTTTGCCATTTTGTATCTCGTTCTATATCGATTGCTGAAAAAGAAAAAGTGGTCGCATTTATGGACTAGATTGCCTTCCTTGCAGCAGACAAGCAGCTGGATGAATATTTCATTTTTTATTGGAATTCCGATGTTATTTATAAGTTTAATATTAGGGTTTGAATGGGCACTATTAACATTAGAGAGTCTTTCGATTTTCGATGCGAAAATCATAGGGTCCTTCATTATTTTAATTTTGTATTGTTTTATCCTATATGTGAATCGCAAAAGCAAGCTGACAGGTACAACTTATGCATGGGTACATATTTATGCCTATCTATTAGTTGTTGTAAACTTCTTCTTAGGGAGTAGTTTATCGCGATTCCATTTATGGTATTAGAAGAAAGGTTGGAGACTGTTGAGAAAAATTATTGTAGGTTCTAGGAGAAGTAAACTAGCGCTAACGCAAACAAATTGGTTCATTAATGAATTAAAAGCGGCTGGTGCACCATTCGAATTTGAAGTAAAAGAGATTGTAACAAAAGGTGACCAAATTTTAGATGTACAGCTTTCAAAAGTCGGCGGGAAAGGGTTGTTTGTAAAAGAAATTGAACAAGCCCTTTACGATAAAGAAATTGACTTTGCTGTTCATTCTATGAAAGATATGCCTGCTGTATTGCCAGAAGGGCTAGTGATTGGTTGTATTCCACCACGTGAAGATGCTCGTGATGCATTTATTTCGAAAGGGCATGTTAAATTTGCTGACCTTCCTGCGGGAGCAGTCGTTGGGACAAGTTCTTTACGTCGTAGTGCACAGCTTTTAACAGTACGTCCTGATATCGAAATTAAATGGATTCGTGGAAATGTTGATACACGTTTAGCTAAGCTTGAAACAGAAGAATATGATGCCATTATTTTAGCAGCGGCTGGTTTGAAACGCCTTGGGTGGAGTGATGATGTAGTCACTGAGTTTTTACCTGTAGAACAATGTCTACCAGCTGTAGCGCAAGGCTCTCTAGGCATTGAATGTCGTGCCGATGATGCGGAGCTTTTAGCCGAATTAGGTAAACTGACTGATTCATTTACATGGCAAGAAGCACATGCAGAACGTGCATTTTTGGCTGCAATGGATGGTGGTTGTCAAGTACCGATTGCTGGGTATGCCACTTCAAATGGGGAAGAAATTACATTAACAGGCCTTGTTGCTGCTCCAGACGCATCTGTTGTCTATAAAGAAACAGTAGTCGGTACAGATGCACAAAAAATTGGAGAAGAGCTAGCTGCTATTTTAACAGAACAAGGTGCTTTCGATTTAATTCAGCGTGTAAAGGCAGAGCAAGATGCCGAGTAATTTACCTCTCAAGGGTAAAACCATACTTTTAACAGGCACATCTAAGACAACAACCATTGTCGAAAATATAATAGCTTTAGGTGGACAGGCCATCGTAGCCCCATTAATTGAAACTTGTGAACGATTAGATAGCGAGGATTCTGAACTATTGAATCGCGTTAAGCAATATGATTGGTTGATTTTTACTAGTCAAAATGCTGTAGAAGCTTTTGCTAGTAAAATGCTTCGACATCAATTTAATGCGAGTCACTTCCAAGGAAAAATAGCTTCTATTGGAACTAAAACAACAACAGCGCTGGAAAATTTAGGATTTCAAGTGAGCTTTATGCCTTCCATATTTAGTGCTGATATCTTCGTTAAAGAATTTCCGAGTGTAGCGGGTAATCATCCGAGATGTCTGTTTATTCGAGGAAAAAAGGCGAAAAGTACGCTGAAGGATGGATTGCCTTTTGAATTAAAAGAATGGACAGTCTATGAAACGATAGAACGACATGATCAAACATCTGTTATTGTCAATTGCATCCAGCAACATCAAGATGTTACAGTGATTTTTGCTAGTCCTTCAGCAGTTGACGTTTATGCAATGGAGGTTGTGCCACATATTGGCTGGGAAGCAGCTCACATTGCAGCCATTGGCCATATTACGGAAGCAGCTCTTGAACAATACGGTGCTACTGTGGATATTATGCCAAGTGTTTATACAATGCAAGCAGTCATCGAAGAAATTATGAAAGTAGGGGACAAATCATGACAAAACTACAATTTCAAAGACACCGTCGTTTGCGTACCAATGCAACGATACGATCAATGGTAAAAGAAACATACTTACATAAAGAGGACCTGATCTATCCTATTTTTGTAATAGAAGGCGAAAATATTAAAAATGAAGTACATTCAATGCCTGGCGTTTTTCAATTTTCATTGGATAAATTAGAGGCAGAGGTGGATGAGGTTGTAGCATTAGGTATTCCTGCGGTTATTTTATTTGGCTTGCCAGCTGAAAAGGATGCGGTTGGAACGGGTGCATTTCATGATCATGGCATTGTGCAGGAAGCGACTCGACTCATTAAAACACGTCATCCTGAGTTATTAGTCATCGCGGATACATGCTTATGTGAATTTACAGATCATGGACATTGTGGCTTAATTGAGGGTGATCAAATTTTGAATGATCCTTCATTAGATGTTTTAGCCCGCACGGCGATATCCCAAGCAAAAGCTGGCGCTGATATCATTGCTCCATCTAATATGATGGATGGCTTTGTAACGGCAATTCGCGCTGGTCTGGACGAAGCTGGTTTTGAACATATTCCGATTATGTCCTATGCAGTTAAATATGCATCCAGTTACTATGGACCTTTCCGTGATGCTGCAGATGGTGCTCCGCAATTTGGTGATCGTAAATCCTACCAAATGGATCCATCAAATCGTCTAGAGGCATTCCGTGAGGCAGAGTCAGATATCGAAGAGGGCGCAGATTTCCTAATTGTCAAGCCTGCCCTTAGCTATTTAGATATTATTCGAGACATGAAAAATAACTATCCATTACCGCTTGTTGCATATAATGTTTCAGGTGAATATGCAATGATTAAAGCGGCTGCTATAAATGGTTGGATTGAAGAGAAAAAAGTTGTGCTTGAAACATTATTAGGCATGAAACGTGCAGGCTCTGATTTAATCATTACGTATCATGCAAAAGATGTTGCACGTTGGTTGGAGGAGAAATAAATGACACGTTCTTACGAAAAATCAAAACAAGCCTATGCTGAAGCTGTTCAATTAATGCCGGGTGGTGTAAGTAGCCCAGTACGTGCATTCAAATCAGTAAATATGGACCCGATTTTCATGGAATCTGGCCATGGGGCAATCATTAAAGACATTGATGGCAATGAATATATTGATTATGTATTGTCTTGGGGTCCGCTAATTTTAGGACATACACATCCCGAGGTAGTGAAAGCAATTGCAGATACAGCTGCGAAGGGTTCTTCCTTCGGTGCTCCAAGCTATACTGAAAATCGCTTAGCTCAATTAGTATTAGACCGTCTACCAGGAATGGAAATGATTCGCTTTGTTTCTTCAGGAACAGAGGCTACTATGTCTGCATTACGTGTAGCGCGTGGTGTTACAGGTCGTGATAAGATCTTAAAGTTTGAAGGGTCTTATCATGGTCACGGTGACTCCTTATTGATTAAAGCTGGTTCTGGTGTTGCCACATTAGGCCTACCTGATAGCCCTGGAGTACCTGCAGATATCGCCCGCAATACGTTGACAGTTGCCTATAATGATTTAGAAGGGGCAAAAGTAATTTTCGAAAAATTTGGCGCAGAGTTAGCTGCAGTAATTGTGGAGCCAGTCGCAGGAAATATGGGTGTTGTACCTCCACAACCAGGTTTCCTAGAAGGTTTGCGTGCGCTTACTTCAGAGCACGGTGCATTATTAATCTTTGACGAAGTCATGACAGGTTTCCGCGTAGATTATGGCTGTGCACAAGGGTATTTTGGGGTAACGCCTGATATGACTACTTTAGGTAAAGTAATCGGAGGTGGCCTCCCTGTAGGTGCATTCGCTGGGAAAAAAGAAATTATGGAGCAAGTAGCACCAGCTGGACCAATTTATCAAGCAGGAACATTATCGGGGAATCCGTTAGCGATGACAGCCGGTTATGAAACGTTATCACGTTTAGATCATGGTACGTATGATTACTTTAAAAAATTAGGAGATCAGCTTGAGGCTGGTTTCCGTGAAGCAGCAACTAAATATAATATCCCGCACACTGTTAATCGTGCAGGCTCTATGATTGGCTTCTTCTTCACGAATGAAGATGTCATTGATTTTGCTTCTGCTAAAACATCAGATTTACAATTATTCGCTGAGTATTTCCGTCTAATGGCAGAGGAAGGTATTTTCTTACCTCCTTCTCAATTCGAGGGACTATTCATCTCAACAGCTCATACGGAAGAGCACATTGCGACAACGGTGGCAGCATTCCATAAAGTATTTGCGCAATTAGCGCAATAAAATTAATTTGATAGAGCATGCTAGAATTATTTCTAGCATGCTCTTCTGCTGTTAAAAAACAAAACCATTACTAGAATTTTTGCGGGAAGTGAAAATGTTTTCCTCTGTAGGCTACTTGCTCTCCTGTGGCCTCACCTCTTTAGCTATCCTATGGGAGTCAAGCATCCTCCACTCCAACCCATAAAAATGTTTCTTTATAGCAAAGGTTTTCATAAAGTGAATGTGTTCACTATTCATTTTATGGAGAGGTGCAAGAACGCAGTGAGTGAAGCAGCTTCGCTGGTGGAACGAAAAACAACCCTCGCCTTGCAAAATTGCTTTTTCTACGTTGATATTACCTTTTTTAATGGATTAAGCAGATAGCATTATAGTGCTTGAGGAATACATGAGCAAAAAGGAATAATAGCATATATTTACTAGTAAGTAAGCTCAACTATACTGGATGAAGGACCTGCTTTTGTCAAAATTACATCTTTCAGCATAGCCAAATTGTGGGCGATATCGTTTATAATATAGCTATTCATAAAAGAAAGTAGTGAATTGATATGGCAACAGGCACACACACGGTCGAAGTACCCGTAGGGATTGAACATGTATGGGATTTCGTTAGTGATATGGAAAAATGGGCAAAGCTTGTCCCTGGTTATAATGCACATGAAATGATTGATGAGAAACACTCCACTTGGACTTTTAAAGGCAATGTTGGCGTTTTGAAAAAAACAGTTGAAGTAGAAATTACAATCTTAGAATGGTTAGCACCATCTAAAGTTACATTTGAATTAAAGGGGCTTTCTGATAACTTCACAGGAAATGGCTATTTCCTCGCAGAAAGTATCGACGCTGAAAATACTAAAATGACAGGATTCTTAGAAGTCGTTGCGGGCGGGTTAGCTGGCCCTGTTCTAAATCCAATTTTTAAACCGATCGTACCAAAGGCAACACAAATGTTAACAGATCGTGTGGCTAATAAAATTAAATTAGTAAATGTTTAATGATACCAACATCCATGGGAATGGCATGCTAGACTATTACTTCTAGCATGTCATTTTTTTAGTAGTATCTATTTTAGACTATGTTCAAATGGCAACATCCTCGCATACTATCCTTCAAATCGTCATATGATGCAAAGGGAGGGATTATTATCGAACACAAAACTTGGAATATGCGCGAAACATTTTGTTTTCCTGGATATGGCTGCCCAACTGAAATAGCAGCTGTTCAAATTAAGCCACAGTGGCAGGCGATGCAGTTAGAGGATTCTTTGCGACTTATGGGCATCTATCATATCACCGCACACGTTCGCTTTGATTTTCAAGATATGCAAGCATTTGCAGAAAATGAAGATTTAATTACAATTGATGCTCTTGATATTCAAGGAGATACTGGTTATTTTGAGTATGCCGTTCCTTTACATGTGGATTTACCAAAAGAATCCGATGTCAAAGATTTAATGGTCAAGGATATTCGCCCTAGTCTGACAAATCAGGTGTGTCAGCTTGAGTGGACAGTCACAAGTGCTTTCAATGAATATGAACCTGTTGTTGAAAAAGATGTGTTAGACAATCCGCACCTATCAACACATGCTTTCGAACAAGAGGAGACATTGGCTGTAATTGAAGAAAGTATTCAAGTGAAACAACCTGCCGCAGTAGCAGCAGCTTCACGCCAAGAGAATTCTACAACAGTTAACCAAAAAGCTATATTAAGAGAATCCTCAAGCCATATTGTTGTACGTGAATCCAGTACTTGGCATGAAGTGCCTTCTATGATTTGGGATCTAACAGAAGAATATACACCGCTTAAAGTTCGTGTTTCAAATGATGTCTTTCAAAAGTAAATAGCAGAGAAGTAGCAGGAGTAATAAGAAGACTAAATCACCTGATGTTGGCACAATAATGACACGGATAAACTGAAAAGCACAAATCGGCACGATAATGGTTCTGCAATAAAAACGAACTTGTCGTAGCCAGGGTGGTAAAAGCCAAGGGTTATACTTGCGTCGTCGCATTTGAATTGTCACTTCCTTTTCTCTTTACTTTTCTCTTACTAAAAGATGACTAAATCACTTGAAAAATGACACGATCCTGCGGTACAATAAGGAAAATCAAATACAGATGCTATGATAGGGAAGAGTAAATTTTGACTACATTTTCAGAGAGGAAACGGTAGCTGAGAAGTTTCTATTTGTACGGAATTGAAGGTAGCCCTTGAGCAGCTTTAGTGAACTAATAGTAGTTAAAGCCGGTTAAACACCGTTACCGAATTGAGAGCCAGTAGAATAGGCTGAGAAAATAAGTCATTTAACATTTATCTTAACCCTGCTGGAATTAAAGGTGGTACCGCGAACTAAAACTCCTTCGTCCTTTTAGACGAGAGGAGTTTTTTTATTGGGTAAAAAAATAAATAGTATTTCTTTACCAACAGTTTTCAAACAATAGGAGGAGTCAATATGACAGAAAACATTTCAATGCCAACTAAATATGATCCACAGTCCATTGAAGCTGGTCGCTATGAATGGTGGTTACAAGGGAAGTTTTTCGAGGCACAGCCTGAAAGTGGGAAAAAACCCTATTCAATCGTTATTCCACCACCGAACGTAACAGGTAAATTACACCTAGGTCATGCTTGGGATACAACATTACAAGATATCCTCATTCGTATGAAACGCATGCAAGGCTATGATGCCCTATGGTTGCCAGGTATGGACCATGCGGGTATTGCAACACAGGCAAAAGTAGAAGCCAAGCTACGTGAGGATAATATTACACGTTATGATTTAGGACGTGAAAAATTCCTTGAAAAAACATGGGAATGGAAAGAAGAGTATGCTGGACATATTCGTGATCAATGGGCAAAGCTTGGTCTTGGATTAGATTATACACGTGAACGTTTCACATTAGACAAAGGTCTTTCAGACGCGGTAAAAACAGTTTTTGTTCAGTTATATGAAAAAGGCTTAATTTATCGTGGTGAACGTATTATCAACTGGGACCCAGCAGCAAAAACAGCATTGTCTGATATTGAAGTAATTTATCAGGATGTGCAAGGTGCCTTCTATCATATGAAATATCCATTAGCTGATGGCTCAGGCTATGTAGAAGTTGCTACAACACGTCCCGAAACAATGCTTGGTGACTCTGGGGTAGCTGTTCACCCGAACGATGAGCGTTACCAGCACTTAATTGGTAAAAACGTTATTTTACCGATTGTAGGTCGCGAAATTCCAATTGTTGCTGACGAGTACGTTGATATGGAATTTGGTACTGGGGTTGTAAAAATGACACCAGCCCATGATCCGAACGACTTTGAAGTGGGTAATCGTCACAATCTGGAGCGCATTCTAGTAATGAATGAAGACGGTACTATGAATGATCTTGCGGGCAAATATAAAGGAATGGATCGCTTCGAATGCCGTAAGCAAATTGTTGCTGATTTACAAGAAGCAGGTGTGTTAATTCGCATTGAAGAGCATATGCATTCAGTAGGACACTCTGAGCGTTCTGGTGCTGTTGTTGAGCCATATCTTTCAGCACAATGGTTCGTTAAAATGCAACCACTTGCTGATGCTTCCCTAGAGCTACAAAAGGACGAAGAAGGGAAAGTAAACTTTGTTCCTGCTCGTTTTGAAAACACATATTCTCGCTGGATGGAGAATATTCGCGATTGGTGTATTTCTCGTCAATTATGGTGGGGCCATCAAATCCCAGCCTGGTACCATAATGAAACAGGTGAAATATACGTAGGTAAAGAAGCTCCAGCAGATGCAGAAAACTGGACGCAAGATGAAGATGTACTAGATACATGGTTCTCTTCAGCACTATGGCCGTTTTCTACTATGGGTTGGCCAGATGAAGCAAATGAAGAATATAAACGTTACTATCCAACAAATACATTAGTAACAGGCTATGATATTATTTTCTTCTGGATTTCTCGAATGATTTTCCAGGGTCTTGAGTTTACAGATCAACGTCCATTTAAAGATGTGCTAATTCATGGTTTAGTACGTGACGGTGAAGGGCGTAAAATGAGTAAATCACTTGGCAATGGTGTTGATCCAATGGATGTCATTGAACAATACGGTGCAGATTCATTACGCTACTTCTTAGCTACTGGTTCATCACCTGGTCAAGATTTACGCTATACAACTGAAAAAGTAGAAGCAGTATGGAACTTTGCCAATAAGATTTGGAATGCATCACGTTTTGCGCTTATGAATATGGATGGAATGACATATGATGAGATCGATTTAACTGGTGAAAAATCAGTCGCTGATAAATGGATTTTAACGCGCTTAAATGAAACGATTGAACGCGTTACCTCTCTTGCAGAGCGTTATGAATTCGGTGAAGTTGGCCGTGAACTATACAATTTCATTTGGGATGATTTCTGTTCTTGGTATATTGAAATGGCAAAATTACCTCTTTACGGTGAGGATGAAGCAGCTAAAAAGACAACTCGCTCTATTTTAGCTTACGTACTAGATCAAACAATGCGTCTATTACATCCATTTATGCCTTTCATTACAGAAGAAATCTGGCAGCACTTACCACATGAAGGTGAATCTATTACAGTGGCAGCATGGCCAACAGTACGCACAGATCTTCATTTTGCTGATGAAGCAGATAATATGAAGCTCCTAATGGATATTATACGTTCAGTACGTAATATTCGTGCGGAAGTAAATACACCAATGAGCAAAAAAGTACCGTTGTTTATTTCAGCGAAAGATGCAGCAACAGCAGCTGTACTTGAAGAGAATCAAGCATATCTAGAAAAATTCTGTAATCCTGACACTTTAACAATTGGTGAAGGTTTAGAGGCTCCAGGACAATCAATGACGGCTGTTGTGACAGGAGCACAAGTTTTCCTACCTCTTGTTGGACTAATCAATCTAGAGGAAGAAATTGCCCGTCTTGAAAAAGAATTAGAGAAATGGGCGAAAGAAGTAAAGCTTGTTACAGGTAAATTATCGAATGAGAAGTTTGTATCGAAAGCACCGGAAGCGTTAGTCAACGCAGAACGTGAGAAATTAGCAGATTACGAAAGCAAGCATGGAGTTGTTTTAAAACGTTTAGAAGAATTAAAAAATATGTAAAGATGAAGCAATGGATGACGAAAAAGTCATCCATTGTTTTTTTATATAGAGCTAAAGATATGCATTGAATTAGGTAAAAATATATAGTATTATCTTAAATAAATTGGTCTAATAGATGATGTTCAGCACTAAACTTATAGGAAACAAAACCTAATTTCATTGTTATTTAGCCGTGAAAAACCAAATCTGAAATTGAGAATGGATGGTTTTTTAGATAGACAGTCTTTGTTAGTAAAGAAAATAAGAGCCAATGGAGGTGTTGAGAATGTCAGGAAATATTGCAACCATTATTACAAAAGTCAACAAAGCATGTGATGAATTAGACTTTGTAAGCGCGAGAGTATTGATCGAAACAAATCTCTTAAAATTATCCGAAGCAAAGTATTATCGTTTACTGAATACAAGTGGCCGTGTCCTGATTAAGCACATATTAGCAAATAGTAATCCTCAGCAGGATAGCATTAAATTATCAAGGACTGATTTATTAACAATCCAAAAAATTAATGAGTATTGCTCAGATTTTGATATATCGATGCTAAAAAGAACGTTAAAAAACGCTTTTGAATTAGTGCAACGCCCAGATGTTCATCCTTTATTAAATAGTGATGCAAAAACTATTTTAAATAATATGGGTGCTTTATTAGGTGCTCATAAAGTACACTAAAATAATATTAATACGAACACGCAGTTGCTAGCTGCGTGTTTTTTGTATTTTGTCATTTTGCTATGTTATTAAACGTTACTTGTACTAAAATAAAGATATTGCAGTAAGAAGGAGTGTTTCTTTTGTTTAACACAATGAACGAATGTACAAAATTTATTTTTACATTAAAAGCAGTTGATCATAAACGTGCGCCACTTGTTCTTATGCGAGAAGTACTAGGGCATTTAGATGAACCTCACAACAAGCTAAGAGTAATCCATGTAGCAGGTTCAAATGGTAAAGGTTCTACGGTGAACGCATTAAGAGAAATGCTTCAACATGCAGGCTACACTGTAGGGGCATTTACGTCTCCACATTTAGAGCGAGTCAATGAACGTATGACCATTAACGGCCGCCAAATTTCGGATGAGCAATTTCTCTACTATTTCAATAAACTTGCGAAAATTATAGAAGAACACTACAATGGCGATTTTCCAAGCTTTTTTGAGGTAGTTACACTGATTATGTTTCAATATTTTGCACATGAAGGAGTAGATATTGCACTTATTGAGACAGGGCTTGGAGGACGTTTGGATGCGACAAACGTAGTAAGACCGCTTATATCTATTATTACAACGATTTCGCTAGAGCATACAGCCTTTTTAGGTGACACCTTCGCAAAGGTTGCCGCTGAAAAAGCTGGCATCATCAAAGAAGGCATACCAGCTGTTGTAGGTGTTCAAAATGAGGAGGCATTGGCTGTCATTAAAGCTACTGCAGAGGAACGACATGCATCATGCTTAGTTTTAGGGCAAGACTTCACGGTGACAAATAGTTGGCAAAGTGCTGACTATCAGCACTTTACATATGAAAAGGCCCCTGTCTTGATGAAGGATATACCATTAAAAATGGCTGGTCAACATCAAATAAATAATGCAAGTTTGGCAATCACAGCCATGCTAACATTACGTGAGCAGGGGGCAATTGGCATTGCTGATGATTCTATTTGTCAGGGTCTACAATGCGCGCAATGGGCAGGCCGCTTTGAGCAATGGCCAAATCAAATTGTGCTAGATGGTGCTCATAATTCCGAGGGGACAGCTGCTCTTATCCAAACACTAAAAAATGTCTATCCAAGAAACCATTATCACTTTATTTATGCGGCATTAGCAGACAAGGATCATGCCAACAGTATAGTACTAATGGATACTGTTGCCACCTCGATCACTTTTACACAAATAGACCTACCGAATGCAATGCCTGCTGAAAGCTTAGCGATGTTGTCGACACATGCAAATAAAACGGTTCATACAGAATGGCTAAAAAGCCTTCAAACAGTATTACAAGAACGCCAAAAAGAGGATATTGTTGTCATTACAGGCTCATTATACTTTATAGCACAAGCTCGACAGTGGCTACAGGAGGAAGGACAATGATCCCAAACTTTGATCATTATAAAGAGAAATGGCAGGTTAAAAGTGATGATGTAATTAAACCAGGTCTTACAGCGATTGAAGAGGCTTTATCATTAGTAGGTAATCCTGAACAAACTTTACGTGTCGTCCACTTAGCAGGCACAAATGGCAAAGGCTCTACGTTAACATTTCTAGAGGCAATTGCACAAGAACATGGCTTACGCGTGGGCAAATTTATGTCACCGTGTATCATTGATGTTCATGACCAAATTCAAATAGCTGGTCAACCTATTAAAGAAGCTGAAATGGATCGAGTTTTTCAACAGATGCATGAGGCTGGGCTGAGTGGCAAACTAACCGATTTTGAATTGCTGACGGTGGCGGCATTTTTACATTTTGTCAATGGGCAGGTGGATATTGCGCTGATTGAAGCGGGAATGGGTGGTTTATTGGATAGCACAAATGTGGTAATACCCATTGTCTCTATTATCCCAAGTATTGCTTTAGAACACACAAAGTTTTTAGGGGGTACACTTGAAAGCATTGCACACCATAAAGCAGGTATTATTAAACAACAACGTCCAGTTATTATTGGTGATTTGCCGGGTGAGGCGAAGCGAGTTGTGGAGGCAGTAGCCAATCAAAAAAAAGCCACTCTATTTGCATTAGGTCAGCATTTTTCCATTAAGCCGACAACTGATGGAGAAAGCTATATAAATGACGTACAGCAGTTCCAAATAGCGAACCTGAAACGTGCTATGAAGGGGGCACATCAGGGGAACAATATGGCTCTCGCCATTACAGCATTTTTTGAAGTGGCGTCAGTATTAGGCGTGTCTATTGATCAAACAGCTATTCGTCAAGCTGTGCAAAAGGCCTCTATTTTGGGACGCTTTGAAGAAATAATGCCTTTCGTTATATTGGATGGTGCACATAATCCTGCAAGTGCTCAAAAATTAGTAGAAACGATTCAGTGTGAATATCCAAATGAGCAGATAACCTTTGTCGTTGGCATACTAGCAGATAAAGATGTTCAGCAGATTCTCGGGCTTCTAGAGCAGGTGAGTGATGACTTTTACTTCGTTGATTTTGCTAATTCACGAGCAATGCCAGCCCATCAAATGGCCAAACTTTCTCATGCAACATCGAAAACAACCTTGGTTGACTATGCATCCTTTATACAGGCACAATCACATAGACAGCAGAGAACCATTGTAGCAGGATCGTTATATTTATTAACAGAGGTTCGTCATAGATTGAAACAATGCAATAACTAGGGCTCTTGATAGGGAGTCCTAGTTTTTTTATGGCTGCAAATTTAGGATTGCAATGAGTTCCGTATCAAAAAATAATAAATTCGCATTTACCCTTTGGAATTTACATATAATATCATATGATGTTGGCATAGATAGGTGGAAGGATGAGGTGATAGTTAAATGAAAATTGTAAGTCATGTGATGAAAAAACAAATATTTCGAGCAATGATTATAGGTGGATTTGTTGGTCTATTAGGTGTAGCAATTTTTCTGGGCGTTTTACAAGCCAGCACGCAATTACCTTTAAAGAAAAATGGTAGTGAAGTGGCAAATAATCAATCACAAACAGAAACAATTCCAACTGCCGGGGAGACAACCAATACATCTAATGCATCTATGTTTTATGCAAGCCAAGCTGGCGTGTATTCAAACTATGAGAGTGCAAGTTCATTTGTTGCTGAGTATCCTGCCTTAAAAGAGAGCGCGATTGTTCAAGTTGATGACAAGTTTTATGTGTGGACAAGCATGGTGACGGAGGAAAGTCAGCTAAAATTTTTACAGGACCCCGCTACCTTTAAAAAGGCATTTAGCGTCAGTGGTGAAAGCTGTAAAGAACCGACCTTGGCAGAACTACCAACTGCTTTAGCAGATAAAAATGCCGCAAAATTAAATTTTAAGGAAAATGGCAAGGACTCAACGCTACCTGAGGATTGGCAGTCCATTGGTGCAGCGGCCTCTACTATTTCCAACGATATCGACATCATTCGTCTGCATGTTTTTGCACATTACCAATCTAAAAATACGTGTCTTCAAGTGAAGTTTTAACAATAAATTATAATGAAATCTTCATTATCTTGTTTTTTTGAAAATTTTCAAATTGTGCATTCTTCTGTATCATAAGGATAAGGAGGAATGATCAGATAATGTTAAAAACAAATCATAAGCTTGTCCTTGCTTCTGCTTCCCCTAGGCGTAAGGAATTACTTAACATGCTAACACTCCCATTTGAAGTCTTGACAAGTGAAGTGGAAGAAACAAGTGTACAGGCTCATACAATGCAGGATTATGTAAAAGGAGTAGCTTTATTGAAGACGCGTGATGTAGCCAAAAAAGCAGCTAATGCCACGATTATTGGTGCAGATACGATCGTTGTTTACAATCAAGAGCTACTACATAAACCCAAAACGCGTGAGGAAGCTATTTCTCACTTATTACGTTTGTCAAATAACAAACATAGTGTGATGACTGCGGTCGCTATAATCGAACCGGATGGAAAGGAAACGACCTTTGTGGAAGAGACGACAGTTGTTTTCCACCGTCTATCGCAGGAATTAATTGAAGCTTATGTAGATACAGGAGATCCTTTCGATAAAGCGGGTGGTTATGGCATTCAAACGATTGGTACACTATTAGTTAAACGAATTGAAGGAGATTATAACAATGTTGTAGGTCTACCACTTGCAGCTTTGTTTTCGCAATTGGTGGATCTACAGATAGTCCAGTTTGCGAAGGAGTGAATATTTTTGCTAGAAGACGCTTTACCAACTTTGATGATACGTGATGTCAATATAGAGGATCGCCCTCGTGAACGGCTATTACGACAAGGGGCTGAAAGTTTATCGAATCAAGAGCTACTCGCTATTTTATTGAGGACAGGCACAAAGGAAGAATCTGTGCTTGTTCTTGCAAATAGGGTGTTAAATGTTTTTGAACGACTCCATCATTTGAAGCACGCAACCATCGAAGAAATGATGGCTATTAAAGGAATAGGTGAGGTGAAAGCCATTCAATTAATGGCTGCCATTGAACTGGGTAGAAGACTGGCTCAAAAACATAATGATGAGAAATTCACGATACGTTCTCCGCAAGATGCAGCAACTTACTTAATGCCTGATATGACGTCGCTTAATCAGGAGCATTTTGTAGTGCTTTTTTTAAATATAAAAAATCAAATTATTCATAAGCAGACGATTTTCATTGGCAGTTTAAATGCCTCCATCGTTCATCCTAGAGAAATATTTCGAGAAGCTGTCAAAAGGTCTGCCGCCTCTATTATATGTGCCCACAACCATCCAAGTGGGGTGCCAACACCGAGCTCGGAGGACATTGAAGTAACAAAGCGAATTGTTGAAGCAGGCTATATTATAGGGATAGAGTTAATAGATCACGTCATCATCGGCGACCATCAATATATTAGTTTAAAGGAAAAAGGATATTTTTAACTCTGCATACAATATGCAGAGTTTTTTATGATTACACCATTTCGTTGTATAGAAAACTCTATTACAAATGGCCTTAATTATAACCAGGCCTAAAAATTTTTTGTATTTTTTTGTGGTATATTGGCGAACCTTTTTTCTTACATAACGTTAATGTATTCATAGAAAAGCAATTATCTTCACAAAAATTGGTAGCCTGATACACATTGTCTTATGGGAATAAAAATTATATGCTAATCTATACGTACTATTTTTAGTTTAAGAGGGAATTAAAATAGTATCTTTTCTGTGAGATGAAGTATGTGATACTACAAATTCTTGCGTTTTTCCGTTATAATGAACGGTATGAATTTTATCTTTATTCAGGGAGGACTCCCATCAAAATTGGTGGTGAGGTGAATGAGTGTGTAGTTTTTTCATAGGTGTAAACTACCAACTGATGGAGATAAAAAACTTTGACAGGTGTTATGGACTTTGAAAGGAGTCAATTGTGTATTTACACAATTCAATTTCCTATACATTGTCGTCAAATATATTGGATGTCAACGAAAGTATGGCTTATATAGAAAGGGAGTACACAATTTGTTTGGACTAGGAAGCAAAGATGTCGGGATTGACCTCGGCACAGCGAATACATTAGTGTTTATTAAAGGAAAGGGGATCGTATTACGTGAACCTTCAGTTGTAGCAAAAAATACAAAAACAGGGGATATTGTTGCCGTTGGTAATGATGCGAAAAATATGATTGGTCGAACACCTGGCTCAATCGTAGCGATTCGTCCAATGAAAGATGGCGTTATTGCTGACTTCGATATTACAACAGCAATGATCGAGTATTATTTAAAAGAAGCATGTAAAAACTCTGGAGGCAACTGGAAAAAACCAAATGTTATGATTTGTGTACCTTATGGTATTACTTCAGTGGAGCAGCGTGCTGTTATTGATGCTGCACGCCAAGCAGGTGCAAAAGAGGCGTTCACAATCGAAGAGCCATTTGCAGCAGCAATCGGTTCAAATCTTCCTGTATGGGATCCTACAGGGTCAATGGTTGTTGATATCGGTGGAGGTACAACAGAAGTTGCCGTTATTTCTTTAGGTGGTATTGTAACGAGTGAATCTGTCCGTGTTGGTGGTGATGCAATGGATCAATCCATCATTTCGTATATCCGTAAAACGTATAATTTAACAATAGGTGAACGTACAGCGGAAGCCGTAAAAATGGAAATTGGTACTGCATTGGCAGAAGGACCAGAAGCACGAATGGATATTAGAGGACGTGACCTGTTAACAGGATTACCGAAAACAATCGAAATTTCTTCACAGGAAATTTCTGAATCCTTACGTGAAGCGGTTGCCTCTATTATTGACGGTGTTCGTAAAACATTAGAACAAACACCTCCAGAATTATCTGCTGATGTAATGGAGCGCGGTATTGTATTAACTGGTGGTGGGGCACTGCTAACAAACTTAGACAAAGTAATCAGCCAAGAGACAAATATGCCAGTATTCATTGCAGAAGATCCTTTAGACTGTGTAGCAATTGGTACAGGTAAGGCATTAGATCATATCGACTTAATTCGTCAACAACAAGTTAAAGGGTAAGGAGGTTTAGGCAATGCCACACTTTTTTTTCAATAAGAAAGTAATTTTGCTGCTCATAGGCATGGTTTTTCTTGTGGCATTGATTAGCTTCTCATTACGTGATCGGACGAATGCAACTTTACCAGAGCAAATTATTAAAGATACTGTCGGTTTCGCACAATCGCTCGTTGCGAAGCCGGCGAATTATATTAATGGTGTTTTTAATAGTATTGACTCCCTCTTAAACACGTACGAAGAAAATAAACGTTTGAAAGCACGCTTAGAAGATTTTGCAGTTGTACAAGCTGAGGCTACGGATTTAAAATCAGAGAATAACAAGCTTCGAGAGCTTTTGGATAAAACTGAGAGCTTAAAGGCATTTAATCCAATTCAAGCAACAGTGATTGCTAGAAATCCTGACCAGTGGGAAGAGAAAATTATTTTAGATAAAGGGTCTTCTCATGGAGTCAAAAAAAACATGGCAGTTATGACGGCGAAAGGGTTAGTGGGGAAAATTACCCTAGTTACACCTTTCACATCTGAGGTAGAGCTTTTAAATACAAATAATCCAAACTATCGTGTTTCCGCGATGGTGCTAGGAGAAAAAGAAGCATACGGTTTAATCGAGGGCTTTGATGAAGAACGTAATGAACTCATTATGAAGCGAATCGATTCTAGCATGAAGGTGAAAGAAGGCGAGCAAGTAGTTTCTTCAGGTCTTGGTGGTATTTTCCCTAAGGGAGTGCCGATAGGAGAAATTATGGAAGTTAGTACAGATGATCATGGTTTAACAAAAATGGCGTATGTCAAACCATCTGCTGATTTTTCAATTTTAGAGCATGTTGTGATTGCAAAGCGAACATCCACAAGTATTGATGGTTCAGATGGCAATGCAACGAATGAGGATTTATCGAATCCGCAAGAGGCGAGTGAAGAGGAGGCGGAGTGATGGTTCGATTTCTCATTCCCTCTGTAGCGGTTTTACTATTCCTTTTAGAACCAGAATTTGCTATGCTTTCCCCTATTGAAATTAAAGGGGAAGTCTATTTTCTGGTACCGCGTTTTTTAATCTTATACCTTATTTTTATATCCATCTATTACAGCCGTCAACGAGCGGTAATGTATGGACTTTTTTTTGGTGTCTTGTATGATGTGTTTTACATTGATATTATTGGATTATATTCAGTACTTTATCCACTTATATGTTTTTTGGCAGGGTCTATCGTGAAAGTTATACATCAGCACTTAGTTGTAACAACTACAATTTCAGTTGTACTAGTAGCGATTTTAGAATTTATTCTCTATCAATTCTTTTTCCTAATCGATTTTACAGCAATTCCTTTAGCGGATTTCTTACGTTCACGACTACTACCAACAATCATTGCGAATGCTTTATTTTTAATGATTCTTGGGTGGGCCTTCAAGTATCTAATTAATGCGCGTGTCTTACAGAGAGCACGTGAGGTTTCTTAACAAAGAACAACGTGAGGTGAGGCATTCATGAAAAAACAGTTAGTTAATATGAAGGGAACGAAGGACGGTTTTGTACTACGCCTAGACGACCAATGTGCGTATGGTGAACTAGTGGAAGAATTAAAGAATAAGGTTTTAGAGGGCGGTATCGATGGTAAAGTTGATGTACAATTATACTTAGGCTATCGATACTGTACTGAAGAACAATTAAATGAACTTATAAAAATTATAGAAGAAACGGAGCAGCTTATTGTATCAAAGGTGCAAAGTGAAGTACTGACTGTCCACGAAAGCAACCAGAAGATGTTTGAAAGCCAACAAGATACATATATAGGAGTGGTCAGATCAGGACAAATTCTGCGTTCATCTGGGGATATTACCATCATAGGAAATGTCAATCCAAACGGTCGTGTTGAGGCTGGAGGTAATGTATATGTCCTAGGTAGACTTAAAGGGATTGCACATGCTGGTATGCAAGGTAATAAAGAAGCAATCATTGCAGCATCTCGATTTGAAGCCACGCATATCATGATTGCCGATCAAGTTCAGGTAATGTCAGATGAACATGTAAAAGCGATAAATCAAGTAGAAATGACTTGTGCATTTATTGGCTACGATGGACGCATTACGTACGATCAAATTCATGCCTTAAAAAATATTCGACCATTGTTAAATGTGTCTAAGGGAGGAAGCTAGTGTGGGAGAAGCGATCGTCATAACTTCAGGTAAAGGCGGTGTCGGTAAAACAACGACAACGGCTAACCTTGGGACTGCATTGGCTCTACAAGGTAAAAAAGTATGTTTAGTGGATACAGATATTGGCCTACGTAATTTAGATGTGATTTTAGGCCTTGAAAATCGTATTATTTATGACCTAGTTGATGTGGTGGAGGGACGCTGTAAAATTCATCAAGCATTGATTAAGGATAAACGCGTAGATGAGAAACTATTTTTATTACCTGCTGCTCAAACAACAGATAAAAACGCTGTTACCCCTGAGCAAATGAAGAGCTTAGTAGAGGAATTGAAAAGAGACTATGATTATGTATTAATCGATTGCCCAGCGGGAATTGAGCAAGGCTACCGTAACGCTGTTGCTGGTGCAGATCATGCGATTGTTGTCACAACACCTGAAATTTCTGCTGTTCGTGATGCAGATCGTATTATTGGTTTACTGGAGCAGGAAGAGATTACAGCACCTAAACTCATCATTAATCGTATTCGACAACATATGATGAAGAGCGGTGACACACTGGATGTCAATGAAATTACAACTCATTTATCTATTGATTTATTAGGCATTATTATAGACAGTGAAGGCGTCATCTCATCTTCTAATAAAGGTGAACCAATTGTAATGGACCCCTCAAATAAAGCGTCATTAGGCTATCGAAATATTGCCCGTCGTATTCTTGGTGAATCAGTGCCTTTAATGGCTATTCAAGATGAGCAAAGAGGGATGTTTTCAAAACTTAAAGCCCTTTTCTCAAAATAAATTAAAACCTTTTCGTGCAATAGTACGGGAAGGTTTTTTGTTGTGCATGTTTGGACATGCAATCACATATAGTGAGGAAAAAAGGATGAGGGCTTGTTTAAAAAATGGAAATGGTTCGTCACGATACTTCTTGTGGCAGCGATCATGCTTGTTATTCGTTTAGAGGATCAGGGTGTAGTGGATACACCTGTTCGGAAGCTTGTTACTACCTCTGCTGATTTAACGTATTTAAGTGAGCTCGGACAAAGCTGGTTCGAAAAAGAAAAAGAGACCATCATGGTTTCTAGTGATGTAGGGCAAGCAGATCTTTTAACATTTGCGAATGCCCAAGTATTTAAAGAAGGCTATCTATTGCAGTATGATGTTGGCTTACCTATCTATGCTGGTCAGAATGGATTAGTCGTTTTTACTGGCCATACAAAATACACAGGTAAGACCATGACCATCAGCTATGAAGATGGTACAACCGTTTCCTATGGTATGTTAGATAGTTTAGCTCAACTACCATACACATCTATTCAAGCAAATGATTTAATTGGCATGAAAGAAGCGGGTCAACTTTATGTGTCCATCGAAAAGGGAGATGCCCATTATGATTTAGAGCAAATTGTACAATGGCTTGAAACGACGGAGACAAATGAAGATTAAATTACATCTTTTGTGTATCCCTCTCGTATTTGTCATGATTTTTAGTGGCCAGTTAGCCTATTACGCGATCATTCTATTTTCATTACTGTGGCATGAGGCTGGTCACTTAGTTGCGGCAGTAATGTGTGGAGTGAAGGTGAAATCCTGCGTAATTACACCATACGGGGGAGAAATTCAATTTGAAAATCCAGCGGTTGTGCAAGCTTCGTCACTCCTATGGATTGCATTAGGAGGGCCAATCGCTACGATTATTGGGATTGGCCTCGCTTTTTTTATGCCTGATTTACTCGCTACTAAGCTTATAAATGTACAACTCGTGTTATTGGCTGTAAATATTGTACCCATCATACCGTTAGATGGTGGAAGGATATTGTTAGCCTGCCTATTTTTAAAATATCCAAGAGCTCACGTGATAGAGCTATATTATTGGTTATCATTCATCGTAGCTACTATACTATTACTTGTCACTTTCAAGTTCTTGCCACAATCTATTTTTTTAGCCATCATAAATTTATTCATTTGGTTGCAAGTGTTGAAAGAATGGCGTTATCGAAAATATCGAGTTGCTTTTGAAAAATATGTTATGAATAGATTGACTTGAAAAAAATCGTGTGGTAATATTTTAATGTTATTGTTTGTAGCACCCGTGCTACTACAACCGCTCTGTAAAGGTTTAAGTGTCTAGTAAGATCACCTTATGAAACAGGCGAGTCTGAGTCTAAGAGGAGGTGCAGTAAAATGTACGCAATTATTGAAACTGGTGGTAAACAAGTCAAAGTAGAAGCTGGTCAAGAAATCTATGTTGAAAAATTAGGCGTAGAAGCTGATGAGGTTGTAACTTTTGATAAAGTTTTATTCGTAGGTGGCGAAAACGTTAAAGTTGGCGCTCCATTCGTAGAAGGCGCTACTGTAACAGCTAAAGTTGTTAAAGAAGGCCGTGCGAAAAAAATCGTTGTTTTCAAATTGAAAGCTAAAAAGAACTACCGTCGTAAACAAGGTCACCGTCAACCTTACACAAAATTAGTTGTTGAAGCAATCAACGCTTAATTGTGAGGTATAGAGAATGATACAAGTTACGATTCATCACGATGAAAATAGACATGTGTCAGCATTCGAATTTTCAGGACATGCTGGTTATGATGAATCTGGTAAGGATTTAGTATGTGCAGGAGCATCAACTATAGCGATTGGTACTGTTAATGCTATTTATGCATTATTACAAATTCAGCCAGAAATCGAACAAGCTGCTGAAGGTGGAGGCTATCTCAAGGTAGATTTACCATCAGACTTAGAGCCTGAAGTAGATGCAAAACTACAGTTAATTGTTCAAGTAATGACTGCCCAAGTGTATTCTATGGTGCAAAATTACGGACAATACATCCAAATCAACTACAACCAAGTAGGAGGTGGAACTCGATGAAATTATTATTAGCATTAGACCTTCAACTTTTTGCATCGAAAAAAGGGGTAGGTTCTACTAAAAACGGACGTGACTCTGAGTCTAAACGACTTGGTGCAAAACGTGCTGATGGCCAATTCGTAACTGGTGGTTCAATTCTTTACCGTCAACGCGGTACAAAAATTTACCCAGGTACAAACGTAGGTCGTGGTGGTGACGATACACTATTTGCTAAAGTTGATGGCGTTGTTAAATTCGAACGTTTAGGTCGCGATCGCAAACAAGTATCTGTTTATCCAACAACACAAGAAGCTTAATCTTTTATAAGATAACATAAAGCGGAGGACTGCATTTATTGCAGTCCTTTTTTTGGCTAAATTTCAAAAAAGCCAATTTTGGACGCAATGACACCAAGGTATAATTGATTAAAGAATTAAGGGAAAAATACAGCAAAACTTGTTATACTAGTAAGGATAACTTTATTGGAGTGAATGGGATGAACAATCAATCACTAACCATTAGTGAAGTATTACGTTTTGCAAATCATGATTATGTGAATCAACTGCAACTGATTCGCATGAATTTAGATTTAGGTAGAATCGAGGAATCGAAAAAACTTATTCAACATTATTCAGAACAATTACGAGTGTTTTCTATCCTCAATCGACTACAATTACCACAAACAATTGAATGGCTTCAAACAGCAGGATGGCGTTACCCATCATTAGCATGGAAGCTAAGCGGTGAGATAAAAAAGCCTGTGACCATTGATATTGATCAGGGAGTTGTAGATTATTTAAACAAAACAGTTATGCATGTTTATGATACATTAGATCCATTTACAGAGCAGATCCTAACGCTTGATGTACGTGTTGACGATCATACATTTGCCGTGACATTCACGCTAAATGGGTTATGGAGTGCTGATGCATTCACCGAAAAAGGTTTGAAACAATTCGACATTCAAACAATTGAGCAGACAAATACGCGCTGGCAATATGTCTTGAGTGCAAATAGGGAGTGAACTAAATGTTTGTCGATCACGTAAAGATTTATGTTAAAGGTGGCGACGGCGGAGATGGTATGGTTGCCTTTCGTCGAGAAAAATATGTACCGAACGGTGGTCCAGCTGGTGGAGATGGTGGACATGGCGGTAATGTCGTATTTGAAGTAGAGGAAGGCTTACGTACATTAATGGATTTCCGCTATAAACGTCATTTTAAAGCACCGCGTGGCGAGCATGGTATGAGTAAAGGCATGCACGGTAAAAATGCGGAAGATTTAATTGTTAAAGTACCACCAGGTACAGTGGTTATGAATGAAGAAACAAATGCCGTTATTGCTGACTTAGTCGAGCATGGGCAACGAGCAGTTATTGCAAAAGCAGGACGCGGTGGACGTGGTAATTCTCGATTTGCTACTCCTGCCAACCCAGCGCCAGAACTTTCTGAAAAAGGTGAGCCAGGACAAGAATTAAATGTTATATTAGAGTTAAAAGTTTTAGCAGATGTAGGGTTAGTTGGTTTCCCAAGTGTTGGTAAATCAACACTTTTATCTGTTGTTTCCGCGGCTAAGCCAAAAATTGGTGCTTATCATTTCACAACAATTGTACCGAACTTAGGCATGATTGAAACGGATGACCATCGAAGCTTTGCGATGGCTGATTTACCAGGGCTGATTGAAGGGGCTCATGAAGGGGTAGGATTAGGCCACCAATTTTTACGACATATTGAACGTACACGCGTTATTGTCCATGTGATTGATATGTCAGGAATGGAAGGTCGCGATCCATATGAAGATTATTTAACAATTAATGAAGAGCTAAAACAATATAATCTTCGTTTAACAGAGCGTCCACAGATTATCGTAGCCAATAAAATGGATATGCCTGAAGCAGAGGAAAACTTAACAGCATTCCGCCAAAAGGTAGGGGAAGACGTTCAAATTTTCCCGATTTCTGCTGTCTCACGTCAAGGGTTAAAAGAACTGTTGTTTGCTATTGCGGATCTCTTAGAAGTTACGCCTGAATTCCCACTGTTTGATGAAGTTGAGGAACAATCAGACGCAACTGTCATGTACAAGCATGAGGCGAAAGGTGAAGATTTCGAAATCACTCGTGACGATGACGGTACATTTATTATTAGTGGTTATGCAATTGAGCGTTTATTTAAAATGACAGACTTTAGCCGTGAGGATGGTATACGTCGTTTTGCTCGTCAATTGCGTGCTATGGGTGTGGACGAGGCTCTGCGTGAGCGTGGAGCACAAGATGGCGATACAGTACGCCTACAAGAGTTTGAATTTGAATTTGTCGATTAAGACATGAGTTTTAGGGGGAAGCGTATGAAGAATGTTGCGAATCAGCGATATTATTTAGTTCGTGAGGATGTTTTAACGGATGCAATGCAAAAAACTTTGGAGGCGAAACACTTACTATCAAGTGGTTCAGTATCTTCCATTTGGGATGCGGTAAAGCAGGTGGATTTATCGCGAAGTGCGTTTTACAAATATCGTGATGCGGTTTTTCCTTTTCATTCAATTGTGCAGGAACGCATTTTAACAGTCTTTTTACAGCTTCAAGATAGAAAAGGAACACTTGCCAAGCTTTTAGAAACGGTGACAATTACACATTGTAATGTCTTAACGATTCATCAAACAATCCCTATTCAGGGACGTGCGAATGTTACATTGTCATTAGATGTAACAAGCATGACCTGTGATCTTGATGATCTTATCCAGCAATTAAAACGCTTAGATTTTGTGGAGTCAGCGGAAGTGATTAGTTCTGGAGCATTATAATCACAGAGAGTGTTCAATCCTTTAATTTTTGACAAAATGACAAACATCGTGTTGAAAAACCCCAATGGGTAAAGATACGATAACAAAGCTCAAATAAGGAGCTGTCCCTAGCGTTATTCATCACGAGGGACTGCTCCTTATTGTGCCATAAAGGAGGTATTTGCAATGACAAAGCAACAATGGGAAAATCGAATCGCCTATCTAGGACCAGAAGCATCATTTACATACCTAGCAACAAAAGCTACTTTTCCAAATGAGTGGCTTGTACCGTGTGCCACGATTCCAGAATGTATAGAGGCTGTTGCAGAGGGAAAGGTAGATTTAGCTGTCGTGCCGCTAGAAAATGCTCTAGAGGGCTCTGTATCATTAACATTAGATTACTTATTCCATGAGGCAACACTTTATGTAACTGGAGAGTTATTGCTGAAAATTCAGCAGCATTTAATGGTCAATAAAGTGCAGAAGGATGATTGGCAGTCAATCGAAGGTGTTTATTCTCATCCACACGCACTAGCTCAATGTCATAAATATTTATTTTATCGTTTTAGTCATGTACCGTTACATCAAACAACTTCAACTGCAGCAGCAGCGAAATATGTATCAGAAAATCCACAAGAGTGTATAGCGGCAGTTGGTAATGCAGCCGCAGCGGAAAAGTATGGTCTTGAAATAGTGGAGCAGAATATCCATGATTTTCATTTTAATCATACAAGATTCTTTGTACTGTCTAAGCAAAATAAACGATTGCCACAAGAGCTATCAGATGGGCAAGCAAAAACAACATTTATGATTACCTTACCAACAGATCGTTCAGGTGCATTACATCAGGTGCTTTCTGTTTTTGCATGGCGTCAGCTAAATTTAAGTAAAATCGAATCACGTCCATTAAAAACAGGATTAGGTGATTATTTCTTTATGATTGATGTATTAGCAGATGAAAAGGAACCGATGATGCGTGGGGCAATGGAAGAATTAGCTGCGCTAGGTTGCAAAGTAAAGTCTCTTGGTACCTATTTTACTTATGTAACATCAGACGAAGCATAGTAATGTGAAGGAGGAGGAAAGAAGATGGGTGGGATTATTTTATTCGATGGTGTCTGTAATTTTTGTGATAGCACTGTTCAGTTTATCATCAAACATGATCAAGCTGGCTATTTTCAATTTGCATCGCTGCAAAGCGAGGTTGGTCAATCGCTTCTCACTCAATATCATATACCAAAGAATATAGATAGTGTAATTCTTATTGAACAAGGGAAAGTGTCTGTTGAATCTACTGCTGCGTTAAACATTTGCCGTAAATTTGATGGATTGTGGCCTTGTTTCTATGCCTTCATCCTTGTACCACCATTTATTCGCAATGCATTATATCGATTATTTGCAAAGCAACGCTATCGTTTGTTTGGAAAAAAAAGTGAATGCTTATTGCCTACGCCTGCTCAACGACAAAGATTTCTTTCCTGATAGGGCCTAAGGGAACGATAGTTACGGACAGAAGCCCGCGCTTGATGAGACAATACCTGCATAAAAAAACAGAAAGCACCGTTTGAAATCAATTTTTCAGACGGTGCTTTTGCTATTCATTGATCTGTCACTAAGTAACCCTTTTTTTGTAAAGCTCGCTCAATTAATGTTAAAACTTCAACAGAGGGTGCTGTGATGACATGTAAATGAATGCCACCAGTGAGAGCAGATAAATAATTGGCCTGTGTTGCATTCACACGTTCGATAAATTGTTTCACTTCATGGCGGTTGGATACCATGATTGAGGCTGTCAGTTCACCATATATCGGATGTTCAACAATGACATTTTTGACGGTTCCGCCACAGTCTACAATCGTCATTAATTCATCTTCTGTCTGCTCTGATGTATGCAAGCAAGGGAATGTTCGTTCAACGGTTTGCTGTATTTGTTCTTGATGCATATAAAGATAGCCCTGGCTTGTAGCAATAATAGGCTCATTTCTTGCCTTTAATAAAGTCATATCATTGACGATTACTTGTCTAGAAACATTGGCGAACTTAGCTAAGTCTGTCCCAGTTATAGGTGCTTTATTTTTTTTTAATTGCGCTAATAGTTGCAGTCGGCGTTCTTCGCCTAACATTTTTTTCATAAGAGATCACCCCTGCTCGTAATAAAGGAATCCGTATTCCTTATGAATTAGTGTACCATGAAGCTTTTCTAACTTGCTGAAATTTTTGTATCCAAATGAAACATTGAACATATGATACGTAGAGAGGAAGGGAGGAAAAAATTGCGTATTCATATTGTTCAAAAGGGAGATACATTGTGGAAGATTGCGAAAGAGTACGGCATTTCGTTTGAAGATTTGAAGCGGCTCAATGTCCATCTTGCCAACCCAGATTATATTGTTCCAGGCATGGAAATTATATTGCCTGAAAAAATAAACAAAGAGCCGCATAGAGATTCACATAAAGAAATGCCGAAAAAGGAAACACAAGTGCATAAGGAGACACCAAAGGAAAGTCCTAAAAAAGAGGTACAGCGACCAATGCCACCACCACCGCCAATTGTACCGCCACCACCTATGCCAATGCCAGAACCACAAATGATACCGATACCAATACCGATGCCAATGCCAATGCAGATGCCACAACAGCCGATGTGGGTACCGCAGCCTGTGGAAATGAATTGGCACCAGCAATTGGTGATGCCACAAATGGAGCAAAATGTTACAATACCACCTGTACAAATACAGCCACCACCGCCGCCAGCACCTACACCGCCACCACCACCACCACCTGTAGCTAAACCGAAGCCAATGCCACAACCAGCACCACATCCACCAATGCATATCATGCCACAAATGCCTGCCGTACCACATTGTTCAAGTTGCCATCAGCCGATCTATCATCAGATGTGGTGGCCGATGCCAATGCAGCCGCAGGTCGAGCATTATACGATGCCACAGCAGCCAATGTCCTATGACATGCCAGATCATAAAGTTGGTGGAATGGAAGACTTTTTAGAGTCCACATCACCATTCTTCCATACGCAAGATCACCAAATGAAGCCACAAATGGATATGATGCCTGATATGAATATGGGGCAATCCTGTGGTTGTGGCACACAACCAATGATGATGCCTGATATGAACATGGGTCAATCCTGTGGTTGTGGCACACAACCAATGATGATGCCTGATATGAACATGGGTCAATCTTGTGGCTGTGGCACACAACCAATGATGATGCCAAATTGGCAAATGGACCCTTGTCATTGCCCGCCACCACCATGCCCATCAGCAACAGGTCCTTGGATGTCACCGCATTATTTCCCAGGCGGGATGACGCCTTATCGATGGTGAAAAAGCATATATTGTAGAAGAAGTAAAGCCAAATATTTGGAAATATAAGTATCGATCGAAAAATTATTTTGTCAAACGTGCAAAGCAAGTGGAAATTGCAGAGAAGGTAAGAACCATTCATCGCCAATTAGGACGTATGGAACCTTCTTTGATCCTACCATTAGTTCAGAGCGATGATGAGCAGTTAATTGTGCAAATGTGGCAAGAAGGAAGCCACGGTGCTAACTTTGCGCATAAAAAAGATCGTAAGGAATCTCTTAGACTATTAATCGCTTTACATGATACACATAAAAAGATTGCTTGGCAGCGCATGCCAGGCTTGCATACCTACTCACAGCTTTTAAAATGGCAAATGCGTCATATGCGTTTTAAAAGTAGAAGAAATGAGTTTCGAACATTTTTAACGAAAGAAGAAATTGATCAAATACTGCATTATAGTGATAAGTCATTACAATTGATTGCATTGGAAGATGCACCTGAAAAAGAGATTACGCTATTGCATGGGGATGTAGTTCATCATAATTTTTTATGGTGCTCCGATGGACAATTACGTTTAATTGATTTTGATTTAGCACACCTTGGTGAAGCGGATGACGAGTATATTTTATGGTTACATCGTGTGTTACCTGCTGTAGATTATGATCTTGGAAAGATTTTTGCAGAGTTACCTGAGCTGAAACGACTGGATAAAAGAAAGCTTCATCGCTTAAAATATCCGAATGAGTTATTACGAGAATGGCTGTTTGCTATAGATTTACCACTAGAGCAACAGCTAGTATTTTTAGATTATTTAGTACCGTTTACAAAACGAGCCCTCACCTATTGGCCAAAACTGTGGTACGATATTGATAGATTTGTCAAGAAATGACCGTCAACTGGCGGTCATTTTTGTCTGCGAACGGCGTTTCGACGCTACTTTTTGTCGAGCATTCGTTCGCTATATGCTATAATCGAAGACGATGATTGTGAGGGATTATAGATGTATGATTATTTAAAAGGACAAATTACTCGTATTACTCCTGAATTTATTGTGCTGGAACAACAGGGGATTGGGTGGCAACTTAATACGCCCAATCCATTTGCTTTTCGAACATCTGCCCTTGAACAACAGATATATGTTCATTTGCATGTACGAGAGGATGCACAAGTTTTATATGGCTTCCCTAATCTAGATCAGCGTGAGTTATTCCGTAAGCTTATTTTAGTTTCAGGAATAGGACCAAAGGGCGCTTTAGCGATTTTAGCTACAGGTAATCCACAACAGGTTATTAGCGCAATTGAACGAGAGGATGAAGCGTTTTTAGTGAAATTCCCTGGAGTTGGTAAGAAAACAGCACGTCAAATGATCCTCGACTTGAAGGGCAAACTTGGTTCATTATTAGATACACTGGAGTTACCTAGTGCAGAAGATGAGTTACCTTTGTTTGGTGTGAATGCATATAAACACGAATTAGAAGAGGCCTTACTTGCCTTAATGGCACTTGGCTATTCTGAAAAAGAGCTAGAAAAAATTAAACCACAGCTAGAGGATAACGATAAACTTGAAACGACAGATGCCTTTATGAAACAAGCATTGCAACTACTGCTAAAATTAAAATAAGGAAAGGAGGAAAGGTGCATGTCTGAACGTATGATGGCAAGTGAAGCAGGCAGCTATGATGAGCAGTTTGAGTTATCTTTACGTCCTCAAAAATTAGCCCAGTATATTGGGCAACATAAAGTAAAGGAAAACTTACAAATATTCATTGAAGCGGCAAAGCTTCGCCAAGAAAGTTTAGATCATGTGTTGTTATATGGACCTCCAGGACTTGGTAAAACGACCCTAGCTGCTGTCATCGCAAATGAGATGAATGTTAACGTACGCATGACAAGTGGCCCTGCGATTGAGCGTCCAGGAGATTTGGCAGCTATTCTAAGTTCACTAGAGCCTGGAGACGTTTTATTTATTGATGAAATTCATCGCCTGCCCCGTGCTATTGAAGAAGTACTATATCCAGCAATGGAAGACTTCTGCTTAGATATTGTGGTAGGAAAAGGTCCTGAAGCACGTTCTGTACGACTTGATTTACCTCCCTTTACCCTTGTAGGTGCAACAACAAGAGCGGGTGCCCTATCTGCTCCTCTAAGAGATCGCTTTGGTGTGTTGCTGCGCCTAGAATATTATGATGACCAATCACTTGCTGAAATTGTTGTGAGAAGTGCACATTTATTTGAGGTAGAAATAGAGCAAGTAGCAGCAATGGAAATGGCGAGACGCTCACGTGGAACACCTCGAATTGCCAATCGTTTATTGAAACGAGTGCGAGATTATGCACAAGTGCTTGGAGATGGTATGATTACGGAGGGTCTTGCACAGCAAGCACTAGAGCTGTTACAAGTAGATCCTAGAGGGCTTGATCATATTGACCATAAACTTGTAACCAATATGATTGAGCGATTCCGAGGAGGCCCAGTAGGCTTAGATACTCTTGCTGCATCAATTGGTGAGGAACGGGTTACGATAGAAGATGTTTACGAGCCTTATTTGATGCAAATTGGCCTTATTCAACGTACCCCGAGAGGAAGAGTAGCGACTCATTTAGCCTACGAACATTTTGGATATGAGTATCCCCAACAAACATAAAGAAGGAAGTTATTTTCATGCGTGTAGAAGATTTTGATTTTGAATTACCAGAGGAGCTTATTGCCCAAACACCATTAGTCGATCGTACAGCGAGTCGATTAATGGTCGTGACACCGGGCTCAAATAAAGTGGAGCACCACCATTTTGCTCATGTATTAGACGAGCTACATGCTGGAGACTGTCTTGTACTAAATGATACAAGAGTTTTACCTGCTCGTTTAATGGGTGTAAAAGAAGAAACAGGTGCACATATAGAAGTATTGCTACTGAAGCAAATGGCTGGTACAGATGAGTGGGAAACACTTGTAAAACCAGCAAAGCGTGTAAAGGTAGGAACAGTCATCACATTTGGTGACGGTTTATTAACAGCTACATGTACAGGTGAGCTTGAACATGGCGGACGTACATTTGAATTTCAGTATGATGGTATTTTTTATGAAATTTTAGAGCAACTTGGTGAAATGCCGTTACCTCCCTATATTCGTGAAAAACTAGAGGATAAGGATCGTTATCAAACCGTTTATGCCAAAGAGCGTGGTTCTGCTGCAGCGCCTACAGCTGGGCTGCATTTTACAGAGGAGCTATTAGCTCAAGTGAAGGCTAAAGGCGTAGAGGTTGTCTTTATTACGCTACATGTAGGCCTTGGCACTTTCCGTCCCGTTAGTGTAGACTCGATTGAGAACCATGAAATGCATGCGGAATTCTATAGTGTTACAGAACAAGCAGCAGATACAATTAATCGCGTAAAGCGTAACGGTGGCAAGGTAATAGCTGTTGGGACAACCTCTACTCGTACATTAGAGACAATTGGTTCTAAATATGAGGGAGAAGTGCGAGCAGAACAAGGTTGGACGTCTATTTTCATCTATCCAGGCTACAATTTTACGGTGGTGGATGGGTTAATCACAAACTTCCATTTACCAAAATCAACACTAGTTATGCTTGTTAGTACGCTAGCCACTCGTGAGACCATTTTAAGTGCTTATCAGCAAGCTGTAGAAGAAAGATATCGCTTCTTTAGTTTTGGTGATGCAATGTTTATACGTCCCAAAAAATAATAGTGGATAAAATCGGAGTACTGTTTTTACTTCAGATAAGAAAGGATTATTTATTTTATGACACAACCAGCAATTCGATATGAACTACTTCATACATGTAAACAAACAGGAGCACGTCTTGGCATCGTTCATACACCACACGGCTCCTTTGAAACACCAGCATTTATGCCGGTGGGCACACAAGCAACGGTGAAGACCATGTCACCAGAAGAATTAAAAGAGATGAATGCCGGTATTATTCTGTCTAATACGTACCATTTATGGCTTCGTCCAGGTAATGATATTGTCAAAGAAGCAGGCGGACTTCATAAATTTATGAACTGGGATCGACCAATTTTAACGGATTCAGGTGGTTTCCAAGTATTTTCACTTAGTCAATTCCGAAAAATCGAAGAGGAAGGCGTTCATTTCCGTAATCACCTCAATGGAGATAAATTATTTTTGAGCCCAGAAAAGGCAATGGAAATTCAAAATGATTTAGGCTCTGATATTATGATGGCCTTTGATGAATGTCCACCATATCCTGCGACACATGACTATATGCTGAAATCAGTTGATCGTACAACGCGTTGGGCAAAACGCTGTAAGGAAGCACATCAGCGTCCAGAGGAGCAAGGCTTATTTGGCATTATTCAAGGTGGAGAGTACGAAGATTTACGCCGCCGCTCAGCAGAAGCGTTAGTAGAACTAGATTTCCCAGGCTATGCAATTGGTGGATTATCCGTTGGAGAACCGAAAGATGTGATGAACCGCGTTTTAGAATTTACTACGCCAATGATGCCTGAAAATAAACCTCGTTATTTAATGGGTGTTGGCTCACCAGATTCTTTAATTGATGGGGCAATTCGCGGTATTGATATGTTTGACTGTGTACTGCCAACACGTATTGCACGTAATGGAACACTGATGACATCAGAAGGACGTCTAGTAGTGAAAAATGCAAAATATGCACGTGACTTTGGGCCGATTGATCCGAACTGTGACTGCTATACATGTAAAAATTATTCTCGTGCCTATGTTCGTCACCTTATTCGCACGGAAGAAACGTTTGGTATTCGTTTAACATCCTATCATAATCTACACTTCCTATTAAAATTGATGGAGCAAGTGCGTGAGGCAATTCGTCAAGATCGTCTTGGTGATTTCCGTGAAGAGTTCTTTGAAAAATACGGCTTTAATGGGCCAGATGCAAAAAACTTTTAAACTAGACAAATAGGATCATTACATGCGCTAAATTAAAAAAGGACATTAGGCATTCCCTAATGTCCATCATCAATAGCAATAGTTTTGCAAATCATTCAAAACTTTGTAAAAAGTGAATATTTCTAGCAAAATATTGTCAATCATAGAAAAAATATTAGTAATTGAGAAAATTTTTGGGCTTGTCCATCGCTTTTTAATGGTGGAATAGTCTATACTAAAAAAGTGAGATTTGGAAAGGGGGCAAGATGCTATTATGGATCAATTATTAGGATTAGCACCAATATTATTAATGTTCGTTGCAATGTGGTTTATCTTAATCCGTCCAGCTAAAAAAAGACAGCAGGAAACACAAAATATGCAAAGTAGTTTGCAACGTGGAGATAAAGTCATTACAATTGGTGGTTTACACGGTGTTATTGATGCAATTGAAGACACAGCAGTGACATTAAAAATTGCTGACAATGTACGAGTGAAATTTGACCGTCAAGCAATTGGACGAATTGTCAATGACAATCAGTAACAAAGAAGAAAAGGCTTACAATAGGCGATAGCTATATTGTAAGTCTTTTTTATACAATATTGGATGGCTGTGTTTAGATGTTTTTTGCAGTTGCAGTTTTTAATTTATGAATGAATGCCTCACCAGTATCATTGCCATTAATCGTTATTCTGCTTAATGTAAATAGGGAATCGCCTTTTTTCACATGTTTATTTTGTATGACAAAGGCCATTTTAAAGCCAGCTTCCTTGGCTAATTTGATGGTGGAGGGTGAATAAATCCCATAAGGATAGCTTATTGCTATTGGTTCATATTCTAACTTTTCTTTGATTATTTTTCTTGAATGAATAAAGTCATTTCTTACCCTTTCTTCATATTCAACCTGACTCTCTAGTTGCCCATTCACAATACCAGGACCAAATACTGCGCCATTTAGTTTACCATTTTTTGAAGGTAATTTATAATGTAAGTCCCAAGTATGACTCTGGATTGTAATATAATCCTTCATTTCCTTTAATTGATCCCAATTCATCTTTGCAGTTTCATTTGGATAGTGATTGTTTCCATTCATCTCTAGGATTCGGCTTGCAATCACAAAGATTTCTGCATGCATATCATATTTTTTCAATATCGGGTAAGCTTTTTCATAATTACTAAAATACCCATCGTCAAAAGTAATTAACACTGGCTTTTGAGGTAACGGTGCTTGGTCGTTTAAGTAATCATATAATTGCTGAGCAGAAATGGCCTGATAGCCTTCCATTTTAAGTAATTTCATTTGATTTTCGAAGTTTTTGGGTGAAATAACTGTAGTGTTGTTTATATTGTCCTCTAAATGATGGTACATAAGAATAGGTATTTCCTGTTCTTGATACCCGTAAATAGGATAAGGTCTAATAAGAAAAAGGATATAAACAAAAACGAAAACAATTATTTTTTTTATCATGTCCTCACCTTGTTTGCATGTTTATTGTGATAAGCATCTAAGTTCTATGTTAGTGTGTACGAACAAGTAGGGACTATTCCTTGAAAACTGTATAAAAAACAATAAGTAAGGTCACCTTGATAGTATGGGGGTGTTTATATGGAAGAATATTACCATATTATTTTTAGAACTTGCTTTTTGTATGTGTTTATCATCATCGTTTTCCGTTTAATGGGTAAACGAGAAGTAGGTGAATTATCAGTCATCGATTTGGTCGTATTTGTATTAATTGCAGAAGTAGCAGCCTTTGCGCTAGACGATTATAAAAATCCTCTCTTTAATGCGATACTACCTATCATTATTTTGCTCTTTATTCAAATATTAAGTGCCTTTTTGTCATTAAAGTTCAAAAAAATACGTGACCTAGTGGATGGTGACCCTGCTTTATTAGTAAAAGACGGTGTTATTTTAGAGAGCGAGATGAGAAAACACCGCTATAATTTAGATGATTTATGTCAGCAATTACGAGAAAACGGAATTGCATCTGTGACAGATGTAGCGTTTGCGTATTTAGAGCCTTCAGGCAATCTTTCTGTCTATAAAAAAGATGAAAAAGCCTTTGTGTATCCCTTGATTATCGACGGTGATATTCAAGAAAGACATTTATTTACTATGCATAAAGATGTGGAATGGCTAATGGATGAGCTAGCAAAAAATAATATTACTGACAGTGAAACAGTATTTTTTTGTATTTGGGAAGACAATAAGCTGCATATTCAATTAAAGGAATCCTAGACTTTCTTCGCCAATTTTTTAATGTAACGGAAATCTGTAATACGCAACTGATTGGTAAATAATAAAAAGGTAAATAGCAAAAATAATGTCACACCACTACTTAAAATAAATGGTAGGGATAGTATTGGAATAAGGAAATACTGGGCGACGCAAACAGCAATAAAACAACTATAAGGCACAACAAACATTCTGAAGCCAGCGCGCAGGTTTTTACGTTGTCTAACTGTTGCAATATGCAAGAATGACGTTAGTAATACCCCAAAGCCAATAGCTACAACGGCTCCTTTTTCCTGGATACCTGGTTGAGAGGCAAGTACAAACATCACGAAAAGTTTACCTAGCCCACCATAGATGGAGTTCATCATGGCAGCTCTTGCCTCACCAATTGCCTGTAAGATGGAGTGTAGAGGACTTTGAATATAATAAAAATAAAAAATAGGTGCTAAAATTTTAACGTACCCACGATTTTCTTCTAAATGGAAAAGCTTCATAGCTAATTCATCTCCATGAACAAAGAAATACGTAGCAGCAAAGCACCCCACTAGCGAAGACAATCTTAGGGACACCGAAATTCGTTCCTGTAATAGCGGGGTGTGCTGACGAGCGACGGCATCACTAACAGCTGGAATGAGCACAATCGATAAGGCTGTTGATACAAACGCTGGAAATAACAGTAATGGCACCAAAACACCGGAGATGACACCATATAAAATAGTGGCAGCAGAGGCGGTTAAACCGGCCACAGTCAAAGCTTTTAAAAAGATAATCGGCTCTAAAAACCAAGTGAAAGAACCAAAAAGCTTACTGCCTGCAGAGGGAAGGGCAATACGCAACATTGGTGATGCAGGATACCCTTCAATTTTAGTTTTTCGTGTCAGTAATTTCTTTTTGGAAACGATATAGTGTAGCCATAAATACAAGAATGCTACAACTTCGGCTAGCAGTGTAATGCCCATTGCCGCCGCAGCCGTGACAGCAGCATTATTGTAATTAGCCACATAGGGTAGCATCAAAGTAATGAAGCTAATACGTACAATTTGTTCGATCATTTGTGCCCATGCTGTCGGTGTTATCTTAGCAACACCTTGTAAATAGGCACGTAATAAGCCAGATCCAACTGATACTGGTACAGCAAAGAGTGCAATCCATAATGTAAATGTTGTCTGTTCATTATGTAATAGAGTTGTTGAAATATATGGTATTGTTAGTGCAACGAGTGGCATAAAAATGATCATGCCAATGAATGACCAAAGAATGGCTGTACGCATGACACCAAAGATGTTCTCACGTTTATTTTTTGCTAGTAGTTCAGCCACTATTTTAGCCACAGCGATAGGTAGTCCTAGTTGAATGAGTGAGATGAAGAAAATAAACGCTGGATAGACGGTCATATAAATACCGACAGCCTCTTCACCAGCAATCCGCATAAATTGCATTCTATAAAAGAAGCCAAAAAGTTTAGATAAAAAAATCACAAACATTAAAAATAATGTACCTCGTACAAAAGAACTCATGCCATCCGTCCCTTCTCAAGCCGCAAAAATTCATTTACACTATTTGTATGCAAGCATGTCTTACGTTACGACTTTGATTGGAGATGATTCAAAATGAGTATGCAATATGAGCAACTATTTGAACAGATTCGTCCGGCAATTGATAGTAAGATAGCAGAGTTCCAGCATTATCAATATAATGCTATTACAGCCGAAGAACTCTGGCGCTACTGTATTGAAAAAAAATGGCGTAAAAAGAAAATTGAGCAACTACGTTTACATGAAGTCATTTCTACCATTTTTTCAGTATCACCATCTGATATCGTCTCATTTAATCAAGTAGAGTTTTTACAAAGTAATAATTGGTTTGAAGAAGTCAATACAGACGAGTTACAATTACTGCTTGGTCCAGTCAGAACGTAATCAATGATGTGTCAAATCTTACAAGATTTCAAAGAATCCTATACGTGTTGAATTGACACAAAGCGCAACCTGTTTCATAATAAGTGTGTTGCGCTTTTTTTATTTTGAATAAGTTCTTACTTACATAAGTCACTTATGATTTTATTGACATTTGGAAGACTAGTATCTAATAATACTAAGATAAACTTGCGCGTTATGAACGATTGAATTAAGTAAAGCAACCTTTTTGAAGCACAGGTAACACGATTCTAGATGAAAAGGAGGATTAAACGTTTCAAAAGGTATTGCTAGTTACTTGTTTGGCGTGTAAGGACAGCCCTTACACCAATTCGAGGAGGATTTATTAATGAAACTAAAAAGTCGTATAGTTGCATTCCTACTGATTATCGTGCTATTGGCAGCAGGTATTAGTACGACTGTAAACGGCGTCTTAAAGGACATCAAGCTTGGTCTTGACTTACAGGGCGGGTTTGAAGTGCTTTACGAGGTAAATGAATTAAAAGAAGGACAAAAAATCACACCAGAAATTGTCACTGCAACATCCACTGCACTTGGTGAACGTGTAAATACGATGGGGGTTAGTGAACCGAGTATTCAGGTTGAGGACAAAAATCGTATTCGCGTGCAATTAGCTGGTGTTGAGGATCAGGAATCGGCACGAAAGTTACTGTCTACTTCTGCGAATTTAACATTCCGTGATGTTGATGATAATTTATTATTAGATGGAGACGATTTGAAAGCAAACGGTGCTAAAGGCTCTTTTGACCAACAAAATCGTCCGATTGTATCCTTAACTTTAAAAGATGCCAAAAAATTTGCTGATATAACAAGTAAAATAGCAGCAAAACCCGCAGGTCAAAATTTATTGGTTGTATGGTTAGACTTTGAAGAGGGAGTCGATTCCTATAAAGCGGAATCACAAAAGGCAAAGCCTCGCTATGCATCGGCAGCAACTGTTAGTCAAACATTAAATACAACAGATGTTATGATTAGCGGTAATTTCTCTGTTGAAGAAACAAAAAATTTAGCAGATATTTTAAATGCAGGGGCATTACCAGTGAAGCTTGATGAAATTTACTCAACTTCTGTTGGTGCTCAATTTGGTGATGCAGCACTGAAAAGTACGATTTTTGCTGGTATTGTCGGCGTAGTAGTTATTTTCTTATTTATGCTATTCTACTATCGTTTACCAGGCTTTATTTCCATTATTACATTGGCTGTGTTCACCTTCCTAGTATTAGTGGTCTTTGACTGGATTAATGCGGTATTAACGCTCCCAGGTATTGCAGCCATTGTTCTTGGTATAGGAATGGCAGTAGATGCCAATATTTTAGCGGCTGAACGTATTCGTGAAGAGCTGCGAGTAGGCTATTCCGTTAAACAAGCCTTCCAAATTGGGTCTAAACAATCTTTATCCGCCATTATTGATGCGCAGTTGACAACTTTATTAGCTGCAGCAGTATTGTTCCAATGGGGAACAAGCTCTGTTAAAGGATTTGCTACAACATTAATTATTAGTATTTTATTGAGCTTTTTAACAGCAGTTTGGGGCTCACGTGTCCTATTAGGACTACTTGTTAACAGTGGCTATTTCAACAGTCCAGCATGGTTTGGTATTGCAAAATCCAAACAGCATAGTCTAGATGAAAATATTGGTACATTAGATTTATCAACGAAATTCGATCGATTTGACTTTGTTCATAACCGTAAGAAATTCTATACATTCTCATTAGCCATTTTAGTGGCTGGTTTAGTGGTTCTTGGCATTTTCCGCCTCAACCTAGGTATTGATTTCTCAAGCGGTACTCGTGTCCAAATTGAATCTGATCAAACATTAACAAAAGAAGAAGTATCCAAATATCTAGATAGTATTGATTTTTCATCAGAGGATATCATACTCTCTGGTGATAAAAGTAATACAGCAGTCATTCGCTATAAAGATGACCTTACACAAGCAGAAATTATAGAATTTAAAAAAGAAGCTGGCGAAAAATATGGTCATGAACCAGCGGTAAGTACCGTATCGCCTACAGTTGGTAAGGAGCTTGTAAAAAATGCGATTAAGGCTTTATCTCTTGCAGCAATAGGGATCATCATTTATGTGGCAATTCGTTTTGAATGGCGCATGGGAATTGGTGCAATTGTTTCATTATTACATGATGTATTCTTAATCGTTGCGGTCTTTAGCTTCATGCGTTTAGAAGTAGATATTACGTTCATTGCAGCTGTATTAACAATTGTTGGGTATTCCATCAATGATACGATCGTTACCTTTGACCGTATGCGGGAAAACTTAAATCGCTATGATACCATTAATGACCGTGAAGTATTGGCGAATATCGTGAATAAATCGCTACGTCAAACAATGGGTCGTTCGGTTAATACAGTATTAACTGTAATTATCGTTGTTGTAGCCCTATTAATTTTTGGTGCACCATCTATTCAAAACTTCTCTATCGCGTTATTGATTGGTTTGATTACAGGTATGTATTCTTCAATCTGTATCGCAGCTCAAATCTGGTATTCATTAAAAATTCGTGAAATGAAAAAAACAGATGGAAAGCTACACAAAAAAGAGAAAAAACAATGGGGTACAGACGAACCTACTGTATAAGATAGTGAGCAGGGAATGGGAAACGTATGGTTTTCTATTCTCTGCTTTTTTCATGCAAAAAAATGCTGCCTTTTAAAAAAGCAGCAGATTTTTCATATAGTATTTACAGTTTAAATTGCTGGATTAAGCCTTGTAGCTGTTGCGCATTTTCACTTAATTCTTCTGCGACAGTATTTACCTGCTGCATGGTCGCAACTTGCTCGTCAACAGATTCTGCAATCATATGAGAATTCGTTGCTGATTCGTTAGAAACATTGGCAATTTCCGTAACAGAAGCTGCAACCTGCTCTGCACTAGCAGAGATTTCTTCAGATGTGGCAGAAATTTCTTCAATTTGCTCTGTGAATGCAGCAACAGCAGAGGTGATGGAATAGAAAGCATCTCCAGCCTCATGAATTTTGGCTACGCCGTCCTTTACAGAAGCTAAACCATTGTCTACTGATGCTGCTACATTTTGCGTATCTGTTAGAATTTCTTTTGTAATAGCAACGATTTGATTGGCAGATTGATTCGATTCCTCAGCAAGTTTTCGTACCTCATCTGCTACGACTGCAAAGCCTTTCCCGTGTTCTCCTGCTCTTGCTGCTTCAATGGCAGCATTTAGTGCCAGTAAATTTGTTTGTGCTGAGATAGCTGTAATCACTGTTGTAATTTGTCCAATTTCTTCTGATTGCTTACTTAGTTTTTGCGTTAATGTTGCAATATCAGAAGTTGCTAGTGCGATCATATTCATCTGTTCTTTTGCTGTTGCAATCGTTGTACCACCTGTATGGGCAAGCTGAGTCAGATTTTCTGCATTATGATGAAGACTTTGAGTCGCCTCCGCAATGCGTTGGACCCCTGATGCAGTTTCATCCATTGCCACAGCACTTTGCTGAGAGGCACTAGCAGAAGAAGTGATATGTGTTACATTATTTTGAATTCGTTGAGCAATATTATCAGAAGTTGCGGTTACTTCTTCAGTACTAGCAGAAAGCTCTTCTGAAACGGCCGATAAATGGGATGCACTATCTTGTATGTTAGTCATTAAACCAGCTAGATTTTGTTTTAATGTATTGACTGCATTTGCAAGTGTACCGATCTCATCTTTTGATTGATGGTCAAGCTCAGCAATTGTTAAATCACCTTGTGCTAATGTATCTGCTGCTCCAATAACCTTGCGTAGGGGCAGGACAATGGAGGCTTTGACCATATGCATAAAATATAAACCAATAATAATACTTGCAAGGAGAAGGCTAATAGCAATGATAATAGCGCGTGAAACGGTTTGATTAACAGATTGGTCAACATTTTGAAGCTGTTCATAGTGATAAGCTAATAATTCAGTTGTTAACTTAAAAATGTCCTTATTGTATTTTGTAACATCATTATTGATGATAGAGAGTGCTAGATCGGTGTTGCCACTATTAAACGCTTGTAAAGCTTTCTGTGAATTTGATAGTAACTCTTTTTGCAATTCCGTGATTTGCTGCATAATATTTTTTGTATAATCTGATCGAACAATAGTAGAAAGTTCATGAACTGTTTCAGGTAACAACTTTTCATAGCGCTCTAAATTGGCCTTAGCTGTTTCGTCCTTCTTATTTAAAATATAGGAGCGTAAAAATAAACCTTGAGACGCAAGTTGTTGTTGGATTTTATCTGTTAATTGGATTTGCACCATCCGATGCTTCAATACTTCTTCTAAATCATTCTGTGTTGTTTTAAATTGAATAAATGATACGATGCTTGAGATAAAAAGTAAACATGTTAAGGAAATGAATCCTATATTTAATTTTTTGCGAACGGACATAAACTTCCTACTTTCTTTTATTATATGGAAAAAATTGATGTTCTGAAATTACTATAACTTGATATATTTACATGGTCAATAGTCAAGGAATTTTCAATCGTAGGAAATCTTATTCTCCAATAAGTTTTTATAGAAGGATAATATACCTACTTTTTGATTCTGCTGATAAAATAGGAATTTTAACTTTTTTCGTCAGAATTGATTGACAATAGTATTGGATTGGCATAGAATTAAGGCTAACTTTTTGTTCGGTCAAGGTAGAAGGTCTCGGGAGCGAGGTCAGCCGCAGAACAGATGAGCTGAGTTTAGATGAGAATAGCTGAGAAATTGTTGAATAAGAGTAGTAGCCTAAGTGTGTAATAAAGAGAGTCAGTGGCTGGTGTAAACTGATTTACAGCTTATGTGAATGGACTTATGAGAGTCGCTTATAAAAAAGCGAACGTGATTCCCCACGTTATAGGGGTGCTTTCAAGGTATGGTTTACCATACCCATAAAGCACAAAAGTGAGAGCATATGCTCTAATATGAGGTGGCAACGCGGTCATAATCGTCCTCTGCAATTAGGAATAATCCTTTTTGCAGAGGGCTTTTTTATTTTCATGCAGCATTCGTCTAGACATTAGCTAAAGGAATCTTTGAAAAAGGAGCAAAGTAGCTATGCAAATAACGAGTTCAAGAACAAAAATGAAAACGATCAATGGCGATTCTTTAACACCTATTTTGATTTTTAGGCGTTTACAGGGAAAACATAAATTTTTATTGGAAAGTTCTGCTCAACATGAAGGAGCTGGAAGGTTTTCCTTTATTGGGGCTAATCCACGAAAAACATATACAGGTGTGGGTCAAGAAATCCAAGAGGTTTCCTATAAAACAGGAAAAACATACGTGCATCAAGGGGAGCTTTTTGTTCTTCTTAAACGCCTCATGCCACGTATTTCCAATACGACACAATTTCCATTTTCAGGTGGTGCCGTTGGATATATAGGCTTTGGCGGTACAACGATGTTCGTAGATAAAAAAATAGAACTGCCTGATGCTCATTTTCATGTCTATGAAACGATTATTGTATTCGATCATCAAACAGATGAAGTGACATTGATTCATACAACTATAGATGCAGAAAAGCAAGAACCTGATTTGGAAGATTTGGCTCAACAAATAGTAAACGGGCATATCAGTGACGAAGCATCTTATCGTTATCAACCGCTTGATGCTACAACAAATGAATCATTTGCAACGGTTTTACAGACAATGCAAGCCAACTTACATGATGACATAACAAGGGTGGTTTTGCCGAATCTAAATGTAGCAAATTTTCAAGGCGATACGTTGGCTCTGTATCGACAGCTACGCAAAAAAAAGCCTGCAGCCTATATGTATTATATAGAATTTGAGGATCATGTTGTATTAGGTACTTCTCCTGAAAGTCTAATACGAGTAAAAGGTGAAAGCGTTATTGCGACTCCTACAGAGGGAGCATATCCGCGAGGGGAAACAAAAAATGAAGACCTAGAAAATGAACGCAAATTATATAACCATGAAGGCATTAGACAATCACATGCAGTTCTTGTTAGGGCTATTCAGCAAGAATTACAGTCGGTTTGTTTTCGAGATTCTGTTCAGGTCATGGAGGCTATACGTATCCAGCGGTCCAAAAAGGCACTGCACATGACGACTAGGGTGGAAGGAAAGCTTTTACCAATGCTTCATGCCCTTGATGTTTTAGCAGCAACTATATCACCACTTTCAGCTCCAAAGCTTCCGCATACAGCTGGTAATTTTGGTGCTCTCGGCTTTATTGGATTTAATGGTCATTTGGATTTTGCCTTAACAGGTCAATCTATTGTAGTTAAGCAGGATACAATGCATTTGCAAGCAACAATAACTGTTACCAAATATACAAATGTGCAAAACGTATTACATCAAGTGCAAGAGGAAGAACAGGCATTTTTACAGTTACTAGTGAACAATGGGGGGTAAAACTAATGGAACGATTACAAAGGAAAGTACTGCAGGGAACACATCTCATGTACGAAGAAATGCTACAGGCAGCGCAATGGTTATTTCAAGATGATACTCCTAAGGAAGAAATAGCAAGCTTTTTAACAGCTTTAGCTGCGAAGGGAGAAACTGCACATGAAGTAGCCGCATTAGCAACTATTATGCGATCTTTTGCTCTTGATATAGCTGTAAAAGAAGGTAGCTATATGGATAATTGCGGTACAGGTGGAGATGGTCTTCATACTTTTAATATCAGTACAGCTTCTGCTTTCGTGTTAGCTGGGGCAGGTGTCAAAATTGCCAAGCATGGGAACCGTAAAATCTCTTCCTCCTCTGGTAGCTCAGATGTGTTAGAGGCACTAGGTATTCATACAGCTATTTCTATCCCACAAACAGCCCATTTGCTAGAGAGAGAGGGAATCGCTTTTATTTATGCACCGAATGTTCATCCGAAATTAAAGAGAATTGGTGAAGTTCGCCGTTCATTAGGAAAACCGACGATCTTTAATCTTGTTGGCCCTTTAACAAATCCGGTCCCATTATCCACACAATTTACAGGCATTAATCGACCGAATTTTGTCATGGAATATGCCTCAGTCTTACAAATGCTTGGACGTGAGCGAGCCATTGTCGTCTCAGGACCACAAGGCTTAGACGAGGCTTCATTAGCAGGTCAAAATACATTGGTTTTAGTAGATAAAGGAGATCTAATTCCCTTTTCCCTAACCGCAGAAGATGTCGGTCTTCAAATGGCCCCTTTAGAGGCCATCCGTGGTGGCAATGCAGATGAAAATGCGGTGATAATGCAAAAAATATTGGCTGGGGAACAGAGTCCTTATTTAGATACAGTTCTATTAAATGCTGGCATCGGCTTATTTGGCTATGGTCTAGTGGAAACCATCAAAGAGGGTGTAGCCATGGCAAAGGAAAGTATCTTTAGCGGGAGAGCACAACAAAAATTAGAGGCGGTTGTAACGTTTAGCATGCAAATTAAAGAAGTGGAGGTTGGATAATGAATATACTCAATAAAATTTTACAGCAAAAAAAGATTGAGGTAGGTGCTTTATTAGAGCAGCCAGATCCTTTAGCAAACTTTACAGAAACGCCACGTCGCTCGCTCATTGAATCATTGCGTCAAGCCCATACATTGCAAGTCATTGCTGAAATGAAGCGTGCTTCGCCTTCGAAAGGATTAATAGCTGGCGGAGCAGACCCAGTTGCTCAAGCACAAGTCTATGAACTAGCAGGAGCAGCAGCTATTTCGGTCTTAACAGACAAGGAATTTTTTAAAGGCTCCTTTGAAGATTTAGCAGCAGTTGCTGGTGCAGTAGATACGCCACTTCTTTGTAAGGATTTTATGATTGATCGAGTGCAAATCCGATTTGCCAAAGCAGCAGGTGCATCCATTATCTTATTAATTGTGGCAGCCTTGACAGATGATGCCTTACGTGATTTATATAGCTATGCAACAGGCTTAGGCCTAGAAGTTTTAGTGGAAGTACACGATTGTAAGGAGCTAGAACGCGCTCTTGCAGTAGATGCAAAGTTAATTGGCGTTAATAATCGAGATTTACGTACCTTTGAAGTAAGCCTAGAGCGTACCAGAGAAATTGCTAATGTGTTTCCATTTAATGAGAATCGAGTATTAATTAGTGAGAGCGGCATATGGTCGAGAGACAATGCGAAGCTAGTAGCCTCGATGGGGGCTAGTGGTGTCCTGGTAGGTGAAACTTTAATGCGGAGTGGAGATGCTGGGCAAGCACTACGGGATTTGCAAGTAAGTAAAGAGGGGGCATCGGTATGACAAAGGTCAAAATTTGTGGTCTACAGGAGCAAGAACATGTCAAAACAGCTATTCATGCTGGTGCAGATGCTATAGGGTTTGTTTTTGCACCGAGTAAACGCCGTGTATCCATTGAACAAGCCCAACTGTTAGCGAAGCATGTACCACAAGGCGTTTTAAAAATAGGTGTCTTTGTGAATCCAACGCCAGCCGAATTAAAGGAAGCAGTAGAGCGGGTGCCCTTAGATTATGTGCAATATCATGGGGAGGAAACGCCAGCATTTATTCAGGAGCAAGGTTATCCCGCCATAAAGGCATTATCGATACGAGAAAAAGAGGATGTTCAAGCGGCTGCCAATTATCAGGTAGATTATTATTTATTTGACGCGCCTGGTACAGAGTTTAAAGGCGGAAGTGGTCACACATTTGATTGGACACTCCTTGAGCAAGTAGGGATTCCCAAAGAAAAATTACTATTAGCGGGTGGTCTCAATGTAGACAATATTGAAGCGGCCATTACAGATGTTGGGCCTTTTATGGTGGATGTTTCGAGTGGTGTGGAAACAGATGGAAGCAAGGATTCTACCAAAATACAAGGTTTTTTACAGGCAGTAAAGAGGGGGAGCAGATGATGGGAATATCAATCGCAAATAGTGTACCGACAAATGAAGGGCGTTTTGGGCAATTTGGCGGTCGGTTTGTGCCAGAAACATTAATGACAGCCTTGCTTGAATTAGAAGCTGCTTATGAGCAAGCATTACTAGACCCTGCATTTACAGAGGAGCTGTCCTATTATTTAGAAGACTATGTTGGCCGCGAAACACCGCTCTATTACGCAGAAAATTTAACGAAGGCGCTAGATGGAGCAAAGATTTATTTAAAGCGTGAAGATTTAAACCATACAGGTGCACATAAAATTAATAATGCGATTGGGCAAGCTCTTCTAGCCAAACGCATGGGTAAAAAGAAAATCGTTGCTGAAACAGGTGCTGGTCAGCATGGTGTGGCAACGGCTACTGCATGTGCATTATTAAATTTAGAATGTGTTGTTTTTATGGGAGCAGAAGATATCAAACGTCAGCAGTTAAATGTCTTTCGTATGGAGTTGCTTGGCACAAAGGTTCAATCGGTGGAAAGTGGTTCTAAAACATTAAAGGATGCTGTGAACGCTGCACTACGTTACTGGGTGACAAATGTTGAAGATACCCACTATATTTTAGGCTCTGCCTTAGGTCCTCATCCATTTCCAAAAATTGTTCGGGACTTTCAGCGTGTTATTGGGTTAGAAACAAGAAAGCAAATCGTGCAAAAAGAGGGGCGTTTACCAGATGCAGTTGTTGCCTGTATTGGAGGTGGCAGTAATGCAATCGGTATGTTTCACCCATTCGTTGATGATGAATCAGTTGCCTTATACGGTATTGAGGCAGCAGGAAGTGGTCTTGAAACTGGGAAACATGCTGCGGCCATCGCAGGTGGACAATTAGGTGTATTACATGGCGCCTACATGTATTTATTACAGGACGAAAACGGCTTTGTCCAAGAAGCACATTCTATTTCAGCTGGGTTAGATTATCCAGGGAAAGGACCAGAGCATTGTTATTTACATGATATTGGTCGAGCGCAATTTGACTCCATCACAGATGCTGAAGCACTGGAGGCACTACAATTATTAAGCCGAACGGAAGGGATACTGCCTGCACTTGAAAGTTCTCATGCCATTGCTTATACGGCTAAACTTGCAAAGACCATGGCAAAAGATCAAATCATTGTTGTGTGCTTATCTGGTCGAGGAGATAAAGATGTTCACACAGTTCGAGCAGCACTAGGAGGGGATGTTAAATGACAACTATACAGCAAGCGATCGAACAGGCAAAAGCTGCAGGTCATAAGGCTTTTATACCTTATATCATGGCAGGTGACGGAGGGCTAGAGACCATTAAGCCGACTATCTTAAAACTGCAGCAATTAGAGGTAACAGCTATTGAAGTAGGGATTCCTTTTACAGATCCTGTCGCTGATGGTCCAACGATCGAACGAGCAGGAGAACGTGCACTCGCAGCTGGTGTGACATTAAGAAGCGTGTTGCAAACACTCGCGTCATTTAGAGATGAAATAACAGTGCCTATCGTAGTCATGACTTATTTCAATCCAGTATTAGCATATGGCTTAAAGCCTTTTGCGCAAGCCTGTATAGCTGGGGGAGTTAAGGGATTAATTGTACCAGATGTTCCATTGGAAGAGAGCGAGTTGTTACGTGAGGCACTAAATCCATATGGCATTGATATGGTACAACTCGTCTCATTAACAAGCCCTCCAGAGCGTATAGCACGTATCGCAGCAGTTAGTCAGGGCTTTGTTTATGCAGTGACCGTGAATGGGATCACAGGAGCAAGATCGCGTTTTGCCAATAATTTAGAACAGCATTTTGCAAGCTTACGTCAAGCAAGTCCAATCCCTGTGCTTGCAGGCTTTGGTATTTCGACACCTGAGCAAGTGAAAAAGATGGGAGCTTTGGGAGATGGTGTAATTGTTGGTAGTGCCATTGTTACAGCATTACACGAAGGAGATTTGGCAACGGTGGAAGCCTTAGTAGCCGCCTCGAAAGGTATGTTAGAAAAGTCTACTCTTTAGAAGAGTAGGCTTTTTAAATGATGAAAGAAATGAGAAAGTGACAGATAAAAATTAAAAAGTGATGGATAAAACTATCAATCTAACGGATAGTGCGCAACCTATAGAAATTCGGTATAATAGCTTTCGTAAGGAAGTGAGAAGATGATTCTATCGAAAAAAAGATGGCAGGTGGAGCGTCCTGACGCAACACTTGTACAAGCATTACAAAATGACTTACAACTTTCTGCGATTGCAGCAAAAATTTTAGCAGCACGAGGCTGCGAAACAACGGCTGAGGCAGAAAGCTTATTAAATATGACTGAGGCAAATATCCATGACCCATTTCTTATGCATGGTATGGCTGAAGCGGTAGCACGAATTGAACAAGCACTAGAAAATGGTGAGAAAATTTTAGTGTATGGTGATTATGATGCCGATGGTGTGACAAGCACAACCGTTATGTTACATGTTTTACTAGATCTTGGAGCAGACGTCTCCTTTAAAATTCCGAATCGTTTTATCCATGGCTATGGTCCGCATGAAGCCCTATTTCGGGAGGCCTATGAAGAGGGTGTACAGTTAATCATTACAGTGGATAATGGTATATCTGGTATTGAGCCTATTCGAGTAGCGAAGGAGCTTGGTATGGATGTCATTGTGACAGATCACCATGAGCCAGGTGAGGAGCTGCCACCAGCAGATATTATCCTTCATCCCCGAATACCAGAAGGGCAATATCCATTTGGCGAGCTAGCAGGAGTAGGGGTTGCCTTTAAGCTGGCACATGCTCTTTATGGTGAACTACCAAGCCATCTAATAGAATTTGTGGCGATTGGCACTGTTGCAGATTTGGTTCCGTTGGTGGACGAAAATCGCTATCTCGTGAAGCGGGGCATACAAGAAATGCGTCGTTCTCTTAGCCCATGGGTACAAGCGTTGTGTGACATAGCCAGTACAGAGCAGACGAAAATTACAGAAGAAACGATTGGCTTTTATTTTGGTCCACGATTGAATGCTGTTGGTCGACTAGGTGAAGCAGCTCCTGGTGTCGAATTATTAATGGCGGAGGATAATGCTAAAGCAACTGCATTGGCAAAAAAGCTAAATGCCTGCAATACCGAGCGCAAAGATATTGTGAAAAGTATTACAGATGAAGCCATCGCACTGATTGAAGCAGATGAAAAAATCGGCAATTCCTTAGTTCTTGTTGTTGCTGGCGAGGGCTGGAACGCAGGTGTTGTAGGAATTGTAGCATCACGTCTCGTTGAACTGTATTACCGTCCAACGATTGTGCTGTCACTTGATCTCGAAAAGGGCATAGCAAAAGGATCTGCTCGAAGTATTGAAGGTTTTCATCTATATAATGAACTAGCTAAAAATCGAGATATTTTACCGCATTTTGGTGGACATCCTATGGCTGCAGGTATGACCTTATCATTAGAGCATGTGGATGAACTACGTACTCGCCTAGATGCTCAAGCAAGAGCCTGTTTAACAGAGGAGCAATTAACACCTGTAGTGCATATTGATATACCGCTCAGCATAGACGAAATTTCAGCGGATGCTATTGAGGAAATTTCAACACTAGGACCATTTGGCACAGATTTTCCTAAACCTGTGTATGTGCTGGAGGATGTAGAAATCGCCTCCATGCGTAAAATTGGAGCGGGCGAGAATCATATTAAAATGGAAATAACAAACGGCTATGACAAATTGGATAGTGTTGGTTTTAACAAAGGGCATTTACATGATGAATTAACGTATGGCATCAAAGTTTCCTTTATAGGCGATTTGCAAATTAACGAATGGCAGGGACGTAAAAAAGCCCAATTTATGATCGAGGATGTCCAAACTACAGAATGGCAGTTATTTGATATTCGTGGTATCCGTCAAACAGCTCGATGGCTGAATACGGTACCGAAGGACGTGGCTCGGTTTATCGCCTTTCGTCCAGAAACGATGACCTATTATCAATCATTAATCGGTGCACCTATTACACTGGTTGACCCAGTCCTTTCAAATATTGAACAAAGTGATTACATCGTGCTCTTAGACTTGCCACACAATGTTCAAAAGCTAGAGGACGTTTTACAGAAGACAGCACCTTCACGTATTTATGCTCATTTTTATATGCCTGACTCGCAATACTTCAGTGGTCTACCTACTCGTGAGCAATTTGCTTGGTATTATAAGTTCTTGAAAAATCGACCAGCCTTTCCGCTTGATATGCATATCGCAGATTTAGCGAAGCATACGGGGTGGCCATTAGATACATTAAAATTTATGACACAGGTGTTTTTTGAGCTTGATTTTGTTAAAATGGAGTGTGGACTGACGACTGTCAACGTGAATGCTCCAAAACAAGCACTAACAGAGGCACCGTCTTACAAACAACGTTCAGAACAGATTGAAATGGAGCAAAAGCTTGTTTATGCTCCTTATATAGAATTAAAACATTGGTTTGATGAACGATTAACATAAACGGACGTATAACGTTTCGTAGGAGGAGCAAGAACATGGATTTAAAGCAATACGTTACAACGGTTGAAAACTGGCCAAAAGAAGGCATTACTTTCAGAGATATTACGACAATTATGGATAATGGGCCTGCCTACAAATATGCAACAGATCAAATTGTAGAATATGCTAAAGAAGTAGGCGCAGAAATTGTAGTTGGACCTGAAGCTCGTGGGTTTATTATCGGTTGCCCAGTAGCTTATGCACTTGAAATTGGCTTTGCACCTGTTCGTAAACCAGGTAAATTACCGCGAGAGGTTATTAGTGCCGACTATGGTTTAGAGTATGGAAAAGATACATTAACAATGCATCACGATGCGATTAAGCCTGGTCAAAAGGTGTTAATCTGTGATGATTTACTAGCAACTGGGGGAACAGTTGAAGCAACAGTGCGTTTAGTAGAACAATTAGGTGGTCAGGTAGTAGGCTGCGCATTCCTAATCGAACTTCAAGAATTAAATGGTCGCGAAAAGCTTGGCGATTTAAATATTAAAACACTTATTCAATATTAAGATCATTGCAAAAAGCGCCCTACACTGTAGGCGCTTTTTTTATACTTCGTCATAGGCTTGAATAATTTTTTGCATTGTTCGCAATGTATCGTAGAAATCTGCGTATTTTTCGGTTCCAATATCCTCGATAATTCTATCTTGAATGCCTTGCCAAATAGGTGCGGCTTCATGCAACTTTTCTAATCCTTTTTCAGTGAGCGTAATTTTTTTTGTGCGAGCATCATTTGTATCTCGTTTTAATTCAACATAGCCATGTTGCTTTAATAGATTAATATTACGTGTTACAGTGGTTTGATCGAGTTGCAAAATTTCACCTAAACGGCTGATTGAGACAGCTTGTTGAAGGTCGATATGAGCAAGCATCGAATATTGTGTAACCTTTAAACCAGTAGGCTGTAGCAATTTATCATATAATTGCGTGACAACCCTTGTTTTTTTTCTAAGGTTTGCACAAACACAAATTTGTGTATAATCAATATCTTTAAGTTGTTTCTTCATCGACAGTACTCCTTTAAGGGGATTCTACTAACTATAAGTATACACCCAATAACTAGAAATTCCTTCTTGACAGCTTTATGAACGATTACTATGATTATACATGTATATACATATAAATGAAATAAGCAGACTTAAACATGTATATACATGTTTTGTAGTCTATCAAAGAAAAGAAGGTGTTGAGGTGAAGCGTGTTCATTATAGTTGGTTTATTTTAATCGTCACATTTTTCTCGATAATTGTCGCAGGGATTACGATGTCATCATCTGGCGTGTTTATCGAACCTCTTGAAAAAGAATTTCACTGGGATCGTTCAACTATTGCATTAGCTTTTGCTGTAAGTTTGTTTTTATATGGCATATCTGGACCATTTATGGCTGCGTTGCTTGAAGTTATAGGCTTAAAGAAAATGATGCTAGGTGCCATGGCAACTTTAGTATTAGGAATGACTTTAACATTTTTGATGAGTGAATCCTGGCAGCTAATCGTTATTTGGGGTGGCATTATTGGTCTTGGGGCAAGTCTTTTTTTAACTGTCCTTAGCCCATATGTGGCGAATCATTGGTTTGTAAAACGTAGAGGGTTAGCGGTTGGTATTTTAACGGCAAGTACAGCCACGGGCCAGTTAATTTTATTACCAGTTCTAGCTATCATTATTGAACACTATTCTTGGCGATGGGCCATCACATTAATGCTACTCCTTAGTATCATAATGCTTTTCATGATTGCACTTTTTATAAGAAATAGACCTCAGGATATAGGATTAACTCCTTATGGACAAGAGGAGGCTATAGAGGAACAACCAATACAGCAAAAGAAGAATCCAATAGCTATGGCTTTTAAAGGTTTATTTGAGGCGATTAAGGTTAAAGCATTTTGGCTCTTAGCAGGTAGCTTTTTTATTTGTGGGCTATCGACAAGCGGATTAATTGGTACTCATTTTGTTTCTTATTGTATTAGCTTTGGCGTTCCTTTAGTCACTGCCGCATCATTCCTTTCTTTTATGGGCATTTTTAATTTATTAGGTACAACTGCGTCTGGCTGGTTATCTGATCGCTTCGATAATCGGTGGTTATTGTTTTGGTATTACCTGTTAAGAGGCGCATCTCTATTATTGCTTCCCTACGCACTCGCACAAGGATCATTTGTTTTATTAACGATTTTCACGATCTTTTACGGACTAGATTGGATTGCTACAGTGCCACCAACCATCAGTATGACACGACAAATTTTTGGTATGCAAAAAAGCAGTATTATCTACGGCTGGATATTTGCTTCACATCAAGCAGGAGCGGCGGTTGCTGCGTATGGTGGAGGGCTAATTTATAAACTTTTTAACTCTTATACATGGGCTTTTTTCCTTGCAGGAATGTTTTGTGCAATGGCCAGCTTATTCGTTATCATTGTTAAAAAACAAACACCTCAGCCAGCATAAACAAATATAAGTTGAACCTCGGTAAGATGAGGTTCAACTTTTTTAATAAAGAATCTTTTGACATAGCACAAACAAAAGTTTATAATATAAACAAATATAATAAAAGGTGATGCTATGAATGAAAGAGAACAGGCGGTGCTTGCTTTAATTCGCCAGAATCCGTTTATGTCTCAGCAAGAAATGGCAGATGCAATGAATCTGTCGCGTCCTGTGCTTGCTAATTTAGTGTCTAGTTTAACGAAGCAAGGAAAAATTGTAGGTCGTGCTTATATATTACCCGAAGAAAATGAAATTATTTGCATCGGTGGAGCTAATTTAGACCGCAAATTCCATGTCAAGGGCAATGTTCAATTTGGAACATCTAACCCAGCCAGTTCTTCCTTTAGTGTAGGTGGTGTTGGTCGAAATATTGCTGAAAACTTAGGCAGATTAAACCACCAAGTGACGTTACTGACAACGGCAGGTAAGGATGCTGATTGGCAAGTGATCCAAGAGGCTTCGGAATCCTTTATGAATCTACGTTATGTAGAGCAGCTTGCAGAGGCTACTACAGGCTCTTATACTGCCATCATGGATGAACAAGGTGAGCTAGCACTAGCTGTAGCAAATATGGAGGTTTACGACCTTCTGTTACCTACCTTGTTGAAAAAACATGAAACAATGCTTGTAAACGCGGGCTGTTTTATTTTGGATTTAAACTGCCCAAAAGAAACAGTAGCGTATATCCAGCAAGTAGCCATTGCTCGTGATATTCCACTTGTCATTGTGCCAGTATCTTCGCCCAAAATGAATCGACTACCTGAAACATTACAAGGCGTAACTTGGTTTATTTGTAACACAGATGAAGCGGAAACGATTGTTGGACATAAAATTGAAAACGCTACCCATTATGAAAAAGCTTTACAACAGCTCCTACAATTAGGTGCGGAGCATGTCATTATCACGGCTGGCAGCAAGGGCGTTTATGCAGAGTCTACAACGATTGCCCCTCGTCATTTTGCCGCTAAAGTAATTGACAAAATTGAAGATGTGACAGGAGCAGGAGATGCCTTTGTCAGCGCTGTCATACACAGTTGGCTGACTGGACAATCTTTTGAGACATGTATTGATGCTGGATTAACCAATGCAAAAAATACATTGGCATCTCCTTATACAGTAAGACCTGAATTATCAGTAGATTTGTTGAAAAATGAAATGGAGGAATAACAACATGAAAGATTTCATCGTATTATCAGAAGAAGTAAAAGCAGGACAAGCAAAAGGTCTACCAATCGTTGCATTAGAATCAACAATTATTTCACACGGTATGCCATACCCACAAAACGTGCAAACTGCGCGTGAAGTTGAGCAAATTATTCGCGATAATGGTGCAGTCCCAGCAACAATTGCATTAATTGATGGAAAAATTAAAATTGGTCTATCAGATGAAGAGCTTGAAATGTTCGGTAATGCTCAAGGTGTTGCAAAAGCTTCACGTCGTGACTTAGGCTACTTACTAGCAACGAAAAAATTAGGTGCTACAACAGTTGCAGCGACAATGATCTGTGCAGAGCTTGCCGGTATTGAAATCTTTGTTACAGGTGGTATTGGTGGTGTACACCGTGGTGCGGAAACAACAATGGATGTCTCTGCTGATTTAGAAGAATTAGCACAAACAAATGTTGCCGTTATCTGTGCGGGTGCAAAATCTATTTTAGACATCGGTCTTACATTAGAATATCTTGAAACAAAAGGTGTGCCAGTGGTTGGTTATGGTACGAATGAATTGCCAGCATTCTACACACGTCAAAGTGGATTTGATGTAAACTTCCAATTAGATACGCCAGAAGAAATTGCAGCAATGCTATCTGCGAAATGGCAATTAGGCTTAAAAGGTGGCGCTGTCATCGCAAATCCAATTCCTGAGGCGGAAGCATTAGAGCATGCATTTATTACAAACATTATTGAAAAAGCTTTAGTTGAAGCAGAAGAGAATGGCATTCAAGGTAAAAACGTTACACCATTCTTACTTGGCAAAGTTAAAGAATTAACAGAAGGTAAAAGTCTTGATGCCAACATTGCATTAGTGAAAAACAATGCAGTAGTCGGCGCGAAAATTGCTGTAGCTTACAATCAATTACATTAATCAATTTGTCGAAACAAGGACTCTTTGTGACGTGAAGTCGCAGAGGGTCTTTTTTATTAAAAAGAAGAATATTTTTTCCATTTTTCGAACTGTTCACGAGATTAACTAAACTAAATGATACAGTCTCTTTACAATAGACCACTATATTTTATACAATAAAGTTTATATCTAATCTGAAAAATTTGACGAGCAAGGTGGACATGTTATGGCGAAAGAGCAAATTTTGACTCCTGAGGACGTTTTTGAGTTAGTCAAATCCTACATGAATGATGAAAATGTCGCATTCGTGAAAAAAGCATATGAATTAGCAAGGGATGCCCATATTGAGCAATTCCGTAGCTCAGGTGAACCGTATATTATTCACCCAGTACAAGTAGCAGGTATTCTAGCTGAATTACAAATGGACCCAGAAACTGTAGCGGCAGGTTTTTTACATGATGTTGTCGAAGATACGGATTTTACACGGGATGATTTGGTACGTGAATTTGGCGAAGAGGTAGCCGTGCTTGTTGATGGTGTTACCAAGCTAGGGAAAATTAAATATTTATCAAAAGAGGCGCAGCAGGCAGAAAATCATCGGAAAATGTTTGTGGCTATGGCGCAAGATATTCGTGTCATCCTCATTAAGCTAGCAGACCGTCTTCATAATATGCGTACGTTAAAGCATTTACCTGCTGAAAAGCAACGACGCATTTCAAAAGAGACGCTCGAGATTTTTGCACCACTTGCTCATCGTCTTGGAATTTCGACTGTAAAATGGGAGCTTGAAGATACAGCACTGCGCTATTTAAACCCACAACAATATTATCGTATTGTCAGTCTAATGAAGAAAAAACGTGATGAACGTGAAGCTTATTTAGAAAATGTGATGGCTGAGATGAAATCACAACTGAATGAGGTTGAAATTGACGCAGATGTCTATGGTCGACCAAAACATATTTACAGTATCTATCGAAAAATGGTGTTACAAAAGAAACAGTTTAATGAAATTTATGATTTATTAGCCATTCGTGTTCTTGTCGATAGTATTAAAGATTGCTATGCCGTATTAGGGATTGTGCATACACTTTGGAAACCAATGCCAGGACGCTTTAAAGACTATATTGCTATGCCAAAACAAAACCTGTACCAGTCTCTACACACGACTGTTATTGGACCTTATGGTGATCCGTTGGAGGTACAGATTCGTACAAAGGAAATGCACAAAATTGCAGAGTACGGGATTGCGGCGCACTGGGCATATAAAGAAGGCAAAAACGTTGATCATCAAAAGCAAAATGTCGACCAAAAATTAACGTGGTTCCGTGAAATTTTAGAGTTCCAAAATGAATCTTCCAACGCAGAAGAATTTATGGAATCCTTAAAATTTGATTTATTTTCTGATATGGTTTATGTCTTTACACCTGAAGGCGATGTCATTGAATTGCCAGCAGGTTCTGTTCCTATTGATTTTGCCTACCGTGTTCATTCCGAAGTGGGAAATCGTACGATTGGAGCGAAAATCAATGGGAAGATGGTACCGCTTGATACGCCATTAAAAACGGGTGATATCATTGAAATTTTAACTTCGAAACAATCCTTTGGTCCGAGTCGCGATTGGCTAAAAATAGCTCAATCCTCGCAGGCGAAGAATAAGATAAAGCAATTCTTTAAACGACACCTGCGTGAAGAAAATATTGTCAAAGGTAAAGAAATGATTGAAAAAGAAATCCGTGCTCAGGATTTCGATTTAAAGGAAACGATGTCCTCCGAAAACCTAAAACGGGTATGCGACAAATTTAACTATACGAATGAAGAAGATCTGTATGCCGCGGTTGGTGTGAATGGTATTACTGCGCAACAGGTCGTAAATCGTTTAGCTGAAAAACGTCGCAAAGAACGTGAGCAGGAAGAAGCACTAGAGAAAATTGAACAAAAAATGAAAAATCCAATTCCACAAAAACGTACGGAATCGGGTGTTATTGTAAAGGGTATTGATAATATGCTCATTCGACTTTCTCGCTGCTGTACGCCTGTTCCTGGGGATGATATTGTAGGTTTTATTACGAAGGGTAGAGGTGTTTCTGTCCATCGTGAGGACTGTCCAAATATTCAAATTGAGGATGAGCAGGAGCGCTTAATTGAAGTGGAATGGGAGCATGGTGTCATTCCTGAGAAAAAGGAATACCCTGTTGATATTGAAGTGTCAGCCTTTGATAGACCTGGCATTTTAAATGAAATCATGCAAATTGTTAGTGAAACGAAAACGAATATTTTAGCAGTAAGTGGTCGTGCTGACCGTGATAAAATGGCAACAATTCATTTAACAATTTCTATTTCAAATATTTCACATTTGCATAAAGTAGTTGAGCGAATTAAACAAACACCTGATATTTATTCGGTGCAACGTGTCATTAACTAATGGATAGGCAATATAGAATTGGGGTTTAGTACATGAAAGTAGTATTACAGCGCAGTAAAGCTGCCTCTGTAACAGTGGACGGAACTGTTACAGGAGCAATTGATCATGGCTATGTTCTTTTAGTGGGAATCACACATGAAGACACACAAGAGGATGTTGCCTATTTAGCAAAAAAAGTAGCCAATTTACGTCTCTGGGAAGATGAAGATGGAAAAATGAATCATTCGATCTTAGAGCATGGGGGCGCTATTTTATCCGTCTCACAATTTACATTGTATGGGGATGCAAAAAAAGGGAATCGTCCAAGTTTTATCAATGCAGCTAGACCAGAAGCAGCTGAGCCACTGTGGGAGGCTTTTAATCAAGCTTTACGCGAGTATGGCTTACATGTGGAAACAGGTATTTTTGGTGCCATGATGGATGTAGCACTAATTAATGATGGTCCAGTCACAATTCTTCTAGAGTCAAAATAATGGAACATTTCCTATAATTCCTTCATATACTAAAGAGTATGGTTAGTTTTATAGGAAGGAGTGTCTTAAACATGACGCAGACGAGAAGTATAACAAATCCATATTTATACGAAACTCTTAACATGATGATTGGTCAGGCAGTAGTTGTGCAAACAGAAAAAAATATTCAACAAGGTATTTTATTATCCATACTACCTGACCATATGGTTCTTGAGATAAATCGTACGCCTTTCTTCATTCGGATGGAGGAAGTTGTATGGGTTACATTGGAAACTACAAAAAAATGAGAAAGTATGAACCTTCAAATCATAATAAATGATAGAAGGTTCTTTTTTATTAAGTGCAATAAAAAATACCTGAATAGCAAATTTATTTCGAGGAGATAAAAACTATTAAAACAGTTGCTACTTTTTGAATATTATTTTTTTAAAAAAATATAAACGATATGTAAGAAAGTCCATTTGATTCCTTATGGATAGTTAACCTCGATTTTCAATTCTACTTACTAACTTTGATGTCTTTCATCTTAGATTATCCCACTAATAATGGGGGAGCTATATGAAGTTCATGAATAAAAAGCATCTAAGGACAATCCATACAACTTTATCATTTAACACCGCCGCATATTGCTCATGCCTTAATAAGAAACTATAAGATGAAATTATTATTTTGGAAAACAAAAAATAACGTTGGAAATGCCCATTATTATTTGAGTATGTGTCCGTGTTTATAGGAGAAGAATAAGAGGTTTAATAAAGAAAGGCAGCGTGTACTTTCTGAAATAATAGAAAATTAATACTTTACAATAAATTTAAACTCATGTATATTTATTTTCAATTAGCGACAAATAGCGACAATGTACTGCTAATGTCTAAATCAGAAAAAGGAGCGTGATTTAATGGAAAATGAACAGAGGGTAAAGAAGAAAAGCTGGTTGAAAGTACCTCATACATATACGATTATTTTTGCTATTATTTTTTTAGCAGGTATTGCAAGCTATATCATACCAGCGGGTGAGTTTGAACGTGTAGAGGATGAAGAAGGGCGAATGCTCGTTGTAGATGGAAGCTATCATCATATTGAGAGTGAACCAGTTTCCTTTTTTGAAATGTTCACAGCGGTTCCAATGGGCCTCGAAAAAGGGGCTCAAATTATTTTCTACATTTTTTTAGTCAGTGGTGTATTTGGTATTATTCGTTCTACAGGTGCTATTGAGGCTGGTGTTTATAAAGGAGTAAAAGCTTTAGAGGGCAGAGAGAAATTACTGATTCCTTTATCGATGATTTTATTCTCTGTTGGTGGTTTTACAATGGGGATGGCGGAAGAAACTATTATTTTCGTACCAATTGGTGTGGCCATTGCACGTGCGATGGGCTTTGATGCTGTAACAGGAACAGCCATGATTACACTTGGTGCCGCCAGTGGATTTTTTGGAGGAATGCTTAATCCCTTTACGGTAGGTGTTGCGCAATCATTAGCTGATGTGCCATTATTCTCAGGTATTGGCTTCCGTGCTGTTGTCTATGTTTTTGTATTAGGTTTTGCTATTTACTATGTCTCTCGCTATGCTTTTAAGGTGAAAAAGAACCCACAGGCAAGTGTTATTTACGATATTGAGCAAAAAGCTAAATCCAATGTTTCTGCGATTGACATTCCTGCATTAACGGGAAAGCATAAATTTGTATTTATTGTCATGGCTTGTGGAATAGGCTTTAATATTTATGGTGTCTTTAATTGGGGCTGGTTCTTAACGCAGCTAACTGCATCCTTTTTAATTATGGGGTTAGTTGCAGGATTAATTGGTGGTTTAAAACCTGCTACTATTTTTGATTCCTTTATTGAGGGAGCCAAGGCTGTAACATTTGGTGCTTTAATTGTAGGTTTTGCCCGTGCTATTACGGTTGTTTTAGAGCAGGGGAAAATTATTGATACAATCGTTTATGCAGCATCAGAAACAATTGGACATTTGCCACATGCTATCAGTGCAATCGGCATGTTAGTTATCCAAGCTCTTTTGAATTTATTTATTTCATCTGGTAGTGGACAGGCAGCTGCCACAATGCCGATTATGATTCCAATCACTGATTTATTAGGATTAGAGCGACAAGTGGCTGTTTTAGCCTTCCAATATGGGGATTCCTTAACGAACTCTATTATTCCTACTTCCTCTGCATTAATGGCGTATTTAGCTGTTGCAGGTATCCCATATGAAAAGTGGATTAAGTTTATCTGGAAGATGATTCTTGGGTGGGCATTGATCGCCTGTCTGGCGCTAATTGCTGCGGTAGCATTAGGAATATCTTAAATATGAAAAAAGCTGTGGATGTTATCATCCGCAGCTTTTTTGCTTAGTCATCTTGTTCATTAAAGTAGTTGAGAATTCCCTGATAAATACCAAGAGTCGCTTGTTCACGGAATTTAGCTGTTGTAATGACGCGCTCCTCACTGGAATTACTTAAAAAGCCTAACTCAATAAGGACAGCCTTTTGACGATTCTCTCGTAATACTAAATAATTCCCTTGTTGTGTACCACGGTCTCTTAAATCTAGTTTACTGGAAAGACCATCATGAATTGCTTCAGCAAGCCCTTTTTGATTGTTATTCATATAGTAAGATGTGAAGCCGTTAATGGAGCTATCATCTGTCGCATCGTAATGAAGGCTAATAAAGGCATCTGCCTCATATTGATGGGCAATCGATACACGCTTACGCAATGCCACATATTCATCCGATTCTCTCGTCATGACAACGTTTGCGCCAGCAGCACTTAACTTGGAAGCAAGCAGAGTGGCCGTTTTTAAAGTAATGCCCTTTTCCTCTGTACCTCGTTGACCAGTTGTGCCATGGTCATTTCCACCGTGACCAGCATCAACAACTATCTTTAATCCAGTTAAAGTACCTTTTTTACGAGGCTCTTCCTTTTCTTTCTGTGGACTTGTCGCTTTATTGGAACTTGTTGTGACTACCCAGTTCGCGACAAAAGCTGTTTTTTCGTCGTCTAGTTGTATTTCATAAAAATCATTTTTAACGCCTACAATTGGGTAATTTACACCAGCATCTACACGTTCAACTACTTCTGCAGCTGTTGAGGCATCCGTTCGTAGGTTTGTCCCATTATAGATAATCGTAACAGACTCTAACTCTTTGGAAGTTGATGTTTTTGAGGTACTTTTTACTTTATTAGAGAATGTACCGTAAAAACTATAGACCCAACCTACTTTTTTATCATTGTACTGAATTTGTACCCAATTATGCTCATGTGCGAGTACTTTAAAGGCTTGTCCTTTTGTTACTGTGCCGATTTTTTTAGCGTTCAAATCTGGCTTCTTACGAACATTAAGGGTGTCCACTAAAATGGTGAAGGTTGTATCTTTGTTAGCGGGTGCCGTGGTTGTAGTAGTTACTTCTACAGCATTTTCTTTGGGTTCCGTTTCTTTTTTAGGGTTATCGTTGATCGTGACATAATCCTTCGACACCCATCCTGTTAGTCCATTCCAATCGATTTTTGCCCATTCTCCATTTTCTTCAACGAGGTTTGCTTGGTTACCAGTAGAAAGTTGACCAAGAACAGCTGAAGAGATATCTGGTTCTGTTCGAATATTTAAACGGTCCACTTGTGAAATGACGGTTTTGTCGATCGCTTGTTTAGCATTCGTAGGTGCTGTCAGCCAAGAGGCAACCCATCCCTCGTAATTACCTGCTTTGACTTGATACCAATCACCTTCTCGACCGATTGAGGTTAAAGGGTCACCTTCTTCTAAAGTCGTAATAATGGGATAAGACAATCCAGGACCCTCTCGCAAATGAAGAATCGTTCCAGCGACTTTTAGATCACTGGTGTCAGCGGAAGCTCTTTGAACAAAGTTCTTATTTGGCATCGCCATCGTTACCATTAGTACAAAGATGATTATACTATGTAAAATTTTTGTCCTCATCAGATTCCTCCTATTCCTTGTGCTATTTTACCATGCTTTTATCATAAAATTCGTGGTAAAATGGTAACAGAATTAGTTATTTTCAACATAGACTGATGAAAAATACAAAAATAGTTGACATTGCTTTGGCTAGTGACTAACATAAAGGGTAATCGAAAAATGATTAATCGCTTATGACCAAGCAAGTAGCGTATACCACTATTGGAAAAGAGAGGGAAAGACTTAGGCTGCAATCTTTCCTACAAAAATGTATCACGTGAATAACACTTGAGAGGCTTTTTTCTGAAAAGCAGTGCCTAGTAGGAAAAAACGGAATCGGCCGTTATCCGATTAAGAGGAGGACACATGTAATTATTTGTGTCAACTAGGGTGGAACCGCGGAAGCTTATACAGCTCTCGTCCCTTGCTATTGCAAGGGATGAGGGCTTTTTTGTTGTTCAAAACAGTAATGAGTTTTTTAGAGGGATTGTTGTTTTTGCTCATAAAAGAGGGGAAGGCGCTCCAATTAGTATGAAAAGCGCTCGTCAAAGGCTATAACCCACTCCAACAGGACAAAAATTTGCTCAACCAAAGCATGCATTCGCTCAAAGTGGGACTACAGCTGCTCTATCATAAGCAATCAATATAGGAGGGAATTACATGAGTTTTAAAGTGCCAAGAGGGACACAAGATATTTTGCCAGGTCAATCTGAAAAATGGCAAAAAGTTGAAGCGATTATTCGTGATATTTGTCGTGTTTATCGCTATAACGAAATTCGTACACCAATTTTCGAGCAAACGGACCTATTTGCACGTGGTGTTGGGGAAACAACTGATGTTGTACAAAAGGAAATGTATACATTTGAAGATCGTGGAGGGCGTTCATTAACACTACGTCCAGAGAATACGGCTGGTGTCGTACGTGCCTATGTGGAGCATAAAATGTTTGGTGCTCCTGATCAGCCAGTTAAGCTTTCTTACTTAGGACCAATGTTCCGCTATGAGCGTCAACAGGCTGGTCGTTATCGTCAATTTGTACAATTTGGAGTAGAAGCAATTGGTTCAGCAGATCCTGCGATTGATGCAGAAGTTATTGCTCTTGCTATGGACGTCTACGAATCAGCGGGCTTAAAGGATTTAAAATTAGTGATTAATTCACTTGGCGACAAAGAAACACGTGATACACATCGTACTGCTTTATTACAGCATTTTGAGCCACATATTCATGAATTTTGCTCAGACTGTCAAAATCGTTTACAAAAGAATCCATTGCGAATTTTAGATTGTAAGGTAGATCGTGAACATCCATTAATGCAAACGGCTCCAGCGTTAACTGATTTCTTAACAGAAGAATCGGCTGCTTATTTCGCTCAGGTGAAATCGTACTTAGATACATTGGGTATTTCATATGAGGTCGATCCAAATCTTGTACGAGGACTTGATTATTATAATCACACAACTTTTGAAATCATGTCCACAGCATCAGGCTTTGGGGCTATTACAACATTATGTGGTGGTGGCCGCTACAATGGACTAGTACAAGAAATTGGCGGTCCAGATGTACCAGGTATAGGTTTTGCATTAAGTATTGAGCGTTTGTTGCTGGCACTTGAAGCGGAGGGTGTTGAATTAGACACAGCTTCAGGGCTAGATGTTTACATTATTGCAATGGGCGATGAAGCGAAGCAAAAGGCTGTTGAGCTGACAAGCACTTTCCGAGCGAAGGGACTTGCGACAGAGATGGATTATTTAGACCGTAAAATGAAAGCTCAAATGAAATCTGCGGATCGATTAGGTGCAAAATATACGCTTGTTCTTGGTGAAACGGAACTTGAAGAGCAAGCAGCGGCTGTAAAACATATGGAATCTGGGGAGCAGCACAAAGTGGCGTTCTCAGAGCTGGTGAACTATTTAACACAAAAAGCTTAAAAACAGATAGAGGGCATTCCTAGTGAAATGCTACATAAATTGAAGATATTTTGGAGGAATTTAACAATGGCTACAAGAACACATGCTAGTAACGAGCTTTCAGAAGCGTTACAAGGCGAAAAAGTCGTATTAAAAGGTTGGGTACAGCGTCGTCGAGACCTTGGTGGTTTAATTTTTATTGATTTGCGTGACCGTACAGGTATTACGCAAGTTGTGTTTAGTCCAGATGTTGCAGAAGCACACGCATTAGCGGATAAAGTGCGTAGTGAGTATGTGATCGAAGTGGAAGGCACAGTCATCCTTCGTACAGAGGATCAAATCAACCCGAATGTACCAAACGGTAAAATTGAAGTGGAAGCAACAAAATTAGTCGTGATTAATACGGCAAAAACAACGCCATTCCAAATCGAAGATCGTACAGATGTATCAGAAGATTTACGTTTAAAATATCGTTATCTAGACTTACGTCGTCCTGTAATGTTCGATACTTTCAAAATGCGTTCTGATGTGACACGTACAATTCGTAACTTCCTACAAAATGAAGGATTCTTAGAAGTTGAAACGCCAATTTTAACAAAATCTACGCCAGAGGGCGCTCGAGACTATTTAGTCCCTTCACGTGTACATGAAGGTGAATTTTATGCATTACCACAATCACCTCAATTATTTAAGCAATTATTAATGGTTGCTGGTTTTGAAAAGTACTTCCAAATTGCGCGTTGCTTCCGTGACGAAGATTTACGTGCTGACCGTCAACCAGAGTTTACACAGGTGGACATTGAAACGAGCTTCTTAACACAAGAAGAAGTATTAGAAATGAACGAGCGCTTAATTCAAGAGGTTATGAAAGAAGTAAAAGGCATCGACATTCCTGCACCTTTCCAGCGCATGAAATACCAAGAAGCAATGGATCGTTATGGTTCAGATAAGCCAGATGTACGTTTTGGATTAGAGCTAGTGGCGTTAAATGATATTTTTGAAGGCTGTAATTTCAAAGTATTTGCTGATACGGTTGCACAAGGAAAACAAGTGAAAAGTATCAATATTAAAGGTGCAGCTGACAAATATTCTCGTAAAGACATGGACGAGTTAACAAAATTCGTTGGGATATACGGAGCAAAAGGTCTTGCCTGGTTAAAGGTAACAGAAGAAGGCTTAAATGGACCAATTGCGAAATTCTTTGATGAGGCATTAGCAGCAGCCTTAATCGAGCGTATGGGAGCAGAAGTTGGCGATATTCTAGTATTTGTAGCAGATAAAGCCGCTGTTGTAGCAGCTTCTTTAGGCGCTCTTCGTACAAAATTAGGACAAGATTTAAATCTGATCGATGAATCACAATTTGCTTTCCTTTGGATTACTGATTGGCCATTATTCGAATACTCTGAGGAAGATGGACGCTACTATGCAGCACACCATCCATTCACACGCCCGTTTGATGAAGATATAGCGTTAATGGACACAGACCCTGCAGCAGTACGTGCACAAGCATATGATATCGTTTTAAACGGCTATGAACTTGGTGGTGGTTCATTACGTATTTACGAACGTGACCTACAAGAGAAAATGTTTGAATTACTTGGCTTCTCAGAGGAAGAAGCACAAGCACAATTTGGCTTCCTATTAGAAGCATTTGAATACGGCGTACCACCACATGCAGGTCTTGCCTTTGGTCTTGATCGCTTCGTTATGCTATTAGCAGGTCGTACTAATTTACGTGATACAATCGCATTCCCTAAAACAGCTAGTGCAAGCTGCTTGATGACAGAAGCACCAAGCGAAGTATCTCCTGAGCAACTAAGTGAACTAAGCCTGGCTATCAAACCATTTAGAAAATAATGTATAATTCAAAATACCTGGATTACCTAGCAAATACTGTTGGGAATCTAGGTATTTTTTGCGTTTTCTTAAGAAATTATAGATTATTAGAGAAAATCGTTTGAATTATCAGAAAAGTGGTGTTATGATAACTGTAATACGAATCCTGATGTGTTTGTCTAACTGCTAACTCTACTTCACAGTTTTGACCGAACATTATAGAATCGGGAGCCTTCATTTTGTAGTCGCAAACATGCCCCTAACAAAGCGGGACGTTTAAAGTTGCAAAGCGGGCACCCACCTGCAAATTGCGGGTTCAAAACGAATGTTTCTTGGCATTACGGCACAATTGGGATTCGTCCTATACATAGGATTGAGAGGAGCTTATCAATAGCTCCTTTTTTTTACATCAACAGGTACATGGTAGCCAAGAACTCGTAGAGTGTTTGGAGCGAATGTTTAGAAAATAGGAAAGATTACTTTTTATTTCTGATGAAGCAGTATATAATTGGTATAGACAACTATACCTTTTTGAGAAGCTATATCCGCATTCTTCCTTTAGGCAGATAATACGAGGCACTTATGGAAATGATTTTTAAAGCGTTTTAATTGTAGCTGATACTAAACACAGTAAAGGAGAAGCCTACTTAAAAGAAGGCAATTTATATCAAAATTATGAGAAGGTGATTAGTCATTTGACAATATAATGGTACAACGATTGAGCTCAGATGCTACAATGATAGTGAGAAAGGCACCACTTCAAGCGACTGTGTCAATATGTCCTTTTCACACTGTCGTTAGTGGATATCATTTAGCTTTGTTTAATTATGCGAAATACAAAAACCGATCTGACGAGGTAAAGTTGTATTGAGAAATCATAAAGGCGATAAGGAAGGTGCAAGAATTGTTAGAGAAAAATTCTCATATACCTATTTATATACAAATAGAAGAGATTATTAAACAACGGATTTATTTAGAAGAATACAGAATTGGTGAGACCATCCCATCAGAACGAGAGCTTTCTGCACAATTCGATGTAAGTAGAATGACTGTTCGTCAATCCATTACCAATCTAGTTAATAGTGGTCTATTATATCGAGAAAAAGGGAGAGGAACGTATGTTGCAAATCCAAAATTAGAGCAACCGTTAAAAGGTTTAACGAGTTTCACGGAAGATATGCGAGCAAGAGGAATGGAACCAAGCAGTAAGGTATTACGATTTGAGAAAATCATACCACCAGTGGATATTGCAAGAGATTTAATGATAGAGTCTGGCGAAGAAGTGTTTTTTGTAGTGCGCATAAGAAATGCAGATGCGCAACCAATGGCAATCGAAAGAACATATATCCCAGTTAAAATTTATCCGGAGTTGGATGAGAAGCAAATAATGGGCTCGCTTTATGCCTTAATCGAAGCAAAGTTCCATCAAAAAATTGGGAATGCGGTACAACAGATGGAGGCAGCCATCGTATCGAAAGAGGATAGTAAGTTTCTACAAATTAATCATACAGCACCAGTTTTAATTATCAAACGTACAAGTTATTTATCAGATGGTAAGCCCTTTGAGCTTGTACGCAGTACGTATCGAGCTGATCGTTATAAATTCATAAGTGAAATTAAAAGGTGATTTTATGCATGCATATTTTTCTGAAATAGAAAAGCTTATCCAGGTTGTGAAGGAACAGGAGGCATCACATATAAGTGATATGGCTCAAATCATTGTCCAACGTCTCCAAAAAGGTGGGATAATTCAATTATTTGGTTGTGGTCATTCACAGCTATTGGCACAAGAGGCATTTTATCGAGCAGGTGGTTTAGTACCCGTCCGTCCTATATTTATTGAACCATTAGCTTTACATGCTGGGGCATTCGCTTCTTCAATCAATGAGAAAGATTCAACTATTATTGAACAGCATAAGGAACAGTTTGACTTTCGTGAAAATGATGTTTGCATCGTCATTTCAACCTCGGGGAGAAATGCAGCACCTATTGACGCCGCTTTATTAGCAAAGGATTCAGGGATATTTGTGCTATCCCTCCAATCGCTCCACTATAAGGAACAGACTACACGTCATCACAGTGGGCTGCGGCTAGAAGAGGTGGTAGATTTTGTGATTAATACCCATATACCGATTGGCGATGGTGTACTAACTATACATGACCTACAGTATGCGCCAGCATCTACTGTTATTGGTTCATTACTATTAAATGCTTTGTTCAGTGAAATCATAGAAACACTAGCAAAGTCCTCAATAGAGTTACCTATTTTTGTCAGCAATAATGTTGATTCGGATGGATCACATAATGAGAAAATGATTGCCAAATATCAACATCGGATTAATTTTACGTGAAAGAGTGGGGTATGTAAATGAAGAAAATGTATAAAATTACATCTACTGAAGGTATTCATGCCAGACCGGCTGCATTACTCGTAACTGCAGTGACACCATTCCAAAGTGATATTAAATTAATATACGAAGAAAGATCCGTTAATTTAAAGTCTATTATGGGCGTAATGTCACTAGGTGTAAAATCAGGAAGTATAGTGGAAATTTCAGCAGATGGGCCAGATGTAGCAACATTATTTCAAACTATTACTGAAGTCATGTTGTCTAAAGCAATAGGAGAAGTATGGCAAGAGGAATAAAAGATTCGTGCAGTGGTTGTGATCACGCCACTGTAAAAGAATCTCGTAATTAATTATCTGAATATTTAGAATTTAAGAGGTGGTTAAATGGACATTCACATCGTCTTGCCTAATGATTATGGGCAGATTCATCGATTGAGAGACTATTGCTTTCCAAATAAGTACTCTGGGGCTCGTCGAGAGGACTTTCATTATTGGATTGAGCAAAGCACAACCTTAGGTGCTTATGATGACAAAAAAATTGTAGGGCAGCTATTAATATTACCGCTAAATATTACAGTGCATGGAGTTTCATTTAAAATGGGAGGCATCGGCTTTGTTGCAACGTATCCTGAGTATCGACAACAGGGTATTATCAAAAGGCTTATGACAGAAGCGCTGCAAAAAATGCGAGACAATGGACAAACGATTTCAGTATTAGCACCATTCTCTGTGTCCTTCTATCGTTATTTTGGTTGGGAATTATTTTTTGAGAAGCTTCATTATACAATTCCTCAAACTATGTTTCCCTCTCTAGGGAAACAAGTGGACGTCATGAAAAGGATGAGCTTTGAGTGGTTAGATCCGGCGCTCTTTCAGATGATTAAGGATTTTCATAATGCACAGGCAATCGTTCAACATGGTGGCATGGCAAGGGATGATGCATGGTGGAAAAGACTTGAAAGAAGGAGCCCAGATAGTCACTTTGCTGTCTATTTTCAAGGCAATAATATAGAAGGCTATATTCGTTATACGATTCGAGATGGGACATTTACTATCCAGGATTTTATTGTAGCAAATCTCTTAGCTGAACAAGCTATGTGGCGTTATATGACATCTCATGCAGCAAGTGTCAGTAGCATAACTGGTGTTACTAGTAATCATTATCCTTTTGGCTTTTATTTCAAGGAACCACAATTCAAAAGGGAAGTCATACAGGATGTGATGATTAGAGTAGTAGATGTTTATGCATTTATGCAGCAGTATCCGTGGAAGGATATTCAAGAAACATTAACTATTCGTATTAAAGATCCATTTTGTCTCTGGAATGAGCACGTGTATCAAATAAATAAAAATGGTCAGGTCTCAATAATTGAGACAAGTTCAGTCTCTGATAAGCATATGCTAACACTACCAATTAATCTTTTTTCTGCGATGATGGTAGGTTATCTTTCTGTCAAAGAAACGGTTGTCTATGCTAATCAACCTACGGTAGAAAAGGTTATTGAACAGTGGCAATGGGCAATCCCTACTGAAAAGCCAGCATTTTATGAGTATTTCTAGGTATTGAATAATAAGAAAATTTAAAAAAATTTTGGCTTTTTTTCTGGACTATACCAGTTGATTATAATCATTAATTTCACGACAAAATTGAGATAGCCCAATTTTGTAAATAACTTGATGTAAATAAAATTAATGTAAAATTTGTATTGTGGTATATACCAATAGGTGCTATTCTCAAAATAAGTAAGCGATTACACAATCGAAGAAAATAAAAGGAGTGTATCGAATGAAAAACATCATGTTAGTGTGTGTAGCAGGTATGAGTACTAGTTTATTAGTGTCGAAGATGCAAAAAGCAGCGCAAGAGCAAAATATTGAAGCAGATATTTACGCCATTGCGGAAGGAGAGGTGGAAAAGATATTAGCGTCAAAGAAGGCTGATGTTCTTTTATTAGGCCCACAGGTTCGTTATTTGAAAGGATCATTTGAAACAAAATATAAGGATAAAGGTTTTCCAATCGATGTGATCAATATGGCGGATTACGGCATGATGAACGGTGAAAATGTCCTGAAACAGGCTCTACAACTAATGGGATGAAAGAAGGGGCAAAGGGGAATGGAAGATACAGAATTAATGGAGTCCATTATGGGACTGATTGTGCATAGTGGAAATACGAAAAGTGAGTGTATGGAAGCTATTCAGCTAGCAAAAAAGGGGCAAATTGAGGCAGCAAAAGAAAAAATCAAATTAGCGAATGAGTCATTAATTGAAGCACATCATTCTCAAACGGGCTTACTGTCTCAAGAAGCAAGGGGAGAAAAGGTAGAGGTTTCAATGTTATTAATTCATGCCCAGGATCATCTAATGAATGCCATTACTTTTCGCGATTTAGCACAGGAAATGATTGAGCTATATGAACGAATCAAAGGGGAGTAACATCAAATTTTGATGTTATAAATAAAAAGCAAAGGGAGTGTATGTGAGTGTTCCATTTTTTAGAAGAAAAGTTTGTACCGGTTGCTGCTAGGGTAGGGAATCAGCGTCATTTAGTTGCCATTCGTGACGGATTTATTACGATTATGCCTTTAACGATTGTGGGAACTTTGGCTGTACTTTTTAACAATTTGCCTATCAAATTTTATCAAAATACACTCGATGCCATTTGGAAACATGAGACATGGACTCAATTCGGCGGTAATATTTGGAGTGCTACATTTAATATCATTTCACTGCTACTTGCCTTTACTGTTGCTTATCATCTTGCTAAAAGTTATCAAAAAGATAGTCTATCTGCTGGAGTAATTAGTCTATCAAGCTACTTAACGTTTGGGACTTTTGGGGAAGGCGGAATAACCGGCTTAACAACAGGCACAGGTGGTATATTTATTGCTCTGATTGTTGCACTACTTTCTACAGAATTGTTTTGTAGATTGTCTGGCAATCCTAAGCTACTAATTAAAATGCCAACGGGTGTACCACCAGCTGTTGCCAAATCATTTGCTGCGTTACTTCCTGCCATTATTACGATTGGAATATTTGCTTTAGTACGTACCATTATTTCAGCAGGTTTTGATATACCAGATATTGTCGGGTCCTTCTACTCTGCGATTCAAGAGCCATTTATGGGTCTAACAAATACATGGCTTGCTGCTTTAATTTTGGCATTTATACCTACATTTTTATGGACACTTGGCGTACATGGAGCAAATATCATCGAACCCTTCATGCAAACGATTAATTTACCAGCTATTAACGAAAATGTTGCAGCAATCTCTGCTGGTAAAGTTGCGCCTTACATTGTCAATAAACCATTCTTTGATGCTTTTATTAATATGGGAGGCTCTGGCACGACAATAGCACTCATTATTGCGATTTTCATATTTGCTAGAAAGAATAAGCAATATAATACAGTTGGGAAATTATCTGCAGCACCTGGAATTTTCAATATTAATGAGCCATTACTTTTTGGGTTACCAATTGTATTAAATCCGGTTTTATTTGTACCGTTCATTTTGACACCAATGATCAACGTAACCATTGCATTCTTTGCAACGAAATGGGGCTGGGTGCCAGCTGCTACCTTTTCACCGCCTTGGACAACACCGCCAATTATTAATGGTTTTTTAGCAACTCAATCTTGGCGTGGTGCTGTTTTGAGTATGGTTTTAATTGTCATCGCTGTTTGTATTTATCTGCCATTTATCTCAATGGCGAACCGTATGGCAAGGCAGAATGAGCAAAAAGCTGCTTTAGCGGCACAGAGTGAGGAATCTGTAGTGGAATCCAGAGGACAAAAAGTGGAAGTATAAGCGTCAATTAACGGAGGGGTTGAAGTGAAAAGATTAGGAATCTCGCTATATCCGCAGCATAGTACGCTAGATGAGATGAAGCGCTATGTTCAGCTGGCTTATGACAATGGCTTTGATCGTATATTCACATGCCTAATGTCACTAAAACAGGGTGAGGAGCGTCAAAAATTACAACAAATCAACGAATTTGCGCAACGCCTCGGCTTTGACATATCCGCTGATATTGCACCAGGTGTTTTTGATGATTTAGGCTTAACCTATAGGGATATTGGCTATTTAAAAGAACATTATTATTTGGCAGCTATACGTTTAGATATGGGATTTTCAGGTCAAGAAGAAGCGTTGATGTCACTTGATGGAAGTCATCTAAAAATAGAATTAAACATTAGTAATGGTACGAAGTATGTAGATAATATTATCTCTTATCAGCCTAATAAAGAGAACATTATCGGCTGTCATAATTTTTATCCAAAACGCTTTACGGGGCTATCTCGTCAGCATTTTTTACAAACGTCACAGCACTTTAAAGCGCACAATGTGAGAACGGCAGCGATGATCTCCTCACAACATGGTCAATATGGACCTTGGGAGCAAACAGAGCACGGGTTACCTACATTAGAGGAGCACCGTCATCTCCCAATCACTGTACAGGCGAAAGATTTATGGCATACGGGGTTAATTGACGATTGTATTATTGGCAATATGTTTGCTTCTGAGGAGGAACTACGTGCATTAGGACAATTAAATCGTAATAAGCTTGAATTAAGGGTTGTCCAGTCTGAAGACACGAGCATTTTAGAGGAGACGATTCTTTATAAAGAGCCTCATTTTAATCGAGGTGATGTGTCTGAATACGTGATTCGGAGCACCCAATCCCGTGTAAAATATAAAAATGGAGATTTTCCTGTGCATGATATACGGCCATTAAAAAGAGGAGATGTCACGATTGATAATAATTTAGATGTTCGTTATAAGGGAGAGCTACAGATTGTGCTAAAGGACATTCCGAATACGGGATCGAGTAATGTCGTAGCTAGCATTGTAGAGGAAGAACTATTTTTATTAACATGCATTCAACCATGGGCATCATTTGGTTTTACAAAGTAAAGAAGAGTGAGAAAGAGATTGAGTCATCAATCTCTTTTTCTTTATGTGGTCGAGCATAATGTTATATAAGATTTACCTGATTAATGAACTAATTTTTAAAGCGCTATTTTACCATATATAGAACTAAAAGGGATGAAATCTTTTTATGGATTATTATCTCAAAGGATTTAAGTAGACAATTTTGATTTTTTCTTTATATTTTTATCTTGAACAATAACATGATAAAATGTAAGATAGGTTTTGATTTTATCTTAGTATATAACTAGGTTTACTAATAAAATTTCATAGATGGAGAGTGTCAGGATGTTACATCAATTTTCACGTAACGAGCTCGCAATAGGAACAGAGGGTCTCGAGAAATTAAAAAATACAACGGTTGCCATTCTTGGTGTGGGCGGTGTCGGTTCATTTGCTGCTGAGGCTTGTGCACGAAGCGGAATCGGCCGTATTATTCTAGTCGATAAGGACAATGTAGATATCACAAATGTCAACAGACAACTTGTGGCATACCTATCAACAGTTGGTCAATCAAAATCAGCTGTCATGAAAGAGCGTATTGCAGATATTAACCCAGCATGTGAAGTGATTGACATGCACATGTTTTATACGGAAGAAACCTATGAAGAATTTTTTGCACAAGGCATTGATTATGTGATCGATGCAAGTGATACAGTGATGTATAAAATTCATATAATGAAGGAATGTTTAAAGCGTAATATTCCTATTATTTCAAGCATGGGTGCAGCAAATAAAATGGACCCTACTCGCTTCCAAATTGCAGATATTTCAAAAACACATACAGACCCATTGGCTAAAATCATTCGTACTAAGCTACGTAAAGAAGGAATTCATAAGGGTGTTACGGTTGTATTTTCAGATGAAAGTCCAATTGTCGTACGTCCAGATGTTGTCGAACATGTAGGAAAGCCTGATGCAGCAATTCGTAAAGCAAAGATGCCACCTTCATCTAACGCTTTTGTACCGTCTGTAGCAGGTTTAATTGCAGCAAGCTGGGTAGTCAATACCATCCTAAAAGATGTGAAAATTACGCGCGTACAAGGTTAATACCAAATACGATGCTTTGGTAATAGTCAAAAAACAGCATAAATGTTCATTTTCGTAGAAGTAGCTGCCTTAATTGTATTTAGAGGTAGCTATTTTTTCTGTGTTACAATTAGACCGTTGTAAAAAAGGAGGCGTATACAAATGGAAAAAATTTATCAAATGGAGTATAGAGGTTTAAATCTTTTCGACGAGATTAGCACAGTAGAGTTAGCTATAGATGAAGAAAACCAAACTATACATATTTTTGATGTTGGACAGGTTGTCAGCCCCATTTTTAATTTTGATGTATCAGCCTACGAATTGTCAGATGGTTTTTATAAAATGGCTGATGTTCTGAGACATAAAAAAATCTTAACGAATCAACAAGCAGGTAGTGATTTAACATTAAGTGAATGGTTAATTATGAACAATGCTTATTTTTATATACCTCAAAAGCGCATTAAAAAATATGTGCATGGAAGTATTATTGAAATTATTGATCGAGCAAACGAACAATGCTTATTTGATGATTATGTACAAAGGGTATAATTTTACCAAAATAGTTCCTCTTATGTACATAAAATGCTATTAATTCACGAAATTGTCTTATTTTTTTCATGTCCACACTACTTCAGATGGTTTATTGCTATAATTTGAATCATCCATTAGATAATCGATCTGTTTGTTTGGGATGCTTGGTGCTACTCAGTGAATAGCCAGGAAGCTAAACAGCAAATGACATATGGGAGAGTGGGAAAATGGAAATTCAAGTAATTCGTGATCATTTAGATATTGTGAAACTTCAAGAGAAAATGAATGCCATTGTATTTGACTATTTGGATACATCCAACAACTATCCGAAAGCCATGAGAGAATTGAATCCTTTATATATACAAGTCACTACCTATTATAAGGAATATATTAATCAGCGGGCAGGGGAATTACCGAAAGCAAATACGTATTGGCATTTATTTATCGATTGTTGTGCAAAATTATGCTACTTTTTAGCTGCATCGACCTATTATTCTTCGAATGCTTTGCAAGAAACACCTGAAAAAGTAGAGCATTTATTAACAATAGCAGCCTATTCCTTACCAAGTATTGAGCAGGAAGAGAATGAGCAATTATTAGAAGATATCATGGCTCTTTTAACTGAAGTGCTAGAGGATGAAGAAAAAGCAACAAACATACGCAACGAAGTGCTGTCACAAAAAGGTGAAGTGAAGCAATGTCTTCAACAGTTTAAATTATTTGTGGATCAAGAACTTCCGGCATAGACCTTAGACAATAATAGACTATCTATTTTCTGAAAATAGCCTATACGTCAAGAATCTACGTAACTAATAGGAATTAAATCAGTTTTTCTACAATGTTCGATGTGGAAAGAGAGTGATTTACTTGCCTTTTTTAGTAGCGTGGATTCTTTTTTATTGTGGAGAAAGTAAAAAGGCATATTATCTTGAAAGGTATTTATGTTTTTTTGTCGAATTATAGTTAGAAAATTGGTAATATATGTGCTCACTCTGCTTAACGCTGTAAGAACTTATTGGAAGGGGGCTAAGCAATGATTGTAAATGGAATAGAAATAGATTTGGCGAATTTGGAAAAGCCGCTTTTATTAGTTAGTGAGGAAGATGAACTTTTATTTCTACAGCTTATCCGACCGACAATTGAACAGGAGCTTATTCAATGTCAATTAGCGCTCTCAACAAGGAAATCTATTTCATTGGTCAAAGATATTTGGTTGGCTATGTATAGAGACCGAGAAAAGCTGTACATTAATAGCGGTCATGCCATGCTTTATCCAATACGTTTAATTCTTTTTGAACTAGTCACACAAGCAGAATATTTCCAGCGCTTAGCAAAAAAATCACGAGGCGATGAATGTCTTTCTCTTATCTATGCAGTCATTCTTTTGCAATTTGTCTTGAAATGGTTAAAAGATCGATTTAGTGGAAATAAAGAGGTATATAGCGCATTAAAACGGTTATACAGAGTGTCGGATGATGCATTAAGTAAGGAGCCTTCCTGTGAAACAAGAGAACAAAAAATTGCACAAGCAATTGCTGTAAAAGCAATTCGCTTTGAGGTAAGAGAAAACAATCAAGAGTTCGCGAGCTTATTGTATCAGTCGTATAATTTGATTGTTTTTTTGCATAGTAAGGCAAATGAAGGAGATGTGAAAGAATCCATTTTGCCATTACTTCGACATTTAGCTGAACCATTAAATTTGTTTTACCAAGAACGATATACGACAAATAACCCGAGCTTTACAGGATGATTGCTAGAGCAGCCTATCCTGTTGGTATATAAAAAGCAAAGTCATTGCAATTACTTAAGATAGTGACTTTGCTTTTGTTTTATTATTTCTTATCTTGAAATGATTTTAGTTTGTCGTAGATGCCAGCCATGCGCTTTTCCTCACCAGCAATAACAGGTTTGTAGAATTCAGTTCCTACAAGTTCGTCTGGCAAATATTGCTGGTCTACCCAACCACCAAAAGTACCAATCGGTGTGTTATGAGGATATTGATAGCCGACGTGTCCTAAATCTTTTGCACCCTCGTAATGACCATCTCGCAAATGATGAGGGATATCACCTGTTTTGCCTTCATGAATAGCCTTAATAGCAGCATCAATTGCCACAATGGCTGAGTTGGACTTTGAGGCAAGGCACATTTCAATGACAGCACTGGCAAGTGGGATACGTGCCTCTGGTAGCCCTAGTCGCTCTGCTGCTTGAATAGCAGCTAATATATGAGGTCCGACGTCGGGATTAGCTAGACCAATATCTTCATAGGCCATAACAAGTAGGCGTCTGCTGACAGCCACTAAATCGCCTGTTTCCAATAAATGTGCTAGATAATACAGAGCAGCATTAGTATCACTACCACGCACAGACTTTTGCAGGGCTGATAGTAAATTATAAAAATGTGATCCTTTTTTATCGCCATACACCCCAATTCGACTAATGAGATGTTCAATAACATGGTCGGCAGCAACCGTTTGTCCATCCACCTCGTCACTGGCATAGTAAATAGATTCTAGCAAAGTTAATGCCTTTCGTGCATCTCCGTTTGCTGCGGCTGCAATTTGTTCAATTTGTGATGGTGTTAAGGCAAAATGATACTTACCTAATCCCCGTCTTTCATCAGCAAGTGCTTTTTCAACTAGTTCGATTAAATTTTCCTTCGTTAAGCGTTTTAGCTGGTAAATTTCTCCACAACGTGAACGAATCGCTGGATTAACATCATGATAGGGATTTTCTGTCGTGGCACCAATTAATACAATTGATCCATTTTCTACATGTGGTAACAGCGTATCCTGCTGTAATTTATTGAAACGGTGAATTTCATCTAAGAAAAGTATTACTTTCCCTGAAATTCTGGCTTCTTGTACAATATCTTCCACATCTTTTTTGCCAGCTCGTGTGGCATTAAGTGCGAAGAAAGGGAGCTTGGAACTTCCTGCAATGGCATTGGCAATGGATGTTTTACCGATTCCAGGTTCTCCATATAGCAACATGGAAGGGACATGTTCATTTTGAATCATTTTATAAAGGGCTGTGTTGGGACCAATGAAATCCTGATGACCAACAATTTCATCAAGGGTTAAAGGTCGCATTCGAAAAGCGAGTGGTTCATTGTGCAAAATAACTTCCCCTTTCTGTCATTGTCATTTTTTGCTTCATACATTTTTTTACGCTAAAATAAAGTACTCGTATGGATTTTAAACGATTTTGAATCGCTTTAATTAGTATATCATATCCTTCTAGGTGTATTTCCGAGTTCATCAAGAGGAGATTATGATATACTGTTGGTAGTATTTTGACTAGACTAATTGAGGGTGATAAAATGAAAATTTCAACAAAGGGCCGTTATGGGCTTACAATTATGATTGAATTAGCAAAGCATTATGGGGAAGGGCCAATTCCTTTGCGTAAAATTGCGGCGGAAAAGGAACTTTCAGAGGCATATTTAGAGCAATTAGTATCTCCGCTTCGTAATTCAGGCTTAGTAAAAAGTGTACGTGGTGCTTATGGTGGTTATATGCTAGCAAATCCACCTAGCGAAATTTCAGCAGCCCATGTTATTAGTGTGCTAGAAGGGCCAATTCAACCAGTAGAGGGTATTGAAAATGAAGAAGCACCGCAACGTGAATTATGGCTACGTATTCGTGATGCAGTAAAAAATGTGTTAGATACAACAACAATTGAAGATTTAGCACAATATACAGAAGAAAATGTAGTGGAAGGCTACATGTTCTATATTTAAAATAGTTTAAGCTAAAGCGCTACTCCTGCATTCACTTCATCTTATTGGGAGATTGTGAACTATTCACATCCCAATGACTATTTTTACGATGAGTGATGTGGGTTTTGTGCTTTTATCTCGATTCAGCAAATGTTTTTGTACTAAAATGAACCACCAAGTACGGAAGACTCCCTGTCATAGTGGGTGAAGAATACTTGTATTGATTTTACAAGCATTAACTGAATCAAGCGAAAGCCTCTGGCGGATGTCACAGAGTTTAAAAAGGAGTTTTCAACATGAATTCATATATCTATCTCGATCATGCGGCCACATCTCCAATGAATGGCCAAGTAATAGAAGCGATGACGACTGCTATGCAGCAGGTATTTGGCAATGCATCGAGTATTCATAAAGCTGGTCGAGAAGCAAGGAAATATCTAGATGATGCGCGTGAGCTATTGGCGAAATCAATTGGTGCGCAAGCAGGGGAAATTATTTTCACAAGTGGTGGCACAGAAGCTGATAATATGGCAATTTTAGGAACTGTCTATGCCCGTGCAAATGAAGGAAAACACATCATTACAACGCAAGTAGAGCATCATGCAGTATTACATACTTGTGAAAAACTTGAACGTGATGGGTTTGAGGTGACCTATTTACCTGTCGATCAAAGAGGGCGTGTCGCGGTTGAGGATGTCCAAAAAGCCCTTCGTGATGATACCATTTTAGTAACAATTATGTATGGAAATAATGAAGTAGGAACGATTCAGCCAATTGCTGAAATTGGCGCGTTATTGCGTGAGCATAGTGCTATATTCCATACAGATGCGGTTCAGGCTTATGGCTTAGAGTGCATTAATGTAAATGAATTACAGGTGGATTTATTAAGTGTATCTGCTCATAAAATCAACGGTCCAAAAGGTGTTGGATTCCTTTATCAAAAAGCAGGAACACCGTTAGCAAGTTACGCTCTTGGGGGCGCACAAGAGAAAAAACGTCGTGCAGGTACTGAAAATATACCTGCCATTATAGCTTTTGCGACTGCCGTGCAAGTTGCAAATGAGTTGCGTGAAGAAAAGCGTTCACTATACAATCACTTTAAGCAAATTATGCTTGCTGTTTTTTCACAGGAAAAGCTAGCATTCCATGTTAATGGTGATGAAGAGCAGTCATTGCCACATGTTTTAAATATTAGCTTTGAGGGCATGGAAGTAGAATCATTTTTAGTGAATCTTGATATGGCAGGAATCTGTGTATCTAGTGGTTCTGCATGTACCGCTGGGTCGATTGATCCATCACATGTGTTAGTAGCAATGTTTGGACAAAGTGCAGAGGAGCTACGAAATTCCATCCGATTCAGCTTTGGGCAGGGTTTAACGGAAAAGGATATTCAAGATGCAGCAGAAAAAACGGCTCAAATCGTGAAAAAACTAGCTAAAAAATAATTTGCAAAATACCTATGTTATGTTTCGTTAAAATATTGAAACATAAACTGTAATTAGATAAAAGAAAAGGTGACCACAATGAAAGAAACACGTGACCCCTCTCAAATTCGAGTTGTTGTCGGCATGTCAGGTGGGGTAGATTCATCGGTGGCGGCATACTTGTTAAAACAACAAGGGTATGAAGTAATCGGAATCTTTATGAAAAACTGGGATGATACGGACGAAAACGGTGTTTGTACAGCAACGGAAGATTATGACGATGTGATAAAAGTATGTAATCAAATTGGTATCCCATACTATGCTGTCAATTTCGAGAAACAATATTGGGATAAAGTGTTCACATACTTTTTAGAAGAATATAAAGCAGGGCGTACACCAAATCCTGATGTTATGTGCAATAAAGAAATTAAATTTAAAGCATTTTTAGAGCATGCCATGAACCTTGGCGCTGATTATTTAGCAACAGGTCACTATGCACGAATTGATCGTAGTGGTGATGGTGAAGTAAGAATGTTACGTGGCGTTGATGATAACAAAGATCAAACATACTTTTTAAATCAGTTATCGCAAGAGCAATTAGCGCATGTAATGTTCCCAATTGGTGATATAGAGAAAAAAGAAGTACGAAAAATTGCAGAAGAAGCAGGCCTTGCTACGGCCAAGAAAAAAGATTCAACAGGCATTTGCTTTATCGGTGAACGTAATTTCAAGGAGTTCTTAAGTCAATATTTACCAGCTCAACCTGGCAAAATGGAAACAATGGATGGCGTTGTAATGGGCCAACACGATGGTTTAATGTACTATACACTTGGTCAACGACACGGGCTTGGTATTGGTGGAGACGGTGAACCTTGGTTTGTGCTAGGAAAAGATTTAGCACGTAATGTTCTACTTGTCGGACAAGGCTTTGACAATGAATATTCGTATTCAACATCATTAACAGCTGTGAAAATGAACTATACTTCGACAAAAAAATTGCCTGGGAAATTTTCTTGCACAGCAAAATTCCGTTATCGTCAAACCGATACACCAGTAGAAGTTGAAATTTTACCAGATGGGCGTGCACACATTACATTTGCAGAACCTGTACGTGCAATTACACCTGGCCAAGCTGTAGTGCTATACAACGGAGAAGAATGTATGGGTGGCGGAACGATTGATGAAGTCTTTAAAAGTAATGAAAAACTAACATATGTTGGATAAATTGCGTTAAGACTGCTTTTATGGCCTCTTGGCTTCCTAAAAGCAGTCTTTCGCTACATAGAGGTGAAGAACAAATGAATTATAATGAACAGGGCATCCAAGCATTTCAAGAAAAACGTTATGAGGATGCTGCTCAACTATTTACAAAAGCAATTGAGGCAGAGCCTGAAAATGCTATTGGGTATGTAAATTTCGGCAATTTATTAGCCGTATTAGAGGATACTGAACGTGCAGAACGTTTCTTCCAAAAGGCAATCACTGTGGATGAATCAGCAGCTACAGCCTATTACGGTCTAGCCAATTTATATTACAATGCTGAACGCTATGCCGAGGCTGTGAAGCTATATGAGCAAGCGCTAAACCATCATATTGAAGGTGCCGATGTCTATTATATGATGGGGAAATGCTTTGAACGTATGGATAACTCTAAATTGGCATTACCTTATTTACAACGTGCAGTAGAGATTGCTCCAGAAGATACACAGATTCGTTTAGCTTATGCGATAGTACTATGTGCATTAGAAATGTTTGATGAAGGGAAGAAGGAACTGGATCTCTTGATTGAACAGGATTGGAATAATGCCGATGCACATTATAATTTAGGCGTACTATATGCCGTGTCCACTGAACAAACAGAAGATGCCATGTATCATTTGAAACAAGCCTTTACCTTACAACCTGAATATGACCAAGCACGTTATATTTACGATATGATTGCTCAACGATTTAACTGATAGATAATAAGCAGCGAGTGAATGTTGATTAACATTCCTGCTGCTTTTTTATTGATTTTATCTAGTAAAACAGAAAAACATCGTTTATTTTTTTATAAATTAAATCCCTTTCTCTTTTAATTCTAGTTCAAACTTGGTAATGTATGTCATGCAGGAAAGGAAAAGGTGACAGAATGAATAAAGTATTTATAGCACTATTACTTGTAACAGCACTCGCTGCAATTGAGGGAACTATTGTTAGTACTGCTATTCCGAGTATTACGGCTGATTTATTAGGTGTAGACTTAATAAGCTGGATTTATTCTGCTTATTTACTAGCTTCAGCCATAGCGGCGATTATTTTTGGTAAATTAGCTGATTTATTTGGCCGTAAACGGATGATTATTACAGGTATCATTATTTTTTTAGTAGGTTCTATGTTATGTGGTTTAGCTCAATCCATGGAGCAATTAATTGTTTTTCGAGCAATTCAAGGTATTGGCGCAGGTTCAATTTTGCCCATCACATTAACAATGGTTGGTGAGTTGTTTAAAACTGAAAAAGAGCGTGCCAAAGGACAAAGCTATTTAAGTATGGTATGGGGCGTCTCTGGTGTAGTAGGTCCATTATTTGGCGGCTTTATTGTTGACCAAGTATCTTGGCACTTTATTTTCTTCATTAATGTACCGTTTGGTTTAGCCTCTATTTACTTAATTGCTAAACATTATAAAGAACAACTAGAGGCAGTGAAGCGTAAAATTGACTACTTAGGTGCAGTATTTTTTACAATTGGCATGGTTGCGTTACTGTTTGTTATTATCGAAAACAGTAAAACACAAACTTGGTTATCAGGCCAATCGCTGCTAATGTATGGTGTTGCTCTTGTATTCCTAAGTATTTTTATCTGGGTGGAGTTGAGAGCAGAGGAGCCAATTATTCCGTTAACACTGTTTAAAAATGGACGACTAATGGTCATTAATGCATTAACTTTAAGTGGCATGTCTATTGTCATTGGTGTGACCGTTTATATTCCCATATTTGCCCAAAGTGTTTTAGGCAAAAATGCAACGCAGGCTGGTTTATTATTAACACCAATGTCTATTTTTTGGACGGTGAACTCGATTATGGCAGGTTATTTAATCGGTCGTTTAACAAATAAACGCATTATCCAAATGGGTACGATTTTACTTGTTACGGGTACACTATTGTTGGCAAGACTATCTTCAGGTTCTAATGATTTCAGCGTTTATTTCGCATCATCATTAATTGGACTAGGGATGGGCTTTATTATGCCGATGCTAATGATTTCCATACAAAAGGTGGCTGATCCAAAGCAACTTGGTATATCAATTGGTTTGAACTCCTTTACAAATACATTTAGCCAAGCGATTGGTGCAGCGCTATTTGGTATGATTTTCAATCTAGCAACAAGTGAAAAAATGACTTCATTAGGAAAAGGTGAAATTCAATTAAATGGTGAATTTGCAAAAGGTGGGTTTAATTTAGAAGAAGTAAGCTTTTTAAAGGACACTATTGCCAATGGCGTCAGTTATGTATATATAGCTACCTTTATTTTTGCTATTGGTGCACTTATTTTCTCCTTTTTTGTAGCAACGAAATCCACAAGGAAGGCGCAATAGCAAATAACTAGTACAATCCACCTCACATTCTGTGGTCAAGCAGCGTGTGAGGTGGTTTTTCATTTGATGACTAAACCATAGAATAAATTTACTTTTTGAATAGGACGTCATCAATTATTTTATTGCCAGGTAGTTCCGTTAAGTATTTCGCTAAATGTGCGATTGGGGTACTGTCTAGCAATGAAGGCTCGGCTTCATTTTCTTTTAAAATATTGATTTCCTTATTCAGTCGCTCCATTTTTCGATCTAACTCAGCTGCTTGTAGGGCGGCTTCCTTTAATTCATGACGAATATGCTCAGGTACTTCTTTGTTATACTTATAATAAATTTTGTGTTCTAAGCTTGCCCAGAAATCCATTGCAATTGTACGAATTTGGATCTCAGTATAGACCTTTTCCATATGGTCTGACATAAAGATAGGAATTTTAATAATGAGATGTAAGCTTTGGTAGCCATTTTCTTTTGGATTGGCTATATAATCCTTCACCTCAACAACTTCCATGTCATGCTGTGCTTGTAACATGGCACTTACCTTGTAAATATCCTCCACGAAGGAACAGGTGATGCGAGCACCAGCTATATCGCGGATATTTTCACGCACAGCCTCTATTGATGGAGAAAGCTCTTTTTTCATCATCTTCGTTAAAATACTTTTAGGTGATTTTATACGTGTAGATACATGCTCAATTGGATTATATTCATGAATTAACTTAAATTCTTCTTGTAATATATTAATTTTCGTTTCCACTTCCTGTAGAGCAAATTTGTAAGCTAAAAAGAAGCGTGTTAATTCAGTTTGAAATGATTTTAAAGTGTTTACTTCTAGTTCAGTTTTCATCGTTTGTAAATCCTTTCTTTTTTGGTTTGTTCGATTTTTATTTTTTGTATAGCTGTGATGGCAATGAGATAGCCGATAGTTGGTGAAATGCCATAGCCCATAATAGGCATAGGAAAATGACCCACGAACGTGACAAGGATTGTCATTAGAAAATATAAGCCTAAAGCTAATGACAAGGTATCTTTTTTCCATGGGACAAAGAATGGATAAATTAACAATAGGAGTGCTAAAACACCTAAAAAAAGCAAAATACTGCCCATGTCAGCCACTAAAAAAATAATTTGCTCCACATATGGTACTGGAGCTAAATGATCAAGAAAAATCCATGATGCGATGACAAAAAAGCGAATAAGAGCAGTGAAATGTACTTCCAAATCGAATTTTCTATAGCTCTCCATAAAATAATAGTGGATGCACAAGCAACTGCAGTGATTTGTCCTGCATCAGGTTGCATTAATAATATACCTTCTATGAGGAACATGAATCCTATCGTAAATGATAAATGTTTATTGATTGAAAGCTTCCCTAAATAAACAATTAATATAGGCAAACTAATACTAGCTATATAAAAATTAAATGGGCCAAAAGTTATCCATCGATGGACACCCTCTATACCATTAAACCAAAAGGGCATAATGAGTAAAACGATTAAAATAGTTGTAATAGAAAGAGGGCTAATATCTAAAAATTTTAGGGTAGTTTTTGTTGACATTCCATAGCAAAAACTAATGCCAACAACCCAGATGAACAAGTTCTGTATTCAAATATGAAAGCCTACGCCATAGGAGATCATGGTGATCATCCCTATTAGAAGAGCAGGGAGCATAAAAAAGTAAGGAAGGACATATTGAGTATGTAGTTTTGTCATGTAAACCCCCTATGGTTATGCTATACAATATATAACTCACATGACAATGAAAAGGTTTCAGAAATAGGGGCAAGGAAGAATGCAGAAGAGGATTTGAGGTTAAAACAAAGGGAACCATCTGTCCCCATGTTTTAACTAATAATTTCAGCATTTAAGTTATAACGCTTATTAAACTCATCAACGAAAACTTGTAAATCAATATAGGTTCCGATATAAGGCTCAGTTTCTTGATCACGTAAGAACCCACATGTTGCCTTTAGTGATTTTGAAAATTCCAATAACATTTGTTCGTTGTCAAGTTGCACTTGAATTGCAAGAGAATTATCTTTTTTATTCACTTTGAAATATTTACCATCTATAATTCTCTCTAAATTTGTTTCTTGAAATGGAAAAACATAATCTTTATAAATAAGCTTCACAAAATCCCACCTTTTTTACAATATTCTACTACATCTGTATAAGGTAAATCGCCACCAAAAATAGAGAGCGCACTCCCAATGGTTACATGAAGTTTTCCGTTAGCTAATTGGTTAAATCTTTCTAAGTCTCCGATTGAACGAACGCCGCCTGCATAAGTAGCTGGGATAGATGTCCAAGCAGCTAAGTCCTGTACCAAGCTTTCCTGCATGCCACCCTTTTTTCCTTCAACATCGACAGCATGTATTAACAGCTCATCACAAAAATCTTCAATATAGGCAATCGACGCAGCATTGACTTCGAAGTGACTAAATGTAGTCCATTTATCTGTCATGACAAACCACTTCCCGTCACGCATCTTACAACTGAGATCGATGACAAGGTGTTCTTTACCAATTAATTGATTTAAACGCTTTAAACGTGCTAAATCGAGCTGACCATCATGAAAAATATAGGATGTGACAATGACATGCGAAGCACCTGCATCAATATACTTTTGAGCATTGTCAGCCGTAATGCCACCACCTATTTGTAAGCCTTGAGGATAGGCTGTTAGAGCGGATAGGGCAGCTTCTTCATTACCAGAGCCTAGCATAATAACGTGTCCACCTGTTAAACGATCTTGGGCAAACATTTGTGCATAGTAGCTAGCGTCATGTTGAGAAATAAAGTTTTCAACAACTGCTTGATTTGTATATCCCAAAGTGCTGCCTACAATTTGTTTTACTTTGCCATCGTGTAAATCGATGCAAGGTCTAAATTCCAATAATTTCACAATCCTTCCGTGCAACTAATTCATATTAATCATAGCATGGAACGGAGGATAAAGGCAGAGAATTGTCATTTGTCAAAATAATGTAAAAATAACGAAGCGAATCTATTTTTGTCTGCGATATTTTCATGTGGCTATGGTAAAATAAAAAGATTGAAAACTATAAGAAAGGACGGACCGAACATGACAGATCATTTAGATTTATTTGAACTCAATAAATTTTTTATACTCGGACGTCCGATCGTCTCTATCTTTCATAATGCGCAAAATATGTATTCGATTGTACGTGTGAAAATTCAAGAGACGAATTTGCAATATGAAGATAAAGAAATTATTGTTGTTGGTTATTTTCCCCCACTACAAATGGACGAACAATATCGATTTACTGGTATTTTAAAACAGCATCCTAAATACGGTGCTCAATTTCAAATTGAGACATTTACGAAAGAGGTGCCTGCAACTGAGCAAGGAATTATTCATTATTTATCTAGTGACCTCTTCGTAGGGATCGGGAAAAAAACAGCTGAAACGATTGTTGAAAAACTAGGTGCGAATGCACTCCGTGTTATTTTAGAAGATCCTAATGCCCTCGATGCTGTTCCGCGTCTATCTGCTGAAAAAAAAGAAGTCATTCACCGCACCATTGAGCAAAACTTAGGTTTAGAGCGGATCATGATTCAATTGAATGAGTGGGGATTTGGTCCACAGCTTGGCATGAAAATTTATCAAACCTATCGAACAGAAGCCATTGAATTACTGACAGAAAATCCATACCGCTTAATTGAAGATGTGGAAGGGGTGGGTTTCTTTCGAGCTGATGAGCTAGGTGCGAAATTGGGTATAACTGGTAAACATCCTGATCGTGTCAAAGCAGCGATTTTACATATTTTAAATACAGCAGCTTTATCAGATGGACATGTCTATCTAGATGCAGAACATGTTTTACCGCTCGTTAAGGAAATGCTTGAACAAAGCCAACGACAGGAGATACCATTCGAAGATATTTCTCAAGCCTGCATCGGACTCCGTGAAGAAGGCAAAATTTGTGGTGAAGAGACAAGGTTATATTTACCGTCACTGTATTTTTCAGAGGTAGGGATTGCATCGAAAATCTTATCGCTTATCGAACGGAATAATAAGGCTGAACATTTTAGTAAAGATGAAATTCGAAAAGCCATTGGAGAAACAGAGGAGCTACTCAATGTTACCTATGCAGAAACACAAGCGAATGCCATTGAGCAGGCTTTAAATTCAGCTGTTATGATATTAACGGGTGGTCCTGGTACGGGGAAAACCACTGTTGTACGGGGAGTCGTAGAAGTGTATGCAAAGCTTCATGGCCTATCCTTAAATCCAAAAGAGTATGCTCAAAAAGAGGAGCCTTTTCCGATTATTCTTTGTGCGCCGACTGGACGTGCTGCTAAACGATTAGCCGAATCAACAGAGCTACCTGCGATGACCATTCATCGACTGCTCGGTTTTACAGGGCAAGAAAAAGAGGAAGAAACAGAGCGTGAAGTGACAGGTAAGCTGATTATCGTGGATGAAATGTCCATGGTTGATACATGGCTTGCCCATCAATTATTAAAAGCTTTACATGAAGATGTTCAAGTTGTCTTTGTAGGAGATCAGGATCAGCTTCCACCAGTAGGTCCAGGACAGGTATTAAAGGATTTATTAGCATCCAAGCAGCTACCAACCGTCGAACTAACAGATGTTTACCGACAAGCAGAAGGCTCAACGATTATTGAACTTGCCCATCAAATAAAAAAAGGAACGATTCCAAAAGAGTTAACAGCTAAAACCTCTGATCGTTCGTTTATTAAGGCTTCAGCCGATCAAGTTGCCAACGTTGTAACACAGGTTGTCAAAAGTGCTGTCGCAAAGGGTCAGGAAATCCGTAATATCCAAGTGTTGGCACCCATGTATAAAGGACCAGCTGGGATAGATAATTTAAATAAAATGATTCAAGAGCTTATTAATCCAAATGATACTGGAACACGAAAAGAGCTAGTCTTTGGGGATGTAACCTATCGAATAAAGGATAAAGTTCTTCAGCTTGTCAATCAACCAGAAAGCAATGTCTTTAATGGAGATATGGGTGAGGTCATTAGTATTATTAAGGCGAAAGAGACGGTCGAAAAACAAGATTTATTGATCGTATCCTTTGATGGCATTGAAGTGACCTATCAACGAAGCGATCTCAATCAATTGACACTAGCTTATTGTTGCTCCATCCATAAATCACAGGGCTCTGAGTTTCAAACGGTCATTATGCCAGTGGTTAGAGGGTATTCCAAAATGTTACGGCGTAATCTTTTATACACAGGTATTACACGTGCTAAAAACTTTTTGATTTTATGTGGTGAACCAGATGTACTTGCAGATGGTTTACAACGTACAGATGACCTACAGCGTTTCACCTCTTTACGTGCAAGACTTAACCCAATGGAAATTGAGGAAGAACTTGTGGAAGTCGAGGCAATGTCAGTTGAAAATGAAGTGTCGCAGGAGCCTGTTTCCATTGAACAAAAGCTAACAGTAGAAACAGCCCCTTTTATTCATCCAATGATTGGTATGAATAATGTCTCTCCCTATGATTTTTTGGATGACTAAAATAAATATACCCGATTAGACTGTCTAATCGGGTTTTTCTAATTGATGTATCGTCACCTAATATTTGGACATTTCATATACTAGATAAGTACAAAAACATAGGGAATGTATAGGGGTGACAGCATGCCAATAATGACAGGGCAGCAGTATATTGAACGAATTGATGCTTTAAAAACGTATATTTCGATAGATGGGAAAATCGTGACAGGGAAGGTGTCAGAACATCCTGCCTTTAAAGGAATTATTCAGAGTCAAGCGAAACTTTTTGATTTACAACATCAAGAGGCACTTCTTGAAAAAATGACCTATGAATCGCCAACTAGCAAACAGAAAGTTGGCATGTCCTTTCTTCAAGTATTGACGCAAGAAGATCTTGTGAAAAGGCGCCATGCGGCAAGAGAATGGGCATTATCTTCACAAGGCTTTATGGGGAGAAGCCCTGATTATATGAATACAACATTAATGGCCCTTGCATCAGCGTCAGACTTTTTAAAAGAGCAGCCAAATTGTTTCCCAGAGCATTTGCTAAAGTTCTATGAGTATGCTCGCGAGAATGATATTACGATGACACATACCTTTATTGAACCACAGGTAAATCGCAAACGCTATTACTATGAGGATGAAGAAGTAACCATTGCTGCTAAAATCATTGGGAAGACAAGTGAGGGCTTAGTCATTAAAGGGGCAAGATTACTAGCAACACAGGGTGGCATAACAGATGAGCTTCTTGTTTTATCGACAAATGGCTATGATGAAGGAAAAGGTTTCGGTTTTTCTATTCCAAGTAATACTAAAGGCTTAAAGTTTTTATGTCGGCAATCGTTTGTAGGGGGAGATTCTACCTTTGATTATCCGTTAAGTGCTCGTTTTGAAGAAATGGATGCAATCGTTGTGTTTGATGATGTAGTTGTCCCATGGGAACGTGTTTTTTACTATGAAAATATAGAAGTGGCCAATCAATTTATGAATGTCAGTGGCTTCCAAGCTTACACATTACATCAAGTGTTATCTCGCCAAATTGCCAAGACCGAATTTGTACTTGGGGTTGTGCAATCGATAGTGGACACTATTAACATCGGAGACTATCAACATGTACAACAAAAAGTGGTGGATGTGATTGTGCCATTAGAAACGATGAAAGCACTGTTAATCAAATCAGAAGTGGATGCACAAAGAGATAATTTTGGCTTTATTCGACCTGACCTTGCAACCCTCCAAGTAGCTATTCAAATTTTCCCGAAAGTTTATCCAACTTTTACGGAAATTATCCAGCAACTAGGAGCAAGTGGCTTGATGTCTATACCGACTGAACATGCATTTGCAGTAGATGACGGTGATCTTGAACATTATTTGCAATCATTCAAAGACAAAGGAGAAGAGCGAGTAAAGAAATTCCGTTTAGCTTGGGATTTAACGATGAGTAGTTTTGGCACAAGACAGACATTGTACGAACGCTTTTTCTTTGGTGATCCTGTACGTTTATCTAGCTTGCTCTATCAATCTTATCAACGAGAGCATTTAGTGCAAAGAGTAGAAGACTTTCTGAAAAATGATTGATAGAAAGTTTGACAGTTGTGAAACTATCCGTTATCATTTACAGGAATAAAAAAATAAGACTCCCTTCGTTAGGTGAGGCTCCTATGCTGGAGATACGCTACTACCCAAAAATGTCGAGAGACGCCAATGGGTCAACAGAAATCATCGAAATAAGGTGTTTTTTAACGTAGCTGGACATATTCCTATGCCGCATAGTGCTAAAACTCAACGTTTGAAGGTAACAAGCATGCAATGTATTTTATTGCTATTTTTTGATATGTGTATTCAACACGCCTTCATTCGTAGAAGGCGTGTTTTTGTTATGGAAGGAAGGTGATGAGAAATGGATAGTAGTCCTGAACCGAATAAGTATCATTTAGGCAAACGGAAACATATAAAAAGTCATCGATTTCTGATCACCGATGCAGACAAAAGGTGATAAGGATGACCTTTTGTTTCCCTCAATAACAAACATGAGGTGAAATGCAATGATTAAAATCCACTATTATAATAGCAGCAGCAAGACAGTCCAACATGATTTCAATATGATTGATTTAAAACTCCCTATTCATAACGAAGATTTATTATGGGTAGATTTATATGCCTATAGTTATAATGAATTGAACAATATAGCAGATGTATTTGGCTTTCATCCACTAGCAGTTGAAGATTGCTTACATGAAGGCTCACGTCCAAAAATGGATAGTTATGGTGATTATAAATTTTTTGTGCTCCATGCACCAATCTATAATGAGAAAAGTAACAATGAAATTACAACAGTTGAGTTAAATATTTTTATGGGACCAAACTATATTGTGACTGTGCATAAACAAAAGTTGCAATGGCTAGGGAAAATGGAGAATGTTTGTGTCAATAGCCCAAGATATTTAGAAAAGGGTACTGATTTTTTATTGCATACTATTATTGACGGTATTACAGACGAATACTTCCCAGTATTAGAACGAATTCGCGCACGTATAGATGAACTAGAAGAAGAAATTTATGACTATCAACCAAAAGTGGTGACAGAGGAATTTCTTGCGTTGAAGCGGACAATTATTTTAATTCGTCAGGCCATTATGCCACAAAGGAGAATTTTTTCTACAATCAATGGCCAGTGGAAATTTGACATTCAAGAAGAAAATATTCCATTCTATAAAGATTTGAATGACCATCTAGAACGTATTGTCGACTCCACAGAGACATATCGCGATTTAGTGAACAGCACGCTTGATACGTATTTTTCAATTATCAGTGGGAAATCCATTGAAAAGCTGAATTTATTAACGGTCATTTCGACAATTATGTTACCACTATCAGTAATTACTAGTTTTTTTGGAATGAATGTACCTTTACCTTATCAAGATACCCCTTATACAACGATTGCAATTAGCGCCTTCTTAGTTATTTTTACATGGGGTATGTGGATATATTTCAAAAAAATGATTGCTTAGTTAGTGTTAGTCATACTAGTACTAATTGACAGCGCAATAGATTTTTTTTATAATTTTCGATAGAAAAAGTAAAAACGATGATGGAAAAAGTACGTATTTGTGTGTGTACAAGAAAGGGATTTCTAGGCTGAAAAAATCCTCACAACAGCAAATGCCGAAAGCTACTCCAGAGTGCAGCTAATCCCTGCCGTTCACTGACGTTACAAGTGCTAAAGAGGTAAGTAAGATTTTTACTTACAACTAGGGTGGTACCGCGAGACTAATGACAAGTCCTCGTCCCTTTTTGGGGATGAGGGCTTTTTTTATTTTCTTCGGTAGATCGCAGGACTCGTATCGTGATTTTACAATATAAAATAGGAGGAAATTATCCGATGAAAGCAGTAGATATTCGCCGTATGTATTTGGAATTTTTTAAAGAAAAGGGGCATCATCATGAGCCCTCAGCACCACTTGTGCCAATAAATGATCCATCACTTCTTTGGATCAACTCAGGTGTTGCAACTTTGAAACCATATTTTGATGGCCGTATTATCCCTGATAATCCACGTATTACAAATGCACAAAAATCGATTCGTACCAACGATATTGAAAACGTTGGGAAAACAGCTCGACACCATACATTCTTTGAAATGTTAGGAAACTTCTCTATTGGTGACTACTTTAAAAAAGAAGCAATTCATTACGCTTGGGAGTTTTTAACAGATAAAAAATGGATGGGCTTTGATCCAGCATTATTATCTATCACGATTCACCCTGAAGACCAGGAAGCTTATGATGTTTGGCATCAGGAAATCGGTATTCCAGAAGAACGTTTAATTCGTTTAGAAGGGAACTTCTGGGATATCGGAGAAGGTCCATCTGGTCCGAACTCAGAGATTTTTTATGATCGCGGCGTAGAATACGGCTCAGATGAAAATGATCCTGAAATGTATCCAGGAGGAGAAAATGAGCGTTACCTTGAAATTTGGAACCTTGTGTTCTCTCAATTTAACCATAATCCTGATGGCACTTACACGCCACTACCAAAGCAAAATATTGATACAGGTATGGGCTTAGAACGTATTGTGTCCGTCGTGCAAAATGTACCAACAAACTTTGATACTGATTTATTTATGCCAATCATTGAAAAAATCGAGGAATTTGCCAACCGTAAATATAAACGACCTGGCGAAGTAGACTTAAATGAAATCTTTGGCTCAGAAGAAGATATTAATACACCATTTAAAGTGATTGCAGACCATATCCGTACAGTAGCATTTGCTATAGGTGATGGTGCCCTGCCATCAAACGAAGGCCGTGGCTATGTATTACGTCGTTTACTACGTCGTGCGGTTCGCTATGCTAAACAAATTGGCATTGAAAAACCATTTATGTTTGAACTTGTACCAACTGTGGGTAAAATTATGGAAGACTTCTATCCAGAAGTGACAGAGAAAAGCGAATTTATTCAACGTGTCATTAAAAATGAAGAAATTCGTTTCCATGAAACATTAGATGGTGGTTTAGCTATCTTTAATGAAGTAGTGGAATCTCAAAAAGCAGTCGGTCATGATTACATCCCAGGAGCAGATGCTTTCCGTTTATATGATACTTATGGTTTCCCAATCGAGCTAACGGAAGAATATGCAGAGGAAGTAGGCATGAAAGTAGATCATGAAGGTTTTGAGGCAGCGATGGAAGAGCAACGTGAACGCGCGCGTGCTGCACGACAAGATGTTGATTCGATGCAAGTACAGAATGAAGTATTAGCAAACTTAACGGTTGCAAGTGAATTTGTTGGCTATGATACGTTAACTGTTAATACTGAAATCGCTGCAATGATCGTCAATGGTCAAGTTGCGAAAGTCGCTTCAGAAGGTCAGGAAGCATTGGTTATTTTAGCAAAGACACCATTCTACGCTGAAATGGGAGGCCAAATTGCCGATAGTGGTACTATTTCAAATGATAGCTTTACGGCTGTCGTAAAAGATGTTCAAAAAGCACCGAATGGTCAACCGCTTCATACAGTAGTAGTTGAATCTGGGGAAATGCATGTGGAAGATGCAGTGCAAGCAGTGGTCAATCGTGATGACCGCAATTTAATCATTAAAAACCATACGGCAACACATATTATGCAACGTGCATTAAAAGATGTGCTAGGTGATCATGTAAACCAAGCTGGATCATATGTAGGACCTGACCGTTTACGTTTTGATTTCTCTCACTTTGGTCAAGTTACTAAAGAAGAATTACAACAAATTGAACGTATTGTAAATGAAAAAGTGTGGGATGATATAGAGGTCATTATTGAAGAAAAAGGCATTGATGAAGCAAAAGCAATGGGTGCTATGGCATTATTCGGTGAAAAATATGGAGATGTTGTACGTGTAGTATCCATCGGAGATTATTCGATTGAGCTATGTGGTGGTATCCATGTTAAACGCTCTTCTGAAATTGGCTTCTTTAAAATTGTTTCAGAAGGTGGTATCGGTGCAGGTACTCGTCGTATAGAAGCTGTTACAGGAAAAGTTGCTTATGAAGCAGTAAAAGAAGAAGAAGCATTATTAAATGATGCAGCAGCATTATTAAAAGCAAATGCTAAAGATATTGTCACAAAAATACAGGCATTACAAGCAGACTACAAAGAATTACAACGTGAAAACGAAGCATTATCTCAAAAAATTGCCAATGCTCAGGCTGGGGCAATTGTTGATGCAGCACAAACAATTGGAGATGTCACAGTTCTTTCTACAAAGGTAGAAGCAAAAGACAATAACCAACTGCGTCAGATGATGGATGATTTGAAGGCGAAAATGCCAAAGGCTGTTATCGTTCTTGGAGCAGTGGATGGCGATAAGGTTATGCTATGTGCTGGAGTATCAAAAGAATTAGTTGGTGGCAATTACCATGCTGGAAATATCGTGAAAATGGTTGCGGAAGCATGTGGTGGTAAAGGTGGCGGTCGTCCGGATATGGCGATGGCAGGTGCAAAAGATGCATCAAAACTTGATGAAGCACTACTTTCTGTGTATGATTATGTTAAATCCATTTAATTAATTCACCAAAACATGTTATAATAAAGAGAAATTGGAGATGAGCTTGTTTGCACATCTCCTTATTTCTGAAAGCGAGGTGCTGGTCATGAGTTCATTTGATCAAACGATGAAATTTAATTTTCCAGAAGAATCAATGGAACAGGAAGTCAAGCAGGTAATGTTGAAAGTTCATTCTTCATTAGAGGAAAAGGGATATAACCCTATCAATCAGATTGTTGGTTACTTACTTTCTGGTGATCCGGCGTATATTCCTCGCCATCAGGATGCTCGTAATTTAATTCGCAAGCTTGAGCGTGACGAAATTCTAGAGGAGCTTGTTAAATTTTATATCAAAAAGAATAACGAGGACTAGAAATGAGAATTATGGGATTAGACGTTGGGTCAAAAACTGTGGGTGTTGCTGTAAGTGATGCACTTGGTTGGACCGCCCAAGGTATTGAAACCGTAAAAATTGATGAGGCTAATGGTGAGTTCGGTATTGACCGTATCGCTGAGCTAGTAAAGGAATATACTATAACAGAATTTGTTGTAGGTTTTCCAAAAAACATGAATAATACGGTTGGACCGCGTGGAGAGGCTTCTGAGAACTATAAAAAGCTATTAGAAGAGCATTTCTCACTACCGGTCAAATTATGGGATGAACGTTTAACGACGATGGCTGCTGAACGTATGCTGATCGAAGCGGACGTGAGTCGCAAAAAGCGCAAGCAGGTCATTGATAAAATGGCAGCTGTGATGATTTTACAAGGCTACTTAGATAGCAAAAATTAATTGATGAGGTGACTATGCATGGCACACGAGCATAACCATGAAGAAGAACTACATGTTCAACACATTACAGTGATTGACGAAAACGGAAACGAGCAGCTTTGTGAAGTGATTCACGTTCATGAATCTCCAGAGTTTGGCAAATCATATGTGTTTTACTCAATGGTAGGCGCAGAGGAAGATGAAGATGGCTCAGTTGAAATCTTTGTATCTTCATTTGTACCATCTGAAAATGGTGAAGATGGTGAATTAACACCAATCGAAACTGAAGCAGAGTGGGATATGGTAGAGGACGTTTTAAACGCTTTAGAGGATGAAAACGAAGACTAATCTTCTAACTCAAAGCTTGGAACAAGGATCGCAGCTTGCAGTCCTTGTTCCTTTTTTATTGAAGCTTTTCTATTGTAGAAGGATTGTTAAATGGAGGAATGAATGCATTGTAGATGTGTGAATTTGATCCACAATTGTTGGGAAACGTTCATAAAGTTAGAGGATTCGCTTAGAATTAGAGTGGCACCGCTCCATGAATGGAGGCTCCGCTCAAAGCCACGCTCGAAAATTTCGAGAGCCTGCTCAAATGTAGAGAAGAAAAGCTCCTAAACAGGGAAAACTTGCTCAAAAATAGGAGAAGCTATTCTAAAGTGTATAGCCTCAAAAACGATTTAATAAATGACATCAAATTGTCATAAAGGAGGAAACAGGATGAATGAAGAAACGCAAGAATTTATGATCATTGGGAAAGATGGTAAGGAACAGCAGTGTCGTGTGGTCATTACCTTTGATGCGGAGGACAAGTCCTATGTGTTATTTTCCCTTCTAGATGAAACCGGTCAAGAAATTCCAGGAGACCTTTCGGCGATGACTTTTGATTATGATGACAATACAGGTGAGATGACAAATTTACAGCCTGTTGAAACAGATGCAGAATGGGAAATGATTAATGAAGTGGTGTTAACATTACTTGATGAATTTGAAGAAGAACCACAGCTAATTACTGTGACAGACGAAGAAGGAAAAGATCAAGTGTGCGAAGTCATTCATACGTTTTCGTCTGAGCAATTCGGTAAATCGTATGTATTATATGTGCCAGCAACAGATGAACCGATTGATGAGCGTGATATTTTTGCTGCCCAATATATAGCTGGAAATGAAGGCCAGATTGAAGAATTATACCCGATTGAGTCAGATGAAGAATGGGAATTTGTAGAAGAAGTATTAAACACTTTATAGGATAAACTATTTCTAGAATGCTCAAAAATCTGCTAACGAAAGTTGTTGGCAGATTTTTTACATATGTAATTTCTCCTGAATTGTCGATTTCTGTTTGTCGTGAAAGTTGATTTCTAGTATGATATTGAATAGTGATAGGGGGGAAACCCGTGGATAACGGTTCTAAAAAACAAGAAATGTTTTCAAAAATGCAAGAAAGAAAATCTGAGGTAAAAATCGTGAGAAAAATCGTCGCAATTATTGCCATTGTTTTCGTACTAATAATTGGCGTTGTTGGTTTATTTGGGTACAATTATGTAAAAGGTGCTTTAAAACCACTAGACCCTAATGCAACGAAAACGATTGCGGTAGAAGTACCAATTGGCTCTAGTTTGTCCTCCATTTCAACACTACTAGAGAAAAAAGGTGTCATAAAAGATGCACGTGTTTTTAAGTACTATGCAAAATTTAAAAATGAATCACAATTTCAAGCGGGAAATTATGATTTAACACAGGCAATGACTTTTGATGAACTTATTGAAAGCTTGAAAACAGGGAAGGTATATCGTAAGCCTGTCTTTACGATGACGGTCCCAGAAGGCTTAACACTTGAACAAATTGGGAAAGTGATTGAAAAGAAAACACCGTACACACAAAAAGAATTTATGGATCTTGTGACGAGTGACACATTTGTTCAACAAATGATGGCTAATTATCCTGAGCTAGTTACAGAGGCGGTTTTAGCTGACAATATTCGCTATGACTTAGAGGGCTATTTATATCCAGCTACGTATTCTTATTATGAGGAAAAACCATCCTTACAAGCGATTGTAGAAGAGATGATAGCAGCCATGAACAATGTGGTGAAGAACTATAGTGATGTATTAGCTGAAAAACAAATGTCCGTACATCAGCTGTTAACATTTGCTTCATTATTGGAAGAAGAAGCGACTGCTCAAACGGATCGAGAGACTATTGCAAGTGTCTTCTATAATCGAATCAATGAAGGGATGCCACTACAAACAGACCCAACCGTGCTCTATGCACTGGGTGATCACAAGGATCGTGTTTTATATGAGGATTTAGAAGTGGATAATGCCTATAACACATACAAAAATAAAGGTCTACCACCTGGTCCAATAGCGGGTGCAGGTAAAACTTCGATTGAGGCATCATTAAATCCAAGTCAAACAGATTATTTCTACTTCCTAGCAGATAAAGAGGGTGTCAACCACTTCTCGAAAACCTATGATGAGCATTTGCAGAAGGTAGAAAAATATTTACGAAAAGAAGAGTAAACGTATAGGAAGAACAAAAATCGTATAGCAAACAGATGGATAGAAGGAAAGAAAAATAGCTTTCCTTCTATTTTCATGCTATTATAAAGTGTGATTTTTGATCAATCCGTTCATTTATGCGGGACAAATATGCGTGGTGGCAATTGTTTGAGCATATCGAAGCAATTGCTCATTTTTGTATGGCAAAGTACCAAGACATCACGTTTGGTCTTTTTCTTTTTGTTGATAAATGATGAAGTACAGACAACGGCAAACGCTCGTTGCCTTTTAAATGAGGGTGGAAACAATGGAATTATCAGATGCATATATACAATCATTTATACAGCCACGTAATGAATTGCTTTTAGAAATGGAAGCATATGCGGAGGAGCATCACGTACCGATCATGCAGCTAGCAGGTATTGATGCATTAAATCAACTGTTGCGTATTCAAAATCCGTCAAAAATTTTAGAGATAGGTACAGCAATTGGTTACTCTGCTATTCGTATGGCAGAGGCATTGCCTCATGTCCAAATTGTTACAATTGAACGTGATCAAGATCGTGTAGCAAGGGCAAAAGCCTATATTAAACGTTCGACTGTATCAGATCGAATTACGGTCATTGAGGGTGACGCTTTAGAAGTGGATGACGAGGCCATTAACACAACATTCGATGCGGTCTTTATTGATGCTGCGAAGGGACAATACCAACGCTTTTTTGAAAAGTATGCACCTTTAGTAAAATCAGGTGGGGTATTGTATATCGATAATATGTACATGCATGGTTTGTCTGATTTAGAGTTGAAGGATGTTCCACGTCGTAAGCGAACAATGATTCGCAATTTAAAAAGCTTCACGGATTGGATTATGCAGCACCCAGATTATACAAGTGCTTTTTTACCAGTCGGTGATGGTTTATTACTATGTTTGAAGAGGTGACTACTATGAAAAAACCAGAATTGCTTGTGACACCACAATCATTAGAACATATAAAAGCACTTTTAGCCGCTGGAGCAGATGCTTTTGTTATTGGTGAACAACAATTTGGTCTACGTCTAGCAGGAGAGTTCTCAGTTGAAGAAGTAGAAGAAGCGACAAAGCTTATTCATGAAGCGGGTAAAAAGGTATATGTTGCAGTCAATGCACTTTTCCATAATGAGAAACTAGAGGCACTTGCTGATTATTTAAAAGAAATGCAACGTATCGGTGTGGACCGTTTAATTTACGGTGATCCAGCGGTACTCATTATTCGCAGAGAGCAAGGTGTTACGATTCCGTTACATTGGAATCCAGAAACGACAGCTACAAACTGGTTTACAGCTAATTACTGGGGGAAACGTGGTGCAACGCGTGCCGTATTAGCGCGTGAGCTTTCTCTTGATGAAGTATTAGAGATTAAAGAAAATACTGAAATGGAAATTGAAGTACAAGTACATGGCATGACATGTATGTTCCAATCAAAACGCCCATTACTCGGCCATTATTTCTTATATCAAGATAAAGTAATGGCTATTGAAAATCGCCAAGAAAATCGTAATATGTTCCTACATGATGATGAACGAAATAATAAATATCCAATATATGAAGATGTGAATGGTACACATATTTTCAGTCCAAATGATATGTGTATGATTGATGAACTAGGCGAATTATTTGAAGGTGGCATCGATGCGCTGAAAATTGAAGGTGTACTTCAAACACCAGACTATGTAGTCGCGGTAACAGAAGCTTATCGAAAAGCGATCGATACGTATTTTGACGAATCAGAAGACGCATATGAAGAAATAAAAGACGATTTATTAGCAAAAATTGAAGATATTCAACCAGCTATTAGACCATTAGATACTGGCTTTATCTTCAAGGAAACAGTTTACTAGGAGGGGACAATAACATGGCATTAGCGTTAGAGCAAAATGACAAAATCCGTGAGATTGTCAACGGTAAACGTGTCATTACTAAAAAACCAGAACTACTTGCTCCAGCTGGTAGCTTAGAGAAATTAAAAATAGCTGTCCATTACGGAGCAGATGCTGTATTTATCGGTGGGCGAGAGTTTGGCCTACGTTCGAATGCGGATAACTTTTCAATTGAAGAGATGCGTGAAGGTGTAGAATTTGCCAATCAATATGGTGCGAAAATATATGTAACAACAAATATTTTTGCCCACAATGAAAATATGGATGGCTTAGAGCGTTATTTAAAGGATATTGAATCAGTGGGCGTAACTGGTATTATTGTAGCAGACCCGCTCATTATTGAAACATGTCGTACAGCAGCACCTAAGCTTGAAATTCACCTTTCTACTCAGCAATCATTGTCCAACTGGAAGGCCGTCCAGTACTGGAAAGAGGAAGGTTTACATCGTGTTGTATTAGCACGTGAAGTCGGCGGAGAAGAAATGAAGCTGATGAAAGAAAAGGTCGACATTGAAATTGAGGCCTTTGTCCATGGAGCAATGTGTATTGCCTACTCTGGTCGTTGCGTTCTTTCTAATCATATGACGGCTCGTGACTCAAACCGAGGGGGATGCTGCCAATCATGCCGTTGGGACTATGATCTATATGAATTAGAAGATGGTGAAGAAAAAGCACTTTTCGATGAGAGCCATGCACCATTTGCGATGAGTCCAAAAGATTTAAAATTAATTGAAGCGATTCCTCATATGATTGAGCTAGGTATTGACTCGTTAAAAGTTGAAGGTCGTATGAAATCCATTCACTATGTAGCGACAGTAGTTTCTGTGTACCGTAAAGTGATTGATGCTTATTGTGCAGATCCAGATAACTTTAACATTAAACGTGAATGGCTAGAGGAATTAGACAAATGTGCTAACCGTGATACGGCTGAAGCATTCTTCCATGATGCACCTGGCTTTGAGGAGCAGATGTTTGGTGTGCATGGTCGTAAAACAACCTATGAATTTGCTGGACTTATTTTAGAGCATGATCCAGAGACAAAAATAGTGACAATGCAACAGCGTAATTATTTTAAACCTGGTGACGAAGTAGAATTCTTTGGTCCTGAAATTGAGAATTTCCGTTTAACAATGGGTGAAATTTGGGACGAGGATGGCAATAGCCTAGATGCAGCACGTCATCCATTACAAATTGTTAAATTTAAATGTGATACACCATTGAAGCCGCATAACATGATGCGAAAGGAGAATAACTAATGGCAGTGAAGCGCCCTGTTGTCATCGGAATCGCAGGTGGCTCATGCTCCGGAAAAACGAGCGTGACGCGCGCCATTTATGATGTTTTCCGTGAGCATTCTGTTGTGGTAATTGAACAAGATTTTTATTATAAGGATCAAAGTCATTTAACATTTGAAGAACGCTTAGGAACTAACTATGATCATCCGTTAGCTTTCGATAATGATTTATTAATTGAGCACATAAAAAAGTTGTTAGTTCGTCAACCAATTCAAAAACCTGTGTATGATTACGTCCAGCATACAAGGGCAGAAGAAGTTATACATGTTGAACCAGTAGATGTTATTATACTAGAAGGTATTCTAGTTCTAGAGGATGCTGATTTACGTGATTTAATGGATATTAAATTATTTGTGGATACAGATTCAGATTTACGTATTATTCGCCGCATTATGCGTGATATTAAAGAGCGTGGACGTACAACAGATTCGGTGATTGAGCAGTATTTATCAGCGGTTCGACCAATGCATAATTTATTTATTGAACCAACGAAACGTTATGCTGATATCATTATTCCAGAAGGTGGGGATAATGAGGTCGCGATTGATTTAATGGTAACGAAAATTAAAACTATTCTTGAAACCGACAACGTATTGTAATAAGATAGAGTGGTATTGACAATATTTACATGCATATTTTGAAAAAGCATGCATACTATTAGGTCAAAGCGTAATTTGAAAACGTTTAAAAATAATAAAATTCGATTAAGTGCATCTCACATGCATTTAGTCGAGTTTTATGTTTTTATATTGAAGAAACAAGGAGTGAAGGACTTTGGCAAATGAAAAACAGTACCCTATGACAGCTGAGGGAAAACGTAAATTAGAAGAAGAATTAGTAAAATTAGAAACTGAAACACGTAAAGAAATCGTTGAACGTATTAAAATAGCACGTGATTTTGGAGATCTTTCTGAAAACGCTGAGTACGATTCTGCAAAAGAAGAACAAGCCTTTTTAGAAGGTCGTATTTCAACATTAAAATCAATGATTCGTAATGCAGTGATTATTTCTGAAGACGAGACAGATAACAGTGTAGTATCACTAGGGAAAACGGTTACATTTGTAGAAATCATCAATGGTAAGCCATCAACAGATGAAGAATCTTATACAATTGTTGGTTCTGCTGAGGCAGATCCTATGGAATTCCGTATTTCGAATGAATCACCAATTGCAAAAGGTCTACTTGGTCGTGCTGAAGGTGAAGAGGTTGTTGTTCAAACACCTGGCGGCGAAATGAAAGTGAAAATTCTCTCAATTAAATAATATGTATATGTACAAGCAGTTAGCCTTTGGCTGACTGCTTGTACCATTTTTAGCGTGAAAACTATGTAGTAAAATAATGAGTAGAATTATTTTGCAAGTGCTGTCGAACTTGATAGAATATTGCCTAGAGAGGGGGAGACATTATGAGTGAACGACAAACTCGAAGTGGTCGTCATTTGCAGCCATCTCGTAATAAAAAGCTAGATAAACTATTGAATGTTTTAATTGGTGTTGTGGTTGTACTCATTATTATCACAGCAACCTATGTGTTTAAATGGCAAGATGATGCAGATCAAGCAGTGAAAGAGGATCCAGCTCAAGAAGAACAGAGCGGTGATGATGAAAAAGAAGTAGAGAAAGAACCGACGGATGAAGAAAAAGAAGATCTCGCTGTAGAAGAAGATAAACCTTCAGAGGAAGAGTCGGAACCTGAGACATCCCAGCAAGAACAAGGCACAGCAGAAGAATCAGCATCAGATAATCCTATTGTTGAGAAGGTTATCACGAATAAAAATTGGCAGCCAACACCTACAACCCAAACAGGTCAGCATGTGTCTTCATATGACGACAAGTCTGTAGACTGGGCTGAGAAAGTAGCAACAGTATCTACTGTGACAGGTATTGACCAAAGCAATATGATCATCTGGCGTATGCAAAATAATGGTGGTCCTAATTCATCCATTGCTACTGTTTCTACAAATGATAAATCTCAAATGTATCGTGTAAGCATGGAATGGGTTGATAATGAAGGTTGGAAGCCTGTGAAGCTAGAGCAACTAAATACATTAGAAGGCGCCTATTGACGAAAATTACTCTTTTTATTATTTTTAATAGAGTTGATAAAAGAAGGGAAGTAACAGTACATGAAAATTGCAGTAATTGGCGCAATGGAAGAGGAAGTGGAGCTTCTAAGAGCAGCATTAGACAATGCACACAGCACAACGATTGCGGGTAGTGAGTATACAACAGGAACTTTTGAAGGGAAGGAAGTCGTATTATTAAAAAGCGGTATTGGTAAAGTAAATGCTGCTATGTCTACGACAATTCTTTTACATGAGTTTAAACCAGATGTTGTCATTAATACAGGCTCTGCAGGTGGATATGATGAAGCTCTTGAGGTAGGCGCTGTCGTTATTTCTGATGAAGTTCGTCACCACGATGTAGATGTCACAATCTTTGGCTATGAAATTGGACAAATGGCTGGTATGCCAGCAGCCTATAAATCAGATGAGAAATTGATGAAGGTAGCTGAGGAGGCTGTGAAGGCAGTTGGAGAGCACCAGTATGGCGTTGGTTTAATTTGCTCTGGAGATGCTTTTATGAATGATCCTGAACGTGTAGAGGCTGTTCGTCGTCATTTCCCTCAAATGAAAGCTGTAGAGATGGAAGCAGCCGCAGTTGCACAAGTTTGTTATCAATTTGCTACACCTTTTGTAGTCATTCGTGCATTATCAGATATTGCAGGTAAAGAATCGAATATTAGCTTCGATGAATTTTTACCAGTTGCTGCAAAACATTCGACACAAGTCGTATTAAAAGCAATTTCCTCACTATAAACTACACAGAATGGTCAAAATGTGTGGTTTATTCTGTGAGAAAAATCACAGTTAATACAAAAAACAAATGCTACACTGACATTAATAAATCTCTTCATAATAGAATGGGAGGCTTTCATGATGTTATTTTTAACAGCAGGTGTAGTCATTATTACAACTTTAATAGGTACGTTGATTTCAGCAGAACTCTCTGAATCAGCACATTAGTATGACGGGAAAGCTCCCTTGCGACATAGTCATGTTGCAGGGGAGCTTTTTATATGCCATAAAATAGGCATATTCTTCCGCCATTGAAGGATTGAATTTTTTTCATAACCATTTTACAATATATTATTCAATAGTTTTTTGGTCTCGTTTATATAGTTGATAGAGTTTAATAAGTGCCCGTTTTTCAATGCGAGATACATAGCTACGTGAAATATTTAAGCGTGCTGCAATTTCCTTTTGCGTAAGTGCATCCTGTTGATTTAATCCATAACGGAGTGTCACAATTTCGAGCTCACGTTCATCGAGCATATGCAAATAGTGGTATAGTTGTGCTACATGCTCTTTATGCTCTAGCTTCTCTGTGGCACTTTCTTCATCACACTGAAGTAAATCACGAATTTGCAGTGCGTTCCCATCTTTATCAGTTCCAATCGGCTCAAATAGCGAAACGTCTTTTTGCACTTTCTTTTGGGTGCGTAGATGCATTAAAATCTCATTTTCAATGCAACGAGCTGCATATGTGGCAAGTCGAGTTTTTTTATCAGGGGTATAGCTCTCAACGGCTTTCATTAGTCCAATTGTTCCAATGGAAATATAATCATCGAGTTGCTCATGTTTTGGATGGAATTTTTTAACGACATGCGCGACAAGCCTCATATTACGTTCTATTAGATCAAGACGTGCTTGCTCATCGCCACCTAAAAATCGTTCAATACAAGCAGCTTCCTCTTCTTTTGAAAAGGGTTTATGGAATGTTTGCCCCTTTAAATAGCCAAGCAATGCAGGGATTTCAAGCCATAACTGCAACATCGATGTAAAAATTCCGCTCATTGAATGATTTCATCCTTTCCCCATTTTTCGACAGTATATGTTTAAAAGCAGTGGGAAATGAAAAAAGTGCAACAGCAAATGTGCTGTTACACTTTTTTTAACGTAAATGTACTAATCATGAGTAAAGCTAAAATGGGGAAAAGGAAAAGATAAAATGCCGGATGGAACGTATAAGCTGCGAAATACGTTAAAGTTAAGAACGTACCTGCGGCTGTAATTGGTAAACCTGTGAAATAACCGTTCGCTTCGCTAATATTGAAGCGAGCTAAACGCATAGCGCCACAGACGATAAATAATACGGCCATCATCATGCCGACAAAACCAAAATCAACTAGAACAACTTCATACATTAATAATGCAGGCGCCACACCAAATGATATAATATCACTCATAGAATCTAATTGTTTACCTAATTCTGACACTTGTCCGAGCGCTCTCGCTACCTTACCATCGTAGCGATCAAGAAGAGCTGCTATAAAGATAAACAAGACACTATAGCTATAGTATTCATGTAGAGTGGCCATAATAGCCGCGCCTCCAAAGGACATATTACTAATTGTTATGAAGTTAGCTGCGTGCGATTTCATTTTCTTAACCGTGGTATCCACCAACTTGTGATAAAAAAACAAGGGGGATCACTCCTTTGCACTTAAGATATTGTACCATTATACTTCGAATGCGAAAAAATTGACAGTCTAAATTAATGGATAGGGGTTTTACTGTATGAAAGAAAAACTATATCAACGCTTGATAGAACTAACGAATGGTAAGCAATCTTCCCATCTTTTGCAAACAATTGCAAAAGCGAAGTGGAGTAAACGTATAATTCCAAGCTACATGAAGTTATACGATATTAACCTTGAAGAAGTTTCAAAAAAACAACAACAATTTTCGTGTTTACATGATTTTTTTACAAGAGAACTTATTGAAGAAGCTCGCCCTATTGAAAAAAATCCAACTGTATATGCCAGCCCAGTAGATGCAAAAGTGGAGTCCTTTGGACGTATTGAATGGGATATGACATTTCTTGTGAAGGGTAAGCCTTATGCATTACAAGATTTACTTGGCAATACAGAACGAGCTGCACAATATGCAGACGGACATTATATCGTTTTTTATTTAAGTCCGGCTGATTACCATCGTATCCATAGCCCGATAGATGGAGAAGTCTTACGACAATATACACTTGGTCAGAAATCTTATCCTGTGAATCAGTTAGGTCTTACATACGGTAAAAAACCAATTTCTCATAATTATCGTTTAGTGACTGAGCTGAAAACAGCAAATAATCAGCATGTTGCATTGATCAAAGTAGGTGCGACCTTTGTGAATTCCATTGTGCTTACCAATACAACAACGAAATGGCAGAAAGGGCAAGAAGTTGGTTATTTCTCATTTGGTTCTACTGTTGTGATGCTGTTTGAAAAGGATACAATTAAATTTACGGATAATGTTGTAAAAGGAAGCCCAATTCGAATGGGTGAAGCCTTTGCAAATATGCTATAATGGTCGAATAATACGTTAAGATTAGGGGTCGCTATTTTGTATAATTTTTTATTACCGAACGAATTTGTGACGAATATTTTTGAAATTACGCCGGAAAAGTTACAGGAATTAGGGATTAGAGGAATCATTACGGATTTAGATAATACGCTTGTTGAATGGGATCGTCCAGATGCAACAGAAGAGCTAATCATATGGTTACGCATTATGAAAGAATCAGGTATTCGTGTTATTATTGCGTCAAACAACAATGAAGCTCGTGTAAAGCATTTTGCTGAGCCGTTAGGTATCCCTTATATTCACAAGGCGAAAAAGCCACTTCGTAATGCTTTTTATAATGCACTGATTCAACTAGGCTTGCGTCCAAATGAAGTAGTAATGGTAGGAGATCAACTCCTTACGGATGTTATGGGAGCAAATCGCTTAGGCTTACACACAGTGCTCGTGAAGCCTGTTGCACAATCAGATGGGCTTGTAACAAAATTGAATCGTTTTATTGAACGTCGCGTATTTAATGATTTGAAACGAAAAGGAATTATAACTTGGGAGGAACAAGAATGATTGAAATGCCAAATTGTATTGGCTGTGGTACAACAATTCAAACAGAAGATAAAACAGCAGTTGGGTATGCACCCCCATCATCATTAGAAAAGGATGTGGTCATTTGCCAGCGTTGCTTCCGTTTGAAAAATTACAATGAAATTCAACCAGTATCGTTAACAGATGACGATTTTTTACGTATTTTAAATGGTCTTGGTACACAGCAAGGCTTAATCGTAAAAATTGTTGATATATTTGATTTTAATGGAAGCTGGCTACCAGGGCTTCATCGTTTTGTAGGGAAGAATCCTGTCCTATTGATTGCCAACAAAGCTGATTTATTACCAAAGTCAGTGAAGCCCAAAAAAGTTATCAACTGGCTGAAACGTGAAGCAAAGGCTCTTGGACTACAGCCTGTCGATGTCCTATTAGTCAGTGCCCATAAAGGCAAAGGGATGGCAGAAGCAATGGAAGCCATCGATGAATATCGTAAAGGACAAAATGTATATGTTGTTGGCTGTACAAATGTTGGGAAATCTACGTTCATTAACCGAATTATTAAGCAGGCAACAGGTGAGGGTGAAGTGATTACAACCTCACACTTCCCAGGTACTACTTTAGACATGATTGATATTCCATTGGATGATGGTAGTGCATTATATGATACGCCAGGTATTATTAATCATCATCAAATGGCTCATCATATTGATTCCAGTGAATTAAAATATATTATGCCGAAAAAAGAAATTAAGCCGAAAGTCTATCAACAAAATGCAGGGCAAACTCTATTTATTGGTGCATTGGCAAGATTTGATTTTATTCAGGGTGACCGTTCTGCCTTTACAATCCATGTGGCAAATGATTTACCAATTCATCGTACAAAGCTTGAGAAGGCAGATGCGTTATATGAAGAGCATAAAGGAGAATTATTGGCACCCCCAACTGCGGACTTTATCGACCAGTTACCGCCATTGGTTCGTCACGAATTTTCCATCAAAGAAGCGAAAACAGATGTTGTATTTTCTGGGCTTGGCTGGATTACCGTTCAACATGCGAATGTAGTAGTAGCAGCTTACGCACCAAAAGGTGTACAAGTTTCAATTCGTCCTTCGCTGATCTAAATGGAGGACATAGTAGAGAGAGGGACTAAAAATGAAGAAATGGTTTGCAGTTATGGGTGATCCAATTGAACATTCAAAATCACCTGCCATGCACAATGCTTGGTTTGAGGACATGTCAATTGATGCGACATATATTCCTTTACATGTAACGCCTGATCAATTAGAATCTGCTGTTGCTGGTTTGAAGACATTAGGGGCAAGTGGCTGGAACGTGACCATTCCTCATAAAACAGCAATCATTCCGTATCTAGACGAGCTAGATGAGCTGGCACAAAAAATGGGCGCAGTGAATACAGTCGTACGAACAACAGAAGGAAAGCTAAAAGGCTATAATACAGATGGTATTGGATTTGTTCGATCACTTGAAGAAGCCGTTGGGGTTTCTCATAAAGACAAGCCTGTATTACTTGTTGGTGCTGGAGGTGCTGCTCGAGGCATTGCCTTTGCTATGCAGCAACAAGGCTATCGTCATGTAACCATCGCCAATCGTACGGTGACGAATGCACAAATGATTATTGATGAAATGGGTATGGGACGTGCCATTTCATTACAACAAGCGGAAGAAACGCTAGCTGATTTCAGCATTATTGTGCAAATGACATCAGCTGGCCTTTCCACGGGTAATTTTTCAATGCCATTTTCATTAGATCGGCTGATGAAAGAAGCAATTGTTGCGGATATTGTGTATAATCCATTAATGACGCCTTTTTTACAAGCGGCTGAAGAAAAAGGAGCAACGATTATCACTGGCTTAGGAATGTTTGTCCATCAAGGAGCCATCGCTTTTGAACACTGGTTAGGAGACTATCCAAATACAAATTCAATGATTGCGCAACTGAAGGCGCAATTAGGAGGAAACTAATTTTTATGTTAACAGGTAAACAGAAACGTTTTTTACGTGCAGAAGCACACCATTTAACACCGATTTTCCAAGTGGGAAAAGGTGGCGTTAATGATGAAATGACAAAGCAAATTCGCGAGGCATTAGAAGTACGTGAATTGATTAAAGTACGTATTTTAGATAACTGTGAAGATGATAAACATGAAGTCGCTGAAGCATTAGCCAAAGGCGCTCATGCGGAGCTTGTCCAATTAATCGGTCTGACAGTTGTTTTATATAAAGAGTCCCGCAATCATAAAAAGATTGTATTACCAAAAGTAACGAAATAAGGTGAGACGATGAAAAGGGTCGGTTTACTTGGAGGTACATTTAACCCACCACATATGGGTCATCTTTTAATGGCAAATGAAGTTTTACATTCGCTAAAACTTGATGAAATCCGCTTTATGCCTAATGCCATCCCACCACATAAGCATGCACGTTTTGATGCTAGTAATGTTGAGCGACTTGAAATGGTAAAACGTGCGATTCGTCCATTTCCTTATTTTTCAGTAGAGTCGTATGAGCTTGAGAAGGGTGGCGTATCCTATTCCTATGAGACACTTTCTGCATTGTGTATAAGAGAGCCGAATGTGAAATTTTACTTTATCATCGGTGGTGATATGATTGATTCGCTACATACATGGCATTGTATAGATGATTTAGTGAAACTTGTTCAGTTTGTCGGAGTAAAGCGTCCAGGGACAGCCGCGGCAACAGAGTACCCTATACGTATGGTGGAAATACCTCAAATCGATTTATCGTCCACACTGATTCGTGAACGCCTGGCTACAGGAGGAACGGTGACATTTCTACTACCAGAAGCTGTAGAGACGTTCATACGAGAGGAAGGTCTTTATGGAACGCGAACAGTATTTAGCGGCGATTAAGCCAAGAATGCCTGAAAAACGTTATATTCATACAGTCGGAGTGATGGAAACGGCCATCAACCTAGCTCATAAATATGGCGAGGACGTAAAAAAAGCTGAAACAGCAGCTATCCTCCATGATATTGCTAAATATGCTGATATTGAGTGGATGGAAAATATCGTTCGTGATGAAAAATTAGATGAAAGACTGATTGGATGGGGTAGTGAATTACTACATGGTCCAGTAGGTGCATATATAGCACAAAGTGAGTTTGGTATCACAGACGAAGAGCTGTTGAATGCTATTCGTTTCCATACAACTGGGCGGGCTAATATGAGCCGTTTAGAAAAAATTATTTTTGTCGCAGATATGATTGAACCGAACCGTCGATTTGATGGAGTTGATCGTCTGCGCAAAAAAGCACAAAAAAATTTGGATAAGGCGATGAGTGCATGTGTACGCCATACTTTGGCATTTTTAATTGACACAAAGCAGCCGATTTATCCTTTATCTATAGAATGTTATAATGATATGATGAACAGAGAGGATAGTGAAGGATGACTTCAACTTTATTACAAGCAGCGTACAAAGCAATTGACGACAAACATGGTGAGGATATTGTCGTTTTAAATATGCAAGGAATTTCCCTTTTAGCAGATTATTTTATCATTGCTCATGGTAACTCAGATCGCCAAGTGCAAGCCATTGCACGCGAATTACAGGATGTAGCTGAACAACAAGGCTATGAAATTCGCCGTGTCGAAGGATTTGATGGAGCTCGTTGGGTACTAGTTGACCTAGGCGATGTTGTGGCACATGTATTCCATAAGGATGAGCGTGCTTATTATAATTTAGAGCGTCTTTGGGGCGATGCACCGCAACTAGACATGCCAGAGGCCTAAGTGAGTTACGAACGCTTTGCTCATGTCTATGATGAGCTGCAAACGGATATTCCTTACAATCTTTATGTAGATTGGGTTGTACAGCATGCACCAAGCAGCCAGTACCCAAAACTGTTGGATATTGGTTGTGGCACTGGTGTACTTAGCTTGTTATTTGCAAAGTCTGGTTATCAAGTCAGTGGAATCGATTTATCAGAAGAGATGCTGTCCATTGCCGCAGAACGCTTTGCTGGTGCAGGCTACCATGCACCATTATACTGTATGTCTATGGTCGAACTAGATGGCTTTGAGGAAATCGATGTTGTCACAATCACAATTGATTCCTTGAATTATGTGGTAGAGGAGCACTCTGTTTATACGACATTAGAACGTATCTATACGGCGTTGCGTGATGGAGGTCAGCTGTTTTTTGATGTTCATTCGTTATTTAAAATGAATGAGATTTTTTTAGATGGTCCGTTCACATATGATGATGGTGACATTAGTTATATATGGCATACGGAGCCTGCCGACTTTGAACATTCGGTTATTCATCAAATGACCTTTTATGTACGAGATGACGCAAGTGAATTATATGAACGCTTTGATGAGGAGCACGTGCAACGTACTTACACTATCGAGCAGTATATGGCTTGGTTGCGTGCCATCGGTTTTAGTCATGTGGAAATTACAGCAGACTTTACAGATGAGGCACCTGATGAGGAAAGTGAACGCATTTTTATTCGTGCAGTGAAATAAAGAAAAGGGAGCTACACTGTGTAATTGGCAGTGTGGCTTTTTTGATGGATAGAAAGGTTAAAGTAGCGGATAGAAAACTTGAATAGGCGGATAAAGAGGCTAAATTGTCGGATAAAACCTGTATAGAAGGATAAAAAATCTAAACTCCTGACGATTTTTTATCATTTTCAACCACCCATCCATAGTGTAAGATATATATAACTCCATATGATGACCTTTCGCAAGGAAAGGATGGTACTGTGCTACAATGTTTATGGCAAAAGTACAAAAAAAGTATGTTATTCCCCAGCATACTAGTCGTCAGTGGACTTTGTTACTTCTATTTTTCGAGTTCTGACTCTTCACCTCCCCAAGAAGAGCTCATCGAAACAATCCAACCTATTGAAGAAAAAAATTTGAGTGAATCTGCTGAGGAAGCGGTTATGCAGCAGCTATTTGTGGAAATAAAGGGTGCGGTAATGTATCCAGGCGTTTATGAACTTGAGCAAGACCAACGTATAAAAGATGTTGTACAGCTTGCTGGAGGCTATACAGAGAACGCTGACACACAATTTATCAATCATGCCCAAAAGGTACAGGATGAAATGGTAATCTATATTCCTATCAAGGGCGAACAGCTAGAGGAAGGAGCCTCTTCTCTGTTAACGCTACCTACTGAGACGAATAAGGAGCAAAAGATTAATATTAATAAAGCTGATGTAGCAACGTTAGCAACATTGCCAGGAATCGGTCCTTCTAAAGCACAAAGTATCCTAACGTATCGAGAGGAAAATGGGCAGTTTCAAACCATAGATGACTTAAAAAATGTTAGTGGTATTGGTGATAAAACATTTGAGAAGCTAAAGGATGCAATTACCGTAAAGTAATGCTTTTACATGATGGTATATTGACGCCCCTTTTCTAAAAGGGCTACACTATAGTAGAAAAGCAAGAGAAAGTTAATTTGTTAGACAATTTTTGGAGGTAGTCATATGGAGCGAATTACTTGGGATCAATTTTTTATGGCACAAAGCCATTTACTCGCATTACGCAGTACATGTACAAGACTAGCTGTAGGAGCAACTGTTGTACGGGACAAACGCATCATTGCAGGTGGTTATAACGGTTCCATTACAGGGGACGAGCATTGTATCGAAAAAGGATGCTATGTGGTTGATAATCATTGCGTCCGTACCGTGCATGCTGAAATGAATGCCTTACTGCAATGTGCTAAATATGGAACACCGACAAAAGGTGCTGATTTGTATGTAACACATTTCCCATGTTTACCATGTACAAAATCTATCATTCAAGCTGGCATAGAACGTGTGTATTATGCAACGGATTATAAAAATAATCCCTATGCACAGGAGTTATTTGCAAAAGCTGGAGTGGAAGTAGTTCATGTACCCTTTGATGAACGTAAAATTGATTTTTTACGAGATGACAAGCTAGCTTTGTATACAGAAATGCTGCACGAGCTTCGCGAGAGTGGGGTTTCTGCTGAAAAATTGCTCCCATATGAACAGAAGGTGAGTGCATTATTTGGCATCAAGCTTTAAAGCATAGATGGATTATGGTAGCTCTTGCTGTACTGATAGCTGCTATGGCGATATACAAATCAGTATGGCTACTCATTTTTTTATTGCTACTAGCCCTGTGGCTCACCATAAAAGGTGAGTCACGTTTTCTTGCAATTTTTGTACTAACAAGTGGTCTACTAACTTATTTTTTCCTTTCTATCAATCATCTGACGGAACCTTCTCCTTTACCGTCAACCTTCCCTATAACTTGGTCAAATGACTATAAAATAAATGGGCAAAAACTCCGTGGGTTTGCTACAACAACAAATGGTGAAAAACTTTACGTGGTTTATACCTTTTCTTCGGAACAAGAGAAAAATTTTTATGAAAACACCTCATTAACTGGAATGACATATTCTGCAAAAGGTGAACTTGTGACTCCCTCTCCAGCTGCACATGCTTATGCTTTTTCCATGTCAACCTATTTAACGAGCAAAGGAGCAACAGGCGTCGTTGAAATCGCAAATTGGAACTATATAGGAAAACGAACCTCCATCTTCACTATTCTTGCCGAAGTAAGACACAATATGAAAAAGCATATAGAGAGAACTTTTCCTAAATCACTTGTAGCAGAGGCTCAAGCACTTTTAATAGGGGTGCAAGATCAGATGGAGGATGAACTGCAGCGTGCCTATCAAAAGCTCGGTATTACCCATTTATTTGCGATTTCTGGGCTACATGTCGCGCTGATGTCTTGGCTCTTTTTTGAAGGATTACTGAGAATCAGAGTTCGCAAGGAAATGGCTACTGTCGTGCTATTGATCCTCTTACCGATTTATGGAGTTATTGCAGGTGGAGCACCTTCCGTATGGCGTGCTGTTTCTGTAGTAGAGTTGATGATGTTACTGCGCTTTTTTAAGTGGGTTCTTTCGATCGATGATGCATTAGCTATTAGCTTTATAGGCTTTGTTTTGCTTGAGCCAGGTGTTATTTTCCAGATTGGTTTCCAGCTATCCTATTTAGCAACCGTTAGTCTTCTTTATTCTGGTATTATTTTTAAGCAGACAAGAACTTGGCTAGGTCGTTCTTTTTTTATCACATTCGTGTGCCAACTGCTCGTTTACCCACTATTACTCCATCATTTTTATGAATTATCTTTATCCTCGTTTTTTGTCAATATTGTTTTTGTTCCACTGTTTTCCTTTGTTATATTACCCTTTAATTTGATAGCCTTTGTACTATCTTATCTTTCTTTACCACTTGCTAATGTCCTATTTGCTGGCTATGAACCACTGCGTAAATGGCTGACCGAAATAATCCTTTCTATGCAAGAGCTTCCTTGGCAATTATGGACACCAGGCAAACCATCAATTTGGCTGAGCTGCGTTGCGATGTTAAGTGTTTTAGTGAGCCTCTATTATTTGGAAATAAAACGATTCAGGAAAGCTATTTTGATCCTTGTCATCCCTGCTATTTGGATTCATTTGGCACCCATGTTGTATAACGAAACAAAGATTACCTTTTTAAATGTAGGACAAGGAGACAGTATTATCATTGAATTGCCTTTTAGACGGGCTGTCTATGTTATAGATACAGGTGGAGTATTGCGCTTTGAGCAGGAATTGTGGAAGAAAGCAGATAGTCCTTATAAGGTAGGGAAGCAAGTTGTCGTCCCATTTTTAAAAGGCAAGGGTATACGTACTATCGATATTTTTATTGCTTCTCATGCGGACGCAGATCATATTGAGGGAGCAGAGGAAGTATTACAAGAGATTAACATGAAGGAAATACACGTTACACCTGGTTCATTGTATGAGCCTTTAATGCATGATTTATTACGAGAAGCCAATAAGCGACATATTCCTATTAAAGAAAAAATGAAGGGGACTTCGTGGCATGTAGGGGAAGCATATTTTTATTACTTATGGCCTGATGACGCCATTTATGAGGGAAATGATGATTCTCTTGTCATGTACATGCAGCAAAAAGCGTTTACAGCGTTATTTACAGGGGATTTGGAGCAATATGGCGAACAACAGCTGATCAATCGTTATGGACCTTTATTGGCCAATCTCACATTACTAAAGGCAGGGCATCATGGGAGTAAGACATCGAGCACAGAAGCCTTTGTCGAGCTGCTACAGCCCCAATTAACGGTTTTTAGTGCAGGTCTCCATAATCGTTATGGTCATCCACATGAAGAAGTAGTACAACGATTTGTCAGTAGACATTTAGTGACATGGACAACAGGGGTGAATGGATCAATCGAAATAAGTATTCGTGATAATCGCTGGTCCGTTAACGGAAAGGAAAAGGGCCTTGTCCAATGACCAAGGCCCTTTTCCTGCATAAGTCCAATTACTGTGATACAAATTCTACTATAGTTGCAATAATAAACATAAGCGTGAAAACGCCAAATGATACACCGAAGCCAACACCAGAATCGATGGCATCGTTACGTCGACATTGTATGTTTTTTCCTTCAAATGGATTCATTGTTATCCCTCCAATTCTGTTATTTATTATAAGACAACATGGTCATAAAAGCTATATCGAAAAGGTGATTTCCCCGTCTGGAAAGGAATCGACACAATTCGGTCAAAGACACAAAGGACTATGAAATCATGTATACTAATAGTATTGCTAGATGGAGGGGAAATTATGATTTCAACGGTTTGGAATACAATAAAAAAAGGTGAGCTTGCACCAGTATATTTGCTTGTTGGTGAAGAAAGCTATTTTATAGATGAAACCATTAAACGTTTAAAAGAGGCAATGGGTCCAGAAGAAGATCTGGAGATGACCACATTTGATTTAGAAGAAGTACCAGTAGATGTGGTCATGGATGAAGCAGATACCATTCCTTTTTTCTCAGAACGTAAGCTTATTATTGCTAAAAATGCTTCGTTTTTAAAGGCGACCGAGAAAGGGAAGGAAAAAATCGATCATGATGTGAAACGATTGGAAACATGGTTGTCGAATCCTTCTGATTTTTCCGTAACGGTTTTTATTGCCCCTTATGAAAAATTGGATGAACGCAAAAAAGTGACTAAAATGATGAAAGAGCATGCATTATTTGTACAAGCAGAAACACCAAAAGAGCAGGATTTAGCCGTATGGATTCAAGGCATTGTCAAAACACAAGGTAATAGCATTACACAAGATGCTATTGAATTGCTTGTTACGATGGTCGGAGCCAACATGCTACAATTACAGATGGAAATTGACAAGCTAACCCTTTATTTAGGTGATGGGGGCGAAATTACAACTTCTTTAGTGGAGGATTTGGTGGCAAAGACATTAGAGCAAGATGCCTTTAAAATGCTTAACGCATACTTGGCAAATGACTCTGTCGGAGCCTTGTCCATCTATCATGATTTATTGCGACAAAAACAAGAACCTATTATGTTAGTGGGCTTGCTAGCATCCAATGTTCGTACCATGTCAAATGTTTTTTATTTATTGAAAAAAGGTTATCACCCTCAACAAATTGCTAAAAATCTAAAAATTCATCCGTATCGCGTCAAACTTATGATTGAGCAACGGCATCGGCCTTCAGAAGAAAATTTGCTCCGGGCATTATATCAATTAGCAGAGGTTGATTTACAGCTTAAATCGTCTGGTGGAAATCGAGAGCGCTATCTAGAGCTATTTTTATTGCGCCAACTATAGGAAAAGAAAGCTGTCCAATAAGGGCAGCTTTCTATGTTCTCTATAAAATTAAAAAGATCAGCTACTCCTAATAGAGTATCTGATCCTTTAAACAATTACGCTTTTTTAGCAAGGCGAGACTTTTTACGAGCCGCCGCGTTTTTGTGGATAAGTCCTTTTGAAGCTGCTTTATCTAAAGATTTGAAAGCTGCTTGTAAAAGTTCTTGTTTGTTTTCAGCGTTAGCAGCAACAGCGTTTTCAGCTTTTTTCACTGTAGTACGCATTGCAGATTTAGCTTGAGAATTAGCAATGTTAGCTTTTTCGTTAACTTTTACGCGTTTAATCGCAGATTTAATGTTTGGCATATATTTCACCTCCTAAATTAGGTACGAGATGATATCTTCTCATTGATTTCTTGTGTCAATACAACAAAAATCATTTTAACAAACGCTTGGCCAAATTGCAATAGATAAATGCAAAGAATATTTGCTTGACAGTTTGAACAAACTACAGCTTGAGGTGAACTGTATGCAAAATTTTAATTGGCAACGAACAGATTTAATTGATGAATCAGAAGAGGTAGTTGTCCATCAGACCAAAGAGCAAAAAGAAAAGCTTGAACAATCAAGTGGCATTCAAATTGAAGATCGGAATGCTGGTAGAGTAAAAATTACAGATGTTCTTGTAGACGCTGAAGGGGAAAAGCAAATTGGTAAAAAGGAAGGGCAGTATATTACCCTTTCTGTCCCGACACTAACATTAGAAGATCAAGAAGGCTTTGCACAACTTGAACAAGAATTGCTTGTAAATTTCAAAAAAATGCATGACGCAATTTCTTGGCAAGAAGACGATAAAATTTTAATAGTCGGTTTAGGAAATCGCACTATTACACCCGATGCAATAGGTCCCTATTTAATTGACCATTTGCATAGTTTAGATGTCATTGATGAAAAATTTGTTATGTATGCTCCTGGTGTAACAGGACAAACAGGCTACGAAACAGGTGAGTTTGTGGCTGCTATTGCTGAACGTCTGCAACCGAAATTAATCATTGTAGTAGATGCACTTGCTACAAGAGCGAGTAATCGACTCTGTAAAACGATTCAATTAACAGATACAGGCATACATCCAGGTTCAGGAGTAGGTAATCAACGGCAAGAGATTTCCTATGAGATGCTTGGCATTCCCGTAACAGCAATAGGGATCCCTACCGTAGTAGATGCACCTGTCCTAATTGCAGATGCGGTAGAAACTATGCTCCGTTCGATAGCTGCTCGTGTGGCTGAACGCAGTAAACCGTCATCCAAGCTTTCATTATCCTCATGGCAACCAGATATCAACAAGGAACTGGATATGACATTAGTACAACCTATATTTGGAGAATGGGCGACATGGACGAAGGAGGAGCGGCAGCAGCTGTTTGAGGAAACCTTCGCTGGCTCCCACACACAATTGATGGTTACACCAAAAGAAGCAGACTATTGGATTGATCGCTATGCAAAATTAGTGGCTTCTATGCTTATGGATTGGGCAAGTGATTTATAAAATAATGAAGAAAAAACGCTTAGAGTAGTCCTTCTAAAACACGCTTATTTATGCGTAAAACAAGAAATTTATTTTCGTTCTAATTAACATCCCCCCTCCATACGATATGGGGAGGAGGGTGTGACTTTGCTAAAAAAACTACAATGGTCATTTGGTATATTATTGTTCTTTTTCGTATTACCTGTCATTGCTGGGCAACTTCCGTTCAACAAGCAAGCATCGACTCCGATCAAACAATCAGAAGATAAGCAAGTCGTGTTTGCTGCTACCAATTTAGCTGAACAAAGTGTACTGGAACAAACGAAAGAACCTGAACCAGATCAAGCCCTAGACCCGGACCCATTTAAAGTGTTAGTGTTATTTACCCATACGCATGAAGCATATGAACCCATGGTGAAAGCAGTGAGTGGTAAGGTAGCGACTTCTCATGAAACGGTCAATATTATGAGCCTGAAGGATAAGATTGTGAATCATTTTAATGTAAATGGTTTAAAGACGGATGTTCTTGATGTAGATATTATGAAGAAATTACAAGAAGAGGGTAAAGGCTATCATGAATCTTATAATGTGATGAGGCCATATTTAAGTAAGCATTTAGAGACAAATAGTTATGACCTAATAGTTGATTTACATCGTGACTCATTAAAACATGATCTTACAACGATCTCATATAATGGGGAAAATTATGCGAAAATCGCTATTGTTGTTGGGGCAGAGCATGCTAATTACCGCTGGAATACAGCCTATGCTGAAAGTTTATCATCCACACTAAACGCCATCGTTCCAAAAATTTCTAAAGGGGTTATTTCTAAAAGTGGTGATGGGGTTGATGGGCGATACAATCAGGATTTAGCAAAGCAAATGATGATTATTGAGATTGGTGGAATTGGTAATACTGAGGAAGAGGTTAATCGTACGATTGCTGTAATTGGTAAGGCTATATCAAAAGCATTTGTCAATGATTCAACAAAATAGACCAATCATATTAAAAAGTGGGACTCTTGTGGGCTCACTTTTTTTAATATTGTATGATAATAAAATTTCCAGAAATAATTCTCATTAATTGTCTTTCCATTGCTCCATTCTTGTCTTATAATTTTCAAGTTGGCTCGCGAATTTCATGATAAAACGTTAAATGAAGGCATATGCAAATAAAGCAAACATACTTTTGAAGTATATCCCACTTTTGGGAATGCCTTTTTAAGTCTATAGCAAATATACATATGAATTTTTAGAAGACAAAAAGTGATAACGTTTCATTTTTCTCTCAAACTTTTATCGTATTTCAATCGTCAAACATATAAGTGAATAAGCAAAAATAATAGAGAGGGGATGGTTATCAATCAAAAGGTTCTAATACGTGACAACAGGTTTTATATTGATGCAGAAGGGAATACCTTCAAAAAGCGTTACTCCTTGTTGCATTTGGATGTAACTATCATTTATCAGCCGTGGGCGGTTATTAGAGGTTGTGACAGCGACTTCTCATTGTACAGCTAGAAAATACCAAAACATTATACCGAAACGAAATTGAGAGATTATTGAAGGAAGGAATAGTATGTCAGGCAAGTCATTAAATCATCGTTATATTCCTGGACTAGACGGGATTCGAGCATTGGCTGTGTTAGCAGTTATTGCTTATCATTTTAACTTTAGTTGGGCTAGAGGTGGCTTTTTAGGAGTAGATATCTTCTTTGTGTTATCGGGCTATTTAATCACCTCTACCATCTTACCTTTAAAGGGCAATCAATTAACAGTCAGCCTAAAGAAATTTTGGGTGGGACGATTTAGAAGGCTACTACCAGCGGCCTACGTTATGATTGTTACATCATTTGTTTGGGCAATGCTCTTTCATAAAGAGCTTCTCCATACTTTGCGCGGGGATGCACTGTCCTCCATTTTTTATTCAAGTAATTGGTGGTTCATTTTTCATAAACTCTCTTATTTTGATAGTTTCGGTTCTCCATCACCTTTAAAAAACCTATGGTCATTAGCCATTGAAGAACAATTTTACTTGATTTGGCCATTGCTCTTAATGATTGGACTTTTTGTTGTTAAAAAACAAAATAAACTAGCAAATATCGTCTTTTGTGGTGCCCTTTGTTCAGCATTCGTAATGGCCTTACTCTATCAGCCTGGCGCTGATCCTAGTCGTGTCTATTATGGAACGGACACACGTTGTTTTGAATTATTAATAGGCTGTTGGCTAGCCCTTGTTTGGCCAATGAAAAGACTTTCTTCTCAAAAATTATCAGCGAACCATGTGAAGAAACTAAATACTATGAGTTTCATTTCACTTACTATTTTTTTAGTAAGCATAGTGTATGTGGATGAATATCAATCCTTTCTTTATAGAGGAGGTATGTTTTTATTTTGCTTGAATGCTGCCGTTTTGATTGCATGTATTTCTCATCCAGTCAGCATACTAGGAAAAATATTAGCATGGAAGCCATTATGTTGGATAGGCTCTCGTTCCTACGGAATTTATCTATGGCATTATCCTGTCATGGTTTTAGGGACACCCATTCATGAAATTGGTAATCCCTCCTATTGGCGAATCTTCCTGCAGCTTTTACTAATCCTGATGATTGCAGAGCTCTCCTATCGCTTCATTGAAATGCCCATTCGGAAAGAAGGGTTCCGAGTCTATTGTCAAAAATATTTGATTTGTAATAAAAATAAATGGGGAAGCCTTACTTTTCCACGAAAAATATCAACGGTTATGGTTCCACTTTTCCTGCTTGTATTTTTTACAGGCATGACAGGTGTAGTGGGTGAAAGTCAGCAAAACCCATCTAAAACGTTGCCAACAACGATAAAAATTAATGGCGATGACAAGCAGGACAAACAAGCTGAAGCCTCAAACGGCAAGCCTTCTCAAAGCAAGGATGAGGGAGTAGAGGATGTGCAGGAGATAGAAACGCCTAAGCAAGAAGAAAATAACACCATTATTGAGCCTGAAAAGGATGAGTTTTATCGTGGTATACTAGCCATTGGCGATTCCCTAATGATTGATATTGCACCGAGCTTACATAATATGTATCCGACTATTACAATCGATGGAAAAATAGGTCGTCAAGTTTCACAAGCTGTAAGACTTGCACCAAATTATGCAAGTTTTAATCAACCTCATCATGCAGTCATTCTACAATTGGGGACAAATGGTTATTTTACGACTGACCAAATGGATGCACTCCTTGAAGCTTTTTCAAATGCCGATATTTATTTAGTGAATACACGTGTGCCGCGTTCATGGGAAGCAAAGGTGAATGAAGCTTTACTGCAAAAAGCACAGGAACATGAGCGAATAACACTAATTGACTGGCATGCAGCAGCAATCAATCACCCTGAATACTTTGCCCCAGACGGTGTACATTTAGAGAAAAAAGGGGTAGAAGTTTTAACAAAGCTCATTCAACAATCCTTAAACAAATAAAATAATAAAGTCAGTATACACAGTTTTTTCTGCGTAGCTGACTTTTTCTATATCTTAGAAAGGGAACTATTTAATCTACCTATATGTTTTCTATTAGTTGTTGCTCCTGTATGGTAAGCTTGACATTTGACTTGTTCTATTGTGTGGAAGATGGTGCGTTGTTCATTCTTTCTTTTACGATCATAGTTTAGGTTGATAAAAATGGGGTTTTGTCCACGCTTTTTAGTAATATGGATGTTGATATCTTTAGGAGATAGCGGGCTTTTCTCGTTTGATCAAGGGAAGATTTATCCATCGAATCTCTCCTCATATCGAGTAGACGCATTTTTATTTCAACTGCTACACATCGAGCACTACTATAGCTGATTTGTCTGCATTTATATACTTAATATTGTAAAATTTAAAAACGATGTGAAACACTGAAAGTATTGATATTATAGGCTTTCAAGTCTAGTTGCTGTTGTACTTTGCGTAACGTTCATAGTATAATTCATTATAGTTTAATTAGGAGTGGAAAAGATGAACCGAGAAGCACGTTTAAAACGACAAGAGAATATACGAAATTTCTCTATTATTGCACATATTGACCATGGGAAATCAACGCTTGCTGACCGTATTTTAGAGCAAACAAAATCTTTAACTTCCCGTGAGATGAAGGCACAGCTCCTCGACTCAATGGATTTAGAGCGTGAGCGAGGCATTACAATTAAGTTAAATGCAGTTCAATTAAAGTACGAAGCAAAAGACGGCGAAGTGTATACATTCCATTTAATCGACACACCAGGACACGTCGATTTCACATATGAAGTATCACGTAGTTTAGCTGCTTGTGAGGGTGCCATATTAGTTGTGGACGCAGCACAAGGGATTGAAGCACAAACACTAGCAAATGTTTACTTAGCACTTGACAATGACTTAGAAATTTTACCTGTAATCAATAAAATTGATTTACCTGCAGCTGACCCTGAACGTGTACGTCAAGAAGTAGAAGACGTTATTGGATTAGATGCCTCTGAAGCAGTATTAGCTTCTGCAAAAGCAGGAATTGGTATCGAGGATATTTTAGAGCAAATCGTAGAGAAGGTACCAGCGCCAACTGGTGATCCAGATGCACCACTACAAGCTTTAATTTTTGACTCTGTTTACGATGCTTATAAAGGTGTTATCATTTCGATTCGTGTCATCAATGGTACTGTCAAGCCTGGCGATAAAATTCGCATGATGGCAACAGGTGCGGAATTCGAAGTTATTGAAGTTGGGGTACATACACCAAAAGTTGTGCCACAGGCTGAATTAACAGTGGGTGATGTAGGTTATTTAACCGCATCTATCAAAAATGTAGGAGACACACGTGTAGGGGATACTGTAACCTATGCGAATCGTCCTGCAGCTGAGCCATTAGCTGGATATCGCCGTTTGAACCCAATGGTCTACTGTGGTTTGTATCCAATTGATACAGCCAAATACAACGATTTACGTGAAGCGTTAGAAAAGCTAGAGCTAAATGATTCTGCTCTACAATATGAGCCAGAGACATCGCAAGCACTTGGTTTTGGTTTCCGCTGTGGATTCTTAGGATTACTACATATGGAAATTATTCAGGAGCGTATTGAGCGTGAATTTAATATCGACTTAATTACAACAGCACCTTCCGTAATTTACAATGTTCATATGACAGATGGTACTGAGCTTAAAGTCGATAATCCATCCTTTATGCCAGACCCACAAAAAATCGATCGTGTCGAGGAACCATATGTGAAAGCAACAATCATGGTACCAAATGATTATGTGGGTGCGGTTATGGAACTTTGTCAAATGAAGCGTGGTAATTTCATGACGATGGATTATATTGATACATCTCGTGTAAGTATTATTTATGAAATGCCATTATCAGAAATTGTCTATGATTTCTTTGACTATTTAAAATCAAATACAAAGGGCTATGCATCATTCGACTATGAACTTATTGGTTACCAGCCATCGAAATTAGTGAAAATGGATATTTTATTAAATGGTGAGCAAGTCGATGCACTAAGCTTTATCGTACACCGTGACTTTGCCTACGATCGAGGCAAAATCATCGTAGAAAAATTAAAAGAATTAATCCCACGCCAACAATTTGAAGTACCAATTCAAGCAGCAGTTGGACAAAAAATCGTGGCGCGTTCAACAATTAAAGCCATCCGTAAAAACGTATTAGCGAAATGTTACGGGGGAGATATTTCTCGTAAACGAAAACTTCTTGATAAACAAAAAGAAGGTAAAAAACGTATGAAACAAGTAGGCTCAGTCGAAGTCCCTCAAGAGGCATTCATGGCTGTGCTGAAGATGGATGATTCGAAGTAACATTGATATAACAGCGTTTATAGGGGTTTTTAATAATTGATTTTATATCAATTTGGTGGGGTTCCCCACCAATTCCCCACCATAAAAAAATAAGTTAGAAATTCTTTTCTTATATATCTTGAGCAAATGAGTCAAAGATGTTAGCGGCATCTCTAGCCATTTTCTCAGTGAGGTGGACATAGCGATCTTCTGTTACGGCAGCTCGACTATGTCCTAATCTTTTTTGTACTGTTTTAACAGGTGTACCATTTTCGATTAAAGTTGTTGCATGTGTGTGGCGTAAGGAATGATAGTTAAAACTAAGATTTAACTTTTCGCTTATTTTTCTAGTATTATATTTAATTACACTTGGCGTACAATGTTCGCCATTTTCTTTTTTACATACATAATCATGTTCAGGATCCTTTTGATAAAACTCACCGTATTTTAAACGATTTTCTATTTGTGCTTTTTTAATACGTTTGAGCATTTCTGCGAGCGTATTACCAAATGGAATTGTTCTATAACCAGCCTTTGATTTTGGAGGTCTAGGTTGCCATTGTGCTTTCCCATTTTCATCTTTAATACCAACTAATTATTGTTCAACCTCCAATGTCATTTCTTCAAAATTTATGTGCTTCCATTCAAGTCCACAAACTTCTCCTACACGTAACCCACAATGTAACCCAATATGAAATGGTAAATAAAAAGGGTGTTCTTCATCTAAAATGCTATTAATAAGTCTTAGATTTTCCTTCGTTTGTATCTTTAATTCCTCGCGAGTTGGTTTTCGTTTCTTATCCTTCATTAATTCTACATAATGCATTGGATTTTCTTTAATGTATTTGTAGGTGTATACTGCATGATTCAAAGCTTTGCTTAATACCTATGATTATACTTAATGTTTGCCGAGCATAACCTTCACGTGTTTTCAAATTAATGAATTGCTGCAACACGTGAGGAGTTAGTGATTTAACTTTATACTTTCCTAAGTGTGGTGCAATATGGTTTCTAATAGTTGATTCATAGTTATAGTACGTATTTGGTTCTAATTTGAGATCTACATATTCCTTCATCCAAAAATCTAAATAATCATGTAAAGTAATTTCTTGGGGTTTAAAAACAGTTCCTGCATTTTCATATTCTAAAATCTTTCTTCTTAAAATTGCCTCTGCTTCTGCTTTTGTATGGGCTCCTTCAGCTGTTGCTGAATCAAATATTAAAGAAATTCGCGAGGATATAGGTGGAATTAAAGACAACACAACTTGGATTTTAAGATTAGTTATTGGTGGACTAGTGGGAGCATTGTTGACCTTTATTATAAAAGGAGGAATGATTTAATATGAAAATCAACTGGAAAGTACGTCTACAACATAAACAATTTTGGGTGTCATTAATCGCATTACTACTAGTGCTTGCTAATCAAATAGCAGGCATTTTTAATGTCGATATTACGATTTACAATGCTCAAATTACAGCCATTTCAGAGACTGTTTTAAGCATTTTAGGTTTGCTTGGTATTATCATCGACCCAACTACAAAAGGTGCTTCAGACAGCGAGCAGGCGCTTAAATATGATGAGCCAAAGGGTGATTTAAAATGACGAGCATTACTACAACATGTCGTGATATATCTGAACTATTGCCAGCTGCACAAACTGCCTGTCGTTTGTTATTCCAAGAGTGTTTTAAAGCAGAGATTAAGAACATCTTTATCACTGAAACATATCGCTCACAGGAACGACAGAATTACTTATATGCACAATGCAGAACTCGACCAGGGCAGATAGTTACTTGGACATTAGATAGCAATCACAAGTCACGATTAGCATGGGATATTGCTGTTTGCCCTCCACAGTCTTTATATGATCTAACAACACTAAGTCGAGTCGGTGCTATCGCACGAAAGCTTGGTATTACATGGGGCGGAGATTGGACAGCGAATATTGATCGGCCTCATTTTGAAGTTAAACCAACTTGGATTATGCCGAAGGGATACAAAATTGAAGGACAAGTAATTGTTCCAACCAATAGCAAATACCAAGTGCAATTAATTGTGGAAGGCAATACAACGAAACCAATTGCAAAGGATGATGATAAAATGCAATTTACTAACGAAACACTTAAAGCTGCAGTACGTGACTACCTAAAGCAAGCAGTAGACAAAAAGCTTATTGATAAATCACACCTTGAAAAGTTTGACGCTGGTACATTAACAAATTGCGATTTAAAAGGATTAGAAATTATCATTGCACAACGTAGTGTGTAATCAAATGCCTTTTACCTAAATTGGTAATGGGCTTTTTATATTTGGAATATCTGAAAGTCAATTTACTGTCAACAGATATTTAAGTACAAATTGTTAATTTATGATTACAAAATGAATAGTAACTACAATGTAATTAAGGTCAAATAATATGTTTACAAAACGTTGGAAATGTAACTTTAGTATAGCAAAATTAATCGAGAACCGCCAAAAAATGGCGTTATTGATGGGGGGATGTGGCGGTTATTGTAAATTTAATGTAAATTCCGCGCCAAAAAATGGCGTTCTTCAATAATAGATTTGGGAAGTTTCCAATGATAGGATATTAATAACTCGAGGGAACTTAATTTACTATAGTAGGTTTAAACAAAGATTTGGAGGTAAATTAATTATGAAAAATAACCTATTTAAAGGTTTTATCTTTATGTTAAGCTTTATGTTAGTATTTAGTGTAATGTCACCAGCACTTGCAAATGCTAGTGAAATTCAGGAATTACCAACTAATGATTCTTTAAATCACGAAGAAACTGATTTTGATGAATTAACTAATAATTTCTTACTTGGAATAGGAGATTTTGAAGACCCTCTTTCAGATGAAGAGTCTTTAGCAATATTTAATAATAAAATTCTGGAAAACCAATATTCAAATGATCATCCTTCTGTAGAGCAATTCAATCTTTTTAGACTTGCGTTTTCAGTAGTGAGAAGTGGCGTTAATTACGTAGTTAAAGTAACTAGTAAAGGTAATAAAATAAAGGATGTAAGAAACGGGAAATTAGAAGTAGATGTTAGTAAACATATAAATGCTGGTAATCGGTTCAAAGATTATGGTGATATGGACAAACTTGTAAAATATATTGTAGAAGATATACGTAGATCAGATCAAGATAATGTAGTAAAAGATGGTTGGAACTCGATCAAAACGTATTACGGAAAAGGAGATAAAAAATTAGAAATCCGTTTCTATATAGAGGATGGAAAATTATTAAGTTTCAATGCTTTTCCTGATCATTCAAATAAAGATGCAGGTAATGTGATTTGGTTAATTCCACAATAATAATCTAAATAAGAGGAGTTATTATGGAAGAAATTAAGATAAATGATTATGTTGTAAAAGTAGATAAAGAGAAAACTTTAGAATTATACAAAACACTTCCGAAGGTTTCTGAAAAAGCTCATTGTGGTTGTGAAGATTGTCAACTTTTCGCGAAACAAATTCAGCTCACTAGTCCAGAAATTTTAAATTTCTTTAAACAATTTGGAGTAGATCCTACAAAAGAAGCCGAAGTTTGGAGAGCAATCCCCAATAAGGATGGATATGATACTTATAGTGCAGATTATCATTTTATAGGTTTTATAGAGGGTACGGATGATATAGATTGGATTCATATAGGAGAAGCATCTTTTGGACTTGCCAATCATGATGGAGATTTACCAAGTCCCATGATTCCAAGTACATTCTCAAAACCAATAGTAGAATTAGCTGTAAGGATAACAATGCCTAATTTGGAGATTTAATGTGAAAAAATTTTGTTTATAAATTAAACCATGAAAGCCCAGGCGCTCATTCAAACGTGAGTACCTGGGCTTTTTTTATTCATCATACGGTCTGTATTTAGCATGTAATTCTTTCGCTGCTTCTTTTCTTGCTTCCACATCTTCACGTAAAAACATTCGATCCCGTGGTAACTCTTTGATAGGAGTTAGCTTTCCTCGTTTTACAAGTGAATTTAATGATTGCCTAGAAATTTGCAATTCCTCCAATACTTCTGATGATGTTAGGATTTCTGATTGAACTAATTTAATGAATTCTTCTTTACTGTTGAAAGAGTAGTTTTTTGACATTGGATGAGACCACCTAGTTTTTTATTTTTTTCTCATTGTAAGAACTGTTGCGCCAATTATTATTAATGCTGCAACTGTAAGAATTAAAGTAATAGTCATCATGAAAATCACCTCTTCTTTTCATTTTGATTGTATAACATTTAGAAATCATTTATATTTATTGTGAAGGCTAAGGGGGTCAGCCTTAACCTTCATTTTTAAACTTTGTTGGACGCTACTTCTTTGAAGTGGTGTCTTTTTCTTTTTCATCAAGTGCTTTTGCTTTCTTGTTGTTTAACTTTGCTGTTTGAAAGTTAACGATTGCAATTGCTAAGTTGACGAATGCTGTTATTGCTACTACTCTTTCAAGCTCCATTTTTATTACCTCCTTTCTATACTCTTATTATAGCATATCTACATACTTGAGTAAATAGATATTGTTGATTTATTTTCCTGTTATGCTAAAAATTTTCATAAAAAAAGCCACTCGTTTGAGTGACCTATTTTTTACTAATTGGTACAACAACAGTAATATCCTCACCAATCTTCATTGAATCTTTTGATGTCGGTTCAAATACAAATTTTAATTCATTAACACCTTCTAAACCTTCTTCACCAAGGTCAAATATTACTTCACCTTTTTGTATTACTTTTCCCATAAATTCCGATTCAAAAGGAGAAATCATAACGTTAGCCCTAATTTGTCGTTTAGTATCAGTAATCATAGTTGCTGTATCAGGATGGAAACTAACTGTATCATCAGATAGATTTTCTCCAGTCATGGATAAGATTAAAACGTTTGTTTCAGCAGCAGTTTCTATTAAATCAGGATTATCAGCAACCAATCTAGCTGTTTTGATTTGATCAATAGAGAACTCTACATCAGCGCTTTTGTATTTATCTGTTGGTGCAGTATAAAAATCAGAAATGGTATAGGTTCCTGCAAAATCATCTTTTACTACATCACCGACTTGTGCATCTGTTAGGTTTTCAGTTTTATTTGCTTTACTTTCTTCTGATATTTCTATACTAGTAGAACCAGTTACAGCTTTTTCTAGAGAAGCAGCATATTTAGCAAATTCATTATCCTCCATATCACCGTTCATTTGAATTAAGAACAATCCACTTTGGTGTGTGTGGGAATAAAACATCGGACCAGAGTTACCTAATTCATCATAGTAACTTTTAGCTTTTTGTAAGTCTTCTTCACTATCAAATAAGAATAGTCTGCCTCCTGCATCTGCTCCAAGCGAAGGAATTAAAAGTCTTTTTCCTTCCTTACGAATATTACCAAATTCATCATTTGGTAAATCAGATACTTCACCTAATTCTAAATTATCGTCCTTGAAATACTTAATTACATCTTCAGTTGTTTTAGCTAATACCTTCTGTTCTTGCTGAGTGTCTGAATTATTATCTTTAGGTTTTTCACTTGTAGAGCTATCTCCACAACCAGCTAATCCTAAACTCAATACTAATGCAGCACTAAAAATTAATTTTTTCATTGTATGTAATCCTCCCTCTATATTTCCATTTTAGGAAATTCCGTGGTGAAAGTACATATAAAAAAACAGACAACCTTATTTAGTTATCTGTTACTTAATCTCAAACATTTCATTCATATCTGTAATTTCAAGTGCTTGTAGAACTTTGGTGATGTGTTCACGATTAATCGAAGTTCTTCTGTTAGTTGCAAGTTCACTGATCACTGTACGTGTTAATCCTGTTTTTTCTGCTAATTCCACTTGGGACATTCCTCGTTCAATTAACACTTCTTTTAGTTTTACTTTTAGTTCCATGATTTCACCTCTTTAATTATATTCTTCTTAAATCTCATTATACACAAATCCATAAATTTAATAAATAATTTTTATTAAATACTTGAATTATTAAATTTAATAATTTATACTCAGATCAATAAATAATGATATTTAATAATCTTTTCTTAGAAATGAGGTGAAAAACAAATGGCATTCGAATACCTAGCACAATACATAACATTCGATTCAGTAGCAGATATGGATAAGAGTGTGGAGGACCACATAGCGGTTCACTATTACGACTTAACAGAATCGGAAAGAGCAATCATATTCAAACTTGCATCACACAGCTTAGAGTATCCTGGAGTATGCCATTTAAAAGCTTCGACTATTGCTGCTTCATTGGAGATCAGCACAAAGACAGTTTATCGATCAATGAAGAAATTAGCAGAGTTAGGCATCATCGAAAAAGTACCGAGTACTAAATTAAACGGCATCAAAGGGGCTAGTATTTATCGCATTTTACCTTATGTCCCATCGAGCGTGTCCCAACGAGATACAGCACAGGCCATCAATAATGACGCGGTTTCCGAGACTTTTACAGAAAACCAATCATCTAAATCTTTTAATCATTTATCTTTTAAAACAAGCACTTTACAAGAAATATATAATAATGCTCACACTGAAAAAGAAGCTCATAAGGAATACATGAACGAGTACCAGGTTATGCTATTTGATTTCATGAATAGCTTGCCATTAGCAGATAACTTAAAAGACGAATTGCACAAGGTTGTATTAGCTTCACAAGTAAATTCTGTGGATGAATTTATAAAAGCTAAGAACGTGCTATTTAAAATTGCTATGGATATTAAAGAAGGTATTTTAACAGTTACAAGCACCTTAAGAGCCGTATTTGTAGGAGCGTTTAATAAGGCTGTAGAGCGTTCTATTAAGAAGGTGACTAATTCATCATCTATAGAAGAAACTCCATATAAAGAACGTCCAGTGCCTTTCTATAACTGGCTGAATGAGCGTGATAGCCTTCCACAATCATTGGTGCATGGTGAACCATCGTTAGATAATTGGCTGGAGTGGTAAATAGAAATAGTTATCCAGATGAAAGTACTTTGAGGTATTATTAAATTAACGGTCAGGTTAATACAAGAAGGTTTTTTTATAAATTTGAATACTTATTGAAATAAGTAATATCAAGGGGAGGAATAAGATGAAAAAGAATTTACAGAAATTTGGTTATGTTTTATTTATTTCAGGTATTTTTTTATTCGGTTTAATGCATCTGGCGATTGCTTTATTCATTCCTAATTTAACGGGTTGGGGTGACCCGCCTGGTAAACTTGTGACAGTTCTAAATGAAATAATTGGATGGGTTCCTTATACATTAAGTATTATATTATTTTCAATTGGTGCATTGATTATTATTTATGATTTATGGCAAACAAAGCAAAGTGAAAAAAGTTAATATTTTATTGACAGATGTATTGATTAAATAAGGGAACCCAATATTCGTTATAATGTTAATGGAGTGCTTAGTTAAATAATCCATAAAAAGACCACTCCGTGATTGGTGGTCTTAAATTTTCCCCATCATATCCCCACCAGTGGTAGAAAATAAATAGAGATAAAATGAATATACAACTAGATAAAATTAAATAAAAAAACAACCGACAACTCCTTATATATCATAGGATTGTCGGTTATATAGAAATCTAAAAAGATACGCCTGAATACAGCATTTCTATAGGAGGCATTCATGGCTGTGCTGAAGATGGATGATTCGAAATAATATTGATATAACAGGGTTTATAGGGGTTTAAGCAAATAGTTTTGTATCAGTTGGATGGAGATTGCCCCGATTTGCCACCGCATTGAAATTGTGCCAGTAATTTATAAATCCTTAGCGATGGCATCAAAAATATCGGTAGCATCTCTTGCCATCTTCTGTGTTAAATGGACATAGCGGTCTTCAGTAATGGCTGATCGGCTGTGTCCTAATCTTTTTTGAGCAGTTTTTATGGGCTGTCCACTTTCAATTAACATCGTTGCATGAGTATGATGTAAAGAATAATAATTGAAATCGATGCCTAGTTTTTTGGTTAGATCTCTTGTTTGATACTTTATAACAGCAGGGGTGTAATGTTCTCCGTTTTCTTTTTACAAACAAAATCGAGATTTGGATCTTAAGATAGAATTCGCCATACTTCAACCGATTTTCAATTTGTTTCTTTTTGGCTTTCTTTAATGAAAGGGGCTAGTATTTATTGCATTATCCTTATGTCCCAACGAGAGACAGTCGAAGAAGCTAGTAATGATGCGGTTTGCCCTCCACAATCTGAAAACCAACCATCTAGTTCTTTTAAGGTAAAAAGCATATAATATTATGATTCTTGGCAGTAAATTAGCTTAGCAAGCTGAAAAGAAAAAGGAGTACATGAACGAGTACCAAATGATGCAGTTCGATTTCATGCACTCATTGCCATCAGTTGATGAATTGAAAGACCAACTTCACAAATGTATCTTAGCTATAAAAATGAACGATGTACGTGTCTTCGTGAATGCTAAGGACTTTTAATTAATATCATCCGTGATATTACGACATTAACGATTACTAGTACATTTATAGCAGTATTCGTAGGAGCATTTAACAAGACTGTAGAGGCTTTAAAAGTTAAGCCTATTCAATCATCTATAGAAAAACCTCCTCCTATTGAGCGTCCTGCACATTTCTATAACTGGTTAAAGGAAATATGTATTTAAATTAATTTTTTATGCAGTATGATTAAAATCATAAAGAGGGGAAGTTTAATTTAAATGAGAAAAGTGTACTTGTTATTTGCGATTATCGGCACAGTATTTCCGTATTATTTTTTGTGGCAATTCTTGAACGAAAACGGATTTGATTTAGGGTTATTAATAGATTTATTATTTGCAAACTCGATATCGACCTTCTTCGCTGTTGACTTTTTTATTTCATGCTTTGTTTTTATAATCTTTATGTTTAATGAGTCTAGAAAGTATAGAATTAAAGAAAAGTGGATATGTCTTTTAACTTTGTTTACAGTTGGTTTATCATTGGCATTACCGTTATTTTTGTTTTTCAGAGAGCCATACATAAAGAAAGAAGTGTTATTAAACTCCAATGTAAGAACGTAAAAATCCTACATTTTTTTGTGGTGTAGTGTTGATTTTGTGGTACATGGATGGTAAACGGGGCAGGTTAGTTGAACAACCGAATTCTACAGTCCTTATTTAGATCGAGATTACATTAATTAGGGGGAGAAAATGAGTGATTTTAGAGGGATAATCTTAGAAGGCTATTCGAATGCTGGAAAAACATCAGTCTTAAAAGCGTTGAATCAACTTCACGCAAGTGATGATGCTGAACGTAGTGTCATAGTTCTCAGTGAGCATTATTCGCAAGTATTACACAAAGTAAATGGTGAATTAAAGTCGTTAAGTCGAGAGGAACACTTACAAGTCTTAAGAGAAAGAGTCACGATGTTGAAAATGTTAAATAATTGGTCAAGAGAAATTGGACAAACTCAACGTTCAAAAGGCTTATTTTTTATTTTGGAAAGGTTTCATTTAAATCATCGAGTAGCATTTTCTCATTCAATATCAGATGAAATTAAGGAATTAGAAGCCCAGTTATTTGGAATGGGAGCAAGATGTACTTTGTTAACTGTATCACCAGAGAATTTAGAGGAAAGAATAAGTAGTAGAAATCCCAATGAATGGGAAGGAAAAACCATGCAAGAAAAGAAATTAGCGTGTGAATTATTATTAGACCAGCAACAAGAGTATAGGAGTCAAGCTGAAAATTCAATCATACCTACAATTGAATTAAATACTGATAATAAAGATTGGAATTCCTACGCAAAACAGATTTACTTATTCAACTAGCGGAATGCTTTAATTAAATACACCATAAAAGACCACTCCAAATGGGTGGTCTTAAATTTTTCCCCATCAAACCTATAGCAAGGCTGGGGAGCGGTCTAATATGAAGTCTAATCATGCATTTCATATAAAAGAAATCCCATATAAAAAACGTTCAGTACCTTTTTATAATTGATTAAATATAAGTGATAGTCTTCCACAAAATATAAATAGACCTAATTTGGAGAATTGGCTTTTATAATAAATGGAAATAGTTATCCAAATAAACTTTATTTGAGGTATTATTAAAAGGGTTCTAACAAAATTGAACTAGAGGGAGGAGTATGTAATATGAAAATACAAAGCGTTATTATAACAATTGTCGCACTTTTATTTGTAATTATTGCAGGGTGTAGTTCAGAGACAGAAGAACAGTCTATGGGCGAAGTTGAAAAGGAAATTCATACGCAAGAACTGGTAGAGTCTATGTTCAGTGAGGACAGCCTGGAGGCAGCGAAAGAAAGAATAGAGAAACGGGGCGGCTCAGATTATATGATACCACCACCTGAGTATACTGCTATCGGAGAAAATCAATCAACTGTAGTAGAACTTAAAGAGTCGGACATTTTAGACGGAGAAGATTCTAGTTTTGAAAATTATGACAACGTAGGAGAAATACGTCTTGATACGTTAGAGCTGGACCCTACTTTTGAGGATCAAGATACATATATAAATGTAATGCTTACAGAACTAGGAATGGAGAAAGCATATTATGCAATGCGTAAAACTTTATTGTGGACAGCCGGTAATCCTCCAGATGGACTCGAAAAACATAGTGATGGCTCACTATCTTTTTATCTAAGTAAATACTCTGAGCTTATAAATTGTCACTTTAAAAGCGCTAACCCTGACGTGAAAGAAAAAATTATCAGAAACATGCAGAACGCTTATAAAAACAATACACCTATAATTGTCTACGGAGAATTTGAGGAGTTTCTAGACGAAGAAGGATACGCTGGCTATCGTCTTATCATACATCGAATAGGCTTTAAAGAAGTCATAAATTAATAAAAGAATTTGATAAAAATCCAGAATTATTCATGGAAATGATTTTTAGAAATTTGCCAATTAAGACCACTCTGTTATAGGTGGTCTTCAATGTTTTCTTCCACCTTCATGCCACCGTGTTCAGAGAATAAACATGACATATTAGGACATATAGAAAAAATATAATGAGCATTTCTGCGAGCTTATTGAAAATTATGCTGGAAAAGATAATATGATAAATGTAAATAAAGAGGCACTTCGGAAGAAAATTTGGTGATTACTTTGATTCCAAAACGAACCATTATTTAACTACTCAAAATGGTTTAATACATTATAGTAAAGCAGGCGCTCATATTGTTCCATCTGCACCTTAAGAAAAGGGGAAGTGGGAAAATGATTTATGATAATGCAGTTTTAAAGCTGCTGGAGTATGGGATATCAAAGCCGAGATTAGAAATTATGTGGAAAGATGGAGAGACTAGTATTTGTGAAATCGACACTTTCTACGACTCTGATAACGGGTTAGAACTTGACGATGGTAGTTATGAAGAATATCATGTAGCACTAGTTAGAGATGTGTTTAATTGTCAATATATTGAAATTGGAACAGGTGAAAATAAACCTATACTTATTAGGATAGAGGAAACAGGGGAAGTAATTTTTAAAAGTGACTGATTTTCTTGCAACTATTGAAGAAAATTATGGCGTAAAAAATGATACACAACGTAGTAATTAGTAATAATAATGCCCAGTTACTTGATTTTATTGTGTACTAGGGCATTTTTGTTTTGGCTACTATCACTTGCTTTCTTTTTAAATAGTTTACTGTGATTCTTTTCAAAGGTCTCGAATCTCCTACTTATAATTAAGTTATCTTTCCCTACTCTTTTTCAATTTTTCTAAATAATAAATAAACTGTTGAAATTATAATATAAAGTGTGACAAAATTTAGAAGCACACTATTTTCACTTTTACTGGCTATATATACGTATAACCCTACTACCATCGCTAAAATTAATGATTTGTATATTGAATTCATATTACTCCCACCTTTTCTCAATATTAGAAATAATTTTATAGTACTTTCATATAATTTTATATTAATATCCCTTTGTAATTGCAATCTCTTCATTTTTTGAAAAAAATAAAATATTGAATTAAAATCTATGACAATACATTCATCTAGATTATTTCTATTACTATGTAGGAGTTTATGACATGACTATTAAATGGAACAGAGAAGAAATACTTTTCGATACTCTATATGAAGCTGACACCTGGGCAGATTCAATTGCAAATGAAATATATGGAAGAATTTATAACGGCTATGATACTCCAGATTACAAAATAGCCTATTCGCTTGCTTTTAGATTAGCTTCTATAAAAGAGTGTAGGGTTTATACAGAAAGTAGTATTGAAGGTAGATATAAAGTTTGGGTCATTTTTAAAATTGAATAATAAAGACCAGGTGCTCATTTAAAATGGAGTAGCTGGTTTTTGGTAATTCGAGTTTCTTCCTTTTCAATTATATAAATGTAAAGGTGTAGAAACTAACGAAGCAACAGTATGTCCTGAGTTTCTCTCACTCTCTTTCTTTTCATGAGCTTTAAAGTAAATAGGCACCCACTACTTCAAACGTTAATTTGTACAATAATATATTTTATATCTATTTCTTTATCAGATTGGAACAACAGAATTTGTACTATTTGGATAACTGTTTCTACCTGAGCTTGCAGCGTATTGCAGTTATTATAGTCACAGTTAAGTAGAGTTATTACTTTGGGATTGTTGGTTTAAATAGTTCACATTTGTTTCATGAATAGATTGGGTGATTGTTTAAATGAAACCAATCATAGGAATTAGCTTGATGATCATGTTGAAGAATTTTATAATATCGTTATAGAACAGTATTTGGTATTTGAGTTTAGATTAGTAAGTCAAGAAAGGTGAGAGGTCGTTGGGACAAATTAAAATTTATGGTGTTAAGGGAAGGTTAAATCCCATTAAGAAAACATTATCGAATATTATCCATTCTTGTATGGTGGACGCACTTGAATATCCACTAGATAAGAAATTTCATCGCTTTTTTCCTATGGACAAAGAAGATTTTTATTTTGCAAGTGAAAGAACTGAATCCTATACAATAATAGAAATTAGTATGTTTGAAGGTAGAACGATTCAAGCTAAAAAACAATTAGTAAATCTACTATTTGAACGTATAAATAACCAATTAAATATTTCACCTCTAGATGTTGAAATTACAATTTTTGAAACGCCTAAACATAATTGGGGAATAAGAGGGTTACCTGGGGATGAATTAGCACTTAATTACAAAGTAAATATATGACATAAAGTCGCTAATTTTTTAGCTAATTCGACTAACGAACACTCTGTGAAAAGTGCTCCCTGTTTATTATTTAACAATTATCTGACCACTAAATAAAGAACCTATAAGGACTAGAATAATCTACATAACTATTATTTTAATGAATGATTCTAAATAATGCTTGAAGCAATGGGTTCGCTTCTATCCACAATTTATTTACTATTTTTTAGGGAGGGGACAATTGAATGAGTTATATCATAGACATTTCACATCATCAAGGAGATATTGATTGGTCTGAAGCTTATAAAGATGTTGATTTGGCTATAATCCGCACTCAATATGGTACAAGCACAATTGACCGTAAATACATTCAAAATATAGAAGCTTGTATTAAGTACAAGGTACCTTTTGGCGTTTATATTTATGTTACCTTTAAAAATGGTACTGAGGCATTGGAACAAGCAAAAGATTTCTATAACAGAGCAAAAAACTATAATCCACTATTTTATGTTGTAGATATCGAAGAAAGCTTTGGTGCTAGTGTCCAAAATATCGTACAAGGCACACAGGTGTTTATTGATTATTTAAAAAGTAAGGCTGTAAAAGTCGGACTATATACAGGCCATCATTTTTTCAAACCTTATCTGATGGATACCGTTAAAAATTATGATTTCTTGTGGATTCCTCGCTATAGTGGCTCTAGTTCACCTGGACTAAAGCCAAACTTTGCTTGTGACTTATGGCAGTACACAGATAAAGGGATTGTAGCAGGGATTAAAGGAACTGTAGATTTAAACCAATTAAATGGATCTAAGTCTTTATCCTGGTTCACAGATACGAATAAGAAGGAAATATCATTGTCTCAGTATGAAGAATTAAAGAAAGAAAATAAGCAACTAAAACAGGAACTTACTGAAATGAAAGAGTTGTTAGTTGGGAAAGCAGAATTAAAATCAAATGCTGTGGTATCACCAACACATAAAGAAGATTGGGAATGGGCCATTGAAGAGGGAGTTATACGAGGAGATGGCAAGTGTATGAACCCTACAGATACACTCACAAGACAACAGATGGCAACGATGCTCAAACGTTTCTATGATAAATTTATTAAATAATAGCATTGTCTCGCCCATAAGTACCAGAGAACAAGCAAAAAATATTTTGCCTATTATGGAGCGATTCGTTAATCGTAAAAGGAATCACTGTTATAGTGATTCCTTTCAAAGTGGGACCAACCTGTTTGAAATTTAATGAAACAATAGGAAAAACTTAGCTAGTAAAAAAATGGGGACTCCTACAATTATTACGCCTGCAAAGAAATAACAAAACAACATAAAAACATCGAAAACCGCACCAGCTAAATCATCAATGAATTTTAACATTTCATTCCCCTCCAAACATAATAAGTATTAGCATTTATAATCTCTTTATTGCTTACCAATCATCATACTGACCCAAAGTCTTTTTTAGAGTTTTATCCCACTTAATCAAGAGTCCCATAAATTTTTATTAGGATGATTTTCATCAGATGGTAACGCATGAAAGCTGGAAGTCACACTGAGTATTCATTGTAATTTGTCATACCCTAAACCACGAAGCTTGAGTATATTTCCTAATAACGACCCTGTAAATCTTTTGGAAAGTGTTTTATATTGTATGCATAAAGCATGTTATTGACTAATGATTTGTTATTTACATAGAGATTTTGTGTTATCTGATAGAGCATTTTTTCCTTCTATAATCGGAATGGTAGTGTTCGCTTCCATATCATATGGTGATTATTTGTTCCCCAATAGTTTTCAAGGACAATATCAGGCTGTCCAAATTTCTTCTGCCAGACCATTTGCGCTTGTTTATATCCACTATCTAAACAAAAACTAGGAACCCTTCGATTTTCTAACGTCAGGAGCATTTTTTGCAGTAGCACGGTGCCAATCCCACGATTTTGATAGTCAGGATGAACAAAAACGGTACCGATTTCTAGACAATTGAATAGATTCTCTTTGATCGTTTGTTGGATGATTTCGTTGGCTTGACCACATTCGATAGTGCCTATTATTTCATTGGTTTCTTCATTCAAAGCTAACCAGAAAAATCTTTTTTCGCCCTGGCTCTCTAAGTCCATTGCTACGTACTGTTTTTTCGTTTCCCATTCATGCTGTTGATCGTCCACTAGCTCTGCAATTCCTTCTTTTTTATAAGTATCCCGAATGACAAGATCAAAGAATTCGTGTAACGTCTGGATGTCCGATTGTTCTGGACGTCTAATAAGTAATTTCAAGATTGCTTGCTCCTTATAATGGATGTCGTCGGTGGTTTAGTAGGGATCGAGCTCGTTGCACATCCACATCTAGTAAGTCATTTATATCCTGCTGTACTACAGTCCATCGATCAAGTGCCAGCTGTAACCAAAGATCGGAGGCATCATATTTTTCAGCGTGCCATAGCAACTCTCCATAACAAATGGCAGCACGAATAAATGTGATATGGTCATTCAGCAGATTTGCTAAATGAGTGGCTTGTTTGAGACATGCTTCCCCTTGTGTTACCTTACCATAATCTAAATAGCGAAGTGCTTTCAAAAATTCCGTGTTGGCTTGCTGTATTGTCTGTTCATTCATATGTTGCATGACAGATCGCTCCCATCCGTTATTTTTGTTCACGTTATGCCTACTATCAGTCTATTTTAATGATTATAACATGTTCCCCTTATTTGGTTAATAATGGGGTATGTTAAAATGCAAGAAAGACACTTGGTCATTAAAAGGAGAGAATTCCATTGAAAGATATAGAAAAGAAACTCGATGCAGTATTAGAGCAAATGCGTGATTTTATCGATGAGATTCAGGAGCGGGAGTCAGCCTATCCCATGGTTTTTTCTCATCAATCAGAAGAGGATATTAGCCAATTTGTGGATGGTGGGTGGTCATTGCCAGCAGAGTATGTTTATTTTTTGAGACATTATGTTGTTGAAAGGGTCACATGGGCTACAGGTGATTATATTAATCTAATGATCTATAGCGCAAGAGATTTAAAACGAGGGCAGGAGGGCTATAATTATAATCCGGTGACAGAAGAGGTGATTGTGGATTGGCCACATGATTATTTAGTCATCGCAACAGATGAAGGCGATCCCTATTGTCTGGATCTATCAAGAGGTGATACAGCTGTTTTTACCGCTCCTCATGGGACAGGCAGTTGGCATTTTTCAATGGCTTATGACAATTTAATTTTGTTCCTTGAAAGTGTACTGATTCCACCTGGTTTAGAAGAAATGTTGCCTGAAGAAAGTTCTATAGCGTACTATGAATTAACTATTACTGGGGAAGGAGAAGATAAACTAAAGACATTATTGTTGCTAAAAAAATTATTATCTTATGATTATTCACAAGCGAGAAAGGTTTTAGAACAGCCCCCGCTAGTAATTTACAGGGGAGTTGAAGCAGGTGCCTTAAAGTTAGAAGCCGAGTTACAGGATATCCGTGCAGATTTTCAAAAAAGGAAAATTAGCTTAGCTGAATTTATTGAATGAGGGAAATTAACAAGAATGATGGATATCCCTCCTCTAAAGCAGGAAAGGAAGTGTAATAATGAAAATTAACAAAGCATTAGCACAACACTATCAATGGGGAGCACAGTGTGATGGCTGGCATCTTGTACAAAATAGGGAGCTTAGTGTGATACATGAGAGGATGCCTGCTCAAACAGCTGAGGTAAATCATTATCACCATCATGCACAGCAGTTTTTCTTTGTTCTTTCAGGCACCGCTACAATCGAAATGAATGACCAAAGAATTGAGTTAAAGCAACATGAGGGAATTGAAGTACCTCCAAATGTACCACATCAAATGCGAAACGATTCACAAGAAGATGTAGAATTCCTCTTGATATCGCAGCCAAATAGCAGGGGAGACCGAGAGCTGCTTTAACTGCACGAAAGTAAACTTCATTCTTTTGCATGAAGCCATTCTTATCAGCTGCTTGTATAGTAGGGGGTGTAAAGGGGTGTTTAAAGATGAAGATTACGAAGGTAAAATTATATGTCCATGATATGCAAAAAATGGAGCAGTTTTATGTTGAACTGTTAGGCTTTACTTTGTTAGAAAGAACAGCTGATTATTTTACAATAGTCGTGGGGGAAAGCAGGATGACGTTTGAGAAGATTCCTTCTAAAATGCCAAAGCAGTATCATTTTGCATTAAATATTCCTAGTAACTTATTTCAACAGGCAAAGATTTGGGCAAATGAGCATGTAGGCTTGCTGGATTCAGAGGGGCAGGATGAAGTCTATTTTGAATTTTTAAAAGCATATGCATGCTATTTCTACGATCCTGAAGGCAATATAGTGGAGCTTATTGCAAGACAGGAAATAAATCCAAAACATGCTGAGGTTAATTTTTCTGTAGAGCAAGTGTTACATATTGGAGAAATCAATTTAACGTCAGATGACATTCAAACAATTGCTGAAAAGTTAAAGGAGTATGCTATTAATCCTATAGCTAACAAGGAAATTCAACTAGATAGCCTTAATTTTCTAGGGAACTATGAAGACGGAGCCAATATCCTTTTAGGACCGAGTGGACGTCTTTGGTATTTTTCTGATAAGAAAGCAGTAATCAGCCCGATTAGTATTGAAATAGATGAAGCTTTACAATTAAATATGGATGAAGAAGGTCAATTAACGCTTCTGCAACTTTGACATCATAAACTTATCGTTGATTAAATATATGTTATTTTGTATATTTATTCAAAATAAGGAGGGTGTTATATGTATATAATCAAAGAAACAAATCCGACGATAGACTCGTATAAAGCATTGCACCAAACAACTGGTTGGAATGCAAAAGGGCTGTATACGTATGAACAATTATACAAGGCTATTTGTAATAGCTGGTTCAGTACATCTATATATGATGAAGAAAATCTAATTGGTTATGGACGTATTATCTCTGATGGTATCTATCAAACATTTATCTGTGATGTGATGGTGCACCCTGATTATCAACGAAAAGGTGTTGGCACAATGGTGATGGATGCTCTTTTAGAGCAATGTCAGAAAGAAAATATAAAATGGGTTCAATTATTTTGTGCTAAAGGTAAACAACCTTTCTATCAGAAGCTTGGATTTAAAGAACGTGAAATAGATGCTCCTGGTATGATATTGTTTTATACGGAATGAATAAAGGAGCTAGAATCGTTGAAAGCAAAATGCCTAAAAATTTATGAATTTGGAAATCCGCAAGAGGTAATAAGGCTAGAGAATAAAACAATCGAGCCTCCTCAAGGTAAAGAAATTCTAGTTCGCATGCTAGCCAGACCGATTAATCCCTCAGATTTAATCCCAATATGGGGGAAATATGCTCATAGAATCACTTTACCAACTATACCTGGCTATGAGGGAGTAGGAATAATAGAAGATGTAGGACCGCTTATTTCACCGAAGATTATTGGTCAGCGCGTATTACCGTTACGGGGAGAGGGAACTTGGCAGGAAGTAGTGAAAACGCAAGCAGATTTTGCAGTGACTATTCCTGACACTATGGATGATTTTACAGCAGCACAAATGTATATTAATCCAATTACAGCCTTCCTAACATGCTCAGAGGTACTTAATTTACAATCAAACGATGTCTTATTAGTAAATGCTTGTGGTTCTGCCATTGGACATCTCTATGCTCAACTTGCGAAATTGCTAGGCTATCAACTTATTGCTGTGACACGAAGTAATCAGCATACTGAAGAATTACTGCAACTTGGGGCAGCTTTTGTCATTGATACCTCTCAAATGCCACTTTACGAAACGGTTATGGCATTAACAAATGGTAAGGGAGCAGATGCAGCAATTGATTCGATTGGTGGAGAGGCAGGCAATCAGCTTGCCTTCTGCGTAAAGCCCGAGGGTATATTTTTAGCTATTGGTCTTTTATCGGGTATTCAGGTAAATTGGACATACATTGTGAAGGAAGCAAAGGTACAGGCAAGGATGTTTCATTTACGCCATTGGCAACATCAGACGTCAATTGAAAAATGGCAACAAACGATGCAACAACTTATACACCTTGTACAGGATGGCTCCTTAAAAATGATGAATGTACATGCTCATTTTCCATTATTGGATATCCATAGGGCAATTTATGCTGTTGAGGGAAATAAAAAAGGAAAGATATTTTTAACGAATGTTGATTAAGTAACATACTACCATCGTAGTTGGGCTACTACGGGTAGTATGTTTTTTTATAGGAAAATGAGTGTTTTTAGCTCTGAAGAAAATAGTTCATACATTGGCCTGCTCCAAATAGTGAGAAAGCCGCTCAAAAGAAGTGAGCCCCCGCTCCAAAGAGTAAGAAAAGTGAACCTCCCACTAGATTAAAGAATTCACTAGCAATAGTAATAACCTATCATTTTATAAAACTAACTAAATTAGCAATTTGAGGTAATAAAAAGGTATGATAAGGTTAGGTGTTTTTAAATAAAGGAGTACAGATGATGGAGAAGATCAACCAACTAAAACAGTCAATACAACGATTGAGTGAAGCTGATGCGAAGTCGATGCTTTTTTAACTTTAATAAATGAACAGTCAAGAGACAGCATGTTACAGTTTTTATTACAGCAGGCTGAGGAGCGGGATCCTTCAAAGGTACAAACGGTGCATATTGTATTCGGTCATTCACCTGGGGGGAACATGAAAGCAGCCTTTCGTAATCCTGACTATGCTAAGTCCGAGGAGATCATTGTTGTGCCAGGTAATTTTTCTGTTGGTCCTTTGAAAAATGTACATACATGGGACGGGATTGAAGCACGTTATCAATGGTTGGAACAGCGCTATACAATAGAAGACGATGGATTGATTATATGTGAGCGGGAGATGAAGGAAGCAATAGAGAAAATTAAAAATGTCCCCCCCTCATCAGGATATAATGATTTGGACTTGTCAAAATGCTCATGAGCAAATAGGACTTCGACTCGTTTTGGGGATGCTCGAACAGAAAACAAATGCTATCTATGTATTAGATACTTTTCAGTTATTTCATGAGTTATATACTTTACCACAGTTAGCAGAGGATCATTATCCAAGATCGACTGGAGAGGTCAGCACAGAGGATTTACTTTACTTTTATGAACACTTCCAAGGAAGGCCATTAAAAGAAGCATTGAGGCACTCCCTATGCAAAGAAGGGCTAAATCTGTTAATGGATTATTACAATTGCATACATACATGGAAATATCATGAACTTTGGGGCAATAATAATGAGGATAGAGAGGATGACTTTATCATTGCCTGTGCTAAACGTTTACAGGAAGAACAAGAGGAAACGCATTACCAAGTTGCCGCTAGGTTAATTGGAGAGGTACTGGGGCATATGGAAGAATTGAGAGAGGTTGAATGGATTGACTATCGTCTACGCCAATTAATTCAGCAAGGCATTTTTACTTATGAAGGCGAGTTAAAGGGAATATTACACTATAAAGTAAAGTTAGCAGACGCAACGAACTATAATCCTTCGTGATTTTTATGATATAATTTTTTTGATATAGACGGTTAGAAGGAGTGAGATCATTGTTAAAAACAGAAGTATTTGAACAATTAAAAACGGCAATGAGAGAAAAAGATACATTAGCGAAGGGTGTATTATCTCTTTTAAAATCAGCATTAGATTCAGCTGAAAAAGAAAAGGGAGAGGCTTTAACAGCTGAGGAAGAAATGGCTATTATTAATCGAGAGGTCAAACAAACAAATCAGGCTTTAGAAGGAGCACAAACGGCTGGGCGAGAAGACCTAATTGAAAAAGAGGAAGCCAAATTGACACTTTTGAAATCCTTTTTACCAAAGCAATTATCAGAAGAAGAAATTGCAGACAAATTAGTGGCAGCGGGTGTTGGAAAAGGAATGAACATGGGAGAGGCCATGAAAATTGCAAAACCATTGCTGACAGGTCAGGCTGAAGGTGCCGTTATTTCAAAAGTTGTGAAAAGTATTATTGCCTAAACCTTTACCATTTTGGTAGGAGAGTTTAGAAAGAAGAATCCGCTATGCCGAAAATGGGCATAGCGGATTTCTTATATTTTATAACTGGAATTTTTGAATGATATTGCGGAGCTGTTGAGCCATTTCAGCTAAGTTATTAGAGGAAGCTGTTATTTCTTCGATACTTGCAGATTGCTCCTCAGAGGCAGCTGCTACGTTTTGAATATTGCCTGAAGCTTGTACAGCTACAACTCCCACTTGTTCAACGGAACTAGCGATACTGCTAACACCTTCATTGATATTGGACATCACGTTATTGACATGGTCCATTTCCTTTGTAAGTGCTGTGACGTGGGCATAGATATCAGCAAATGCCTCGCCAGATGCATTGAATGTTGTTGAGCTTTCGGCAAGATTACTGCTACTGATAGCCATTGATTTGACAGCTTGTGCAGATTCCTCTTTAATCGTTTCAATACGTGTACGGATACTGTTAGTAGCCTCTAAAGATTGATCGGCTAATTTACGGACTTCCTCCGCCACAACAGCAAAGCCTTTACCGTGTTCACCTGCACGCGCTGCCTCAATCGAAGCATTTAATGCAAGCAAATTCGTTTGATCCGTAATTTGGGTAATCAATGTCACAATATCCCCAATTTCATTTGTATATGTGCTTAAACGTTCTACTACAGCTGCTGACTCTTGAATAGCCTGAGATGTTACGGCCATTTTTTCAGTAGCATCTTGTATCGTAGTGTTGCCCTTTTCTGATATAGCAGATGCTTGGAATGCCTTATCTGTAACATCGGTTACACTTGTCACTACCTCTGACATTTTGTTAGAGATGGTTGTAATATGACTATCCACTTCTTCAATCGAAGAGGTTTGCTTTTCTGAACCCGCTGCCACCTCTTGCATAGAAGAGGTAATTTGCTGAATGGATGCACTTGTCTGTTCGGAGCTTGCTGTTAATTCCTCCGACATTGCGGCCACTTGTTCAGCATTTTGAGCGATTTGTGTAATTAACGAACGCAAATCTTCCGTCATGTTTTCAATGCCTGATGAAAGCTGGGCGATTTCATTGGAACCTTTTATTTGAAGTGGTTCGACAGCTAAATCACCCTGTGCAACTTGACCAACATAGCGCGTCATTTTTTTAATTGGCTTTGTAATGCCCACACTAATAAAGTAAGCAACGATTATACCAAAAATTACAAAGACAATCGTTAAAATAATACAAATCCAAAGTGTTTCCGTTTGTAGCTTAGAAATGAAGGAAGCATCCATATCTAAGCCGAAAATAATATCTGTATCTTTAAATGGGATAAAAATGGATTTATGGATACCATACTCATCCTTGTAAATATCGCTTGTTTGTGTGTTGCCAGATGCTACGGCTTCATGCATTTTTTCACTAAATACATAATCTTGCTGATGATTGTCGGTATTACTTAGTGCGACGATATGCTCCTTACCGTTTGCTTTAGAAAGGACATAGGCGTTTTCTATATCATATTTTTTAACCGTTGCATTCAATTGATCCAAAAGCTTTTTGTATTTATCAGGGCTACCATTATCCGCTGCTTTTACATCATTTTTCTCAATATCTTCAAAAATCGTGGTCGATGTAATCTCTAAAGTAGATTCAAATTGTTTAATAACAAAATTGTCAATAATGCGGTAAGAAACGGCAAATAACACAATACTAAAGAGCAAGGAAATAATCGCTATTGGAATGGTGAAACTGGCAATATATTTGTAGAGTAAAGAACTCTTAAATTTACTGACGATACGCAATGTGTGACGCCTCCAGTACTTTAAGCTTTTGCTGTAAGAAATGAATCATATTAGAGATATGTTCTGTCTCTGTATAAGGTGAGATAGAGAAAAACTTTGCCGCTGCAACTGGTACTTGCTGTGTAGTATCACTAGTACTAACCGTGCAAACGCGCGTTGTGTCACCAAAGAATACTTCGTCTCGACCTTCTCCAATAATTTCAAAGAATGAAGCATTGATACCGTTTATGTGTTCTAATTGGTCTTGTGTATAGTGACCAGCTTGTTCAGCTTGCCAATTCATGCCGTCTGGATATAAACGGAACGCTGTGACTGGCCCAATATTGGATTCATTAACCACCTGTAGCATTGGTGTTTTTTCAGCTAATTGAGCACGGAATGCTAAGTTCACACGTACATAATTAGCTAATAGCTGTTGATAGCCTTCCTTACCGAATGCCTGCAATGCAGCAAAAATTGCAATGGAGCTACCCATACGAGAGCATTCTAATGTATAGCCAGTATGATAAGAGCCATAACCACGATTGCCTACATATGGCGTATCCAAGTCCTCAATATCTAGTAGCTGTAAACTTTTACCTTCCTTAATTAAGAATAGACTAGTTAAATAAGGAGTTTGACCAAGCTTTTGGAAGTCAAAGCATAGGCTATCCGCAATGGCTAAATGTTGCATACGTTCATGGATTTGTGCTAATCCTTGTAAAACCTCTGCCTCGAATTGGAGTGGATTTTTATTATAATCATAATCATTGAAGAAGGCATAAAAACCACCTAAAGCCGAATCAGCATGAATATGTACTGGTTGTAAGTTGTATTTCTTCTCAAGGGTTGTTGTGACTTCTTTGATGGCTTGGATATCATCAATACCAAATTGATCAGTAGCACCTGTTGTCGCTACTACATAAACAGGAATACCGCCATTTTCGATGACTTCTGTCATACGTACACGTAAGTCTTCCACATCCATCGAATGATCTTTACCCGCTTTTACCCGCACTAAATGTTTACTGCCGATACCCACTGCTTCTACTGATTTTAAAAGACTGTAATGGGCATTCTCTGAAGCAAAGCAATATAAATTAGTAGGAACACCATCTTCTTTTGCTTGAGGGAATTGTTTTGCAATGGCAAGACGAAGTCCACTGAAAACAGCACCTTGTCCACCCCACGTTGTATAGCCAAAACTTTTTGTATAGTCATAGCCCACTAATTTAGACATCATTGCTACTACTTTAACCTCACACTCAGCAGCAGCAGGGCCATAAACATCCCATAAATTATTGCCATTTAATAGCGCATTTGTAAACTGTCCTAACACTCCAGGAATACTTGCCATTGGTAAAACATTTGTTACAAAGTTACGTGTATGATAAGGGTGTCCTTGCATTAAATGTGTCAATTCTTGTACAACTTGATCTAGTCCAATCCCAGTTGTTGGCACTTGATGCTCTTGCATAAGCTCTTGATAAAAATTAGCCGATCGCTCTTTCATTGGACCAAGAGTTGTCTTATTTGGGTTCTTTAATTCATCTAATGAGGAAACAATTTTCTCTAATAGGGACAAAAAATTCTCTCTTTGTTGGATATTTCCATCTTCGCTCTGGAATAATTGTTGGATATTTTGCATATTCATCATCCTTTTTATAGTTCATATTTCCTCTATTTTTACTTTAATAAAAATAGGACATTATACTAAAAGTATAATAGCATATTTTAGCAGAGATGGTGATTATATTTTACTGAAAAAATATTTATAGACATTTCTGAAAAATCTAAGTTTTATTTACAAATTCTAACTATGTTAATGCGGCTTAATTCTTAAAGAAATATCTTGAGATGAAAAAGGACGATAATATTATTATAAGAAAAACTTTAAGCACTATTACTTTTTATCTATTTGCCTAGTTAAAAGAAAAAATCTGCACAAAGAAAATGCAGATTTTAAGCGTTTTGTTATAGTTGGTTTATTTTGTGGTTTCAAAATTATAGACATGATGTGCTTGTTTTTGAATCATTACTAGAGGTGTTAATTTTAATAACTTATTTCTTAGGCTAATTAAAAAACGATTATTCATCTGAGCCATTTTGCCAATATTCCATGATTGCTTAGAGTAGTTGGCAAATGCTTGAGTGATATTTTTAAGATATTCATAGTAAACTCGATGAAAGCTATGGAAGACAAAGAAAAAGAAAAAGAAAAAGATATTTTAAAAACAGCAATCAAGATGGATAAGATTTTAGACAATATGGAATATATAAATGTTCCTGTTAAATACAAAGACATTCACAAAGACATACAAGTAGGGGTTACAGATGCAAGAAAAGCAACAAAGCTTATTAAAGACGCTAGTAAAGAGGATAAACCGAATATGCAAGAAGCTGTACTAAAAAGTACTCCACATTTATCGGGTGTAGATGGGGAAAATTGGGATAATGCACTTTATGAGTTAAGTAAGGAAAATAAAGATGCTTATCTTAAAGCACTTGATAAAATAATGAAAGAACATGCGGAATAATATAGTACTATACAACAATTATAAAGGAATTATTTCGTAAAATTAGTTCTTCAACTAACAGGGTGCTTTAGTTCAATAAGAATTAAACAACTTTAAAGAGCCTTACTACACGCTAGAGTGTAGCAAGGCTCTTATATTTTTATAATAATATTAAACAATTTTATTATCGGTTTACCTTTTAAACGTCCATAGAAGGGGATTTTTAATTAACTATTAATGGATTAGACATACCATAACATGAGAACCTAAACAACTAGCACACGCAACAGCACCTACAACATTGCCACCAAATATTACTGACGCACATGCGGCACTACAAATTTGTTTTGTTAGTTCAGGGGCATCATACCAATAGTTTTTTAAGCATTCCCATGAATCACTCCAATAACCTGCTTTAGCACTATTAGTTGATAAAAGGGAAACTTCTGAATTTTCATCGAAATAAACTTGTTTATCAATTACTTTATTTGTACCTACTTCAAGAGTCATACCAAGCATGTCTTCATTGTTTAATGTTGCATAAGTAACATTGATTTCATTATTCTCTATATCTAAAGTTGATTTCATAATGATAAATTCGCCAACTTCACCAGTGGTTTTATCATAAGTAGTCAATAATCGAATATCAAAACTTTCATTGTTCTTTTTATAAGGAATCATTAATCCATCTTTATTTTTACCGTAATCCATATACTCAGTATTTTGCCTATCAAAGTCTTCTCTACTGTATTCACTATGTGTGAAATTCTCTGCAATATCTAAATCCTGTTTCACTTCATTTACAACTACTGAGTCATTAAGGAAACCATTCTTTTCAATTTGCAAAGGTGCTTGTTGTGAGCAACTATTACAATCAGTAGTTTCATTTTTTTCTTTAGCTAAAGCACCTAAATTTACAGATAGGGGTTGAAATGCTAAAAACATAACCATTACAAAAAAGATTAGTTTTTTCTTCATTTACTATTCCTCCTAAATTTAAATTTACTTTTTTTTGAAAAATTTGTACCACGGGGTACCTATAAAGAAAACAGCAAACAATAGGATAAGAAAATCATAGGTTTGTATCCCATCTGAAAAAAGGATAAGCAATACGGCTATAAATGCCAATACTCTAAGTAGGACTGATTTTTTCATTTAAGACCCCCATTCTTTTCTAATATTTCGGGAACGGTTGATATACAAAAACCATTCATAGAAAATTCTAACATTTAAAATATATAATTACCATAAATATACCAATTGTTTTATTTTCTTTTATACTACGAAGTATATTCTGTTCTACTAAATAGGTGTAACATTAGATATTAACGAAGATGAAGCGGTACAACAAGCACTGTCGATATTAGAAAAAGAATTTGTAACATTTGATGATAAGGATTTCGATAAGTTAGTAAAGCTTTTGTATAACTTTTAAATGTGTTCCAAGCAACTAAATTTTTTCTAATAGTAGATGTAATATTATTGAATAAAATGAAGTGTTTGGTGAGTTTGTGAGGTCTTATCAAGTGGTTATCCAAGAAGAAAAAGATGGAAAAGAAGAAGTGTTCGAAAATATTAGTCATAGTCAAATGCTTGATTATTTTTCTAAACATCATGATACGGCTTACCGCTTCAAATCATAAGTAGTTAAAAACCATTAAGGGTAAAGGGAGGGCTTTATGTGAAAACACCTTCTAATGATGAAGAATATGTAATTACCTATATTGATTTGGACACAGATAGAGAGCCTCTATTATCTTTTAATTCTAAAAAAGAAGCGGAAGATAAGTTTAAAGAAATAAAAAAGAATAAAAATTATATATCTGAGTTCCTTATGACAAGAAGCCAATATGACCAATTCCAATTGGATGTAATCATAATGGGTGAATCAGATGAAGGAGAATTTTAAAAGGGGGAGTGGAGGTACATTGGGAGAAAAATTCGTTGTAACAACGGAACAGGTAGATGAATTAATCCTTAACTCACATTACATTAGACTTATTAAATAAGCTGAAAATGCTAATGCAAAGATCAGATAAATCCGATTCCACTATAAACTAGTTTCCTTTTCACTCACTGTGTCCTCTCTTTCACCCTTAAGATGTATGATTTTAATGTATGTTATCTGGAAAACAATATCAATGTTGTTACGTATTGAACGTCATTATCTGTTTGAATACTGAAAAAATAACCATACTACAGTGGAGGTGAGAACATGTATAAATTATTATCACATAATGATCTAGACGGAGTAGGGTGTGGGATTTTAGCCAAGCTTGCTTTTAACGATAAGGTGAAAATACGCTACAATTCCATTACAGCACTTGATCGCGAAATCGAATTCTTTTTGGAGAATGATCAACAGAAAACATTTTTGTTTATTACTGACCTTTCTCCAAATGAAGAGAATGAAAAAAGGATTCATGATTATTATCAGGCGACAGGTAATGTGCAATTGTTGGATCATCATAAGACAGCACTTCATTTCAATCAATATGAGTGGGGAAAGGTATTAATTGAGGATGAGCAAGGCTTTTTAACGTCAGCTACATCTTTATATTATCAATACCTCGTTATCCATGGACTATTAGAAAAAACAGAAGCCATTTCTGAATTTGTAGAGTTAGTAAGACAATACGATACATGGGAATGGGAAAAGAACGGCAATTTACAAGCGCAAAGATTAAATGCACTCTTTTTTCTAGTGTCGATTGAAGAATTTGAAGAGAAAATGGTCGAGCGTTTAAAAACAAGTGATCACTTTGACTTCGATGATTTTGAAAAGAAAATTTTAAGCATGGAAGAAGAAAAAACAGAACGTTACATTCGGCGTAAGAAACGGGAGCTTATTCAAACCACTTTGGGTGAATACTGTGCTGGGGTTGTCTATGCAGAATCCTATCTTTCTGAGCTTGGTAATGAATTGGGAAAGGAAAATCCGCATCTTGATTATATTGCGATGATCAATATGGGCAGTAAAAAGATATCCTTTCGAACAATCCATGATCATATTGATGTGTCAGCTATTGCCGCCAAATATGGTGGAGGTGGACATCAAAAGGCTGCTGGCTGCTCATTAACAGAGGAAGCTTACAAGCAGTATGTAGTGGCAACATTCCATATAGAGCCTATTCCAGAGGATGCAAAAAGAAATCGTTATAACATAAAAGGGTCTACGTTTGGGACTTTCTATAAAAATCAGCAAGATGAAATGTTTATGCTCTATTCAAACGATGAGGTTGATTGGATAATTGAAAAAAATAACATGCCACTGACACAATCCTTTGCGGGCTTTAATGAAGCAGAGTGGTTTTTAAAGCGAAATAATCAAGCATGGCTAGTAAGAGATGATCTCTTTGTGGACTATTTAATGCGTGAAATCAATAAAGTTCGTCATCTACATAAAGGGATGTAATATCCTTTTATACATAATGAATCTTCAACATAGAAGGTTATATAATGCATGATTGAGCACTACAATGAACCATAATGATTTTTATAAAAAATGAGGTGTACGGTTGTCCAATGATATGATTCGAGTTGTGGATTTGGATAAGGAAAATCGGAGAAGTAAGAAATGGCTTATTATTGTGATCCTTTTATTAATGATTGCTAGTGGATCGACGCTGTATTTGTGGTGGGATCAGGATGTGAATTTTGAAGCCTATAAAACGGATGTAGGGAAAACAGCTAGCAATAGCTTAGGACGGTTAACATTAAATGAAGTGATTATAGATGACAATCAAATTTTACTGAATGCAACTTTCGAACCTGGAAAAGAGTTTAAACCAGACCATCAAGTATTTTTCTTTCCGCAAATTCTCGTCAATGGTCAAGATTATATGGTTCGTAATGGAGGACAGTCCATAGCAAAGTCTGCCAACGTCTATACAATATACAATAGTATTAAAATGGATGATTTTCCGACTGATGAACAATTAGAATTAGTTATTCGTTATAAAGATTGGAATGTTGAAACACCAATTGAGAAGCCATGGGAATTTCAGGTAGATGCTTCACAAGAGCAATTACAACAAGATCGTGAAATCTTTTCTATTGATAAAAAAGTAAAGCATGTTGATCAGCAGGAAATAACCATTGACAAAGTTGTCTCCACACCTATTTCGACAACCATTTATTTTCATGCTGAGGAAAGTGTTGTCAATGATGCGTTACACTTTAAAATCCAATCAAAATCTGGACAATCATGGGCTTTTGCCACACCCTATCCATTAAATAAAGAGGGTACAAGGTGGGGAAGTCGTGTAGATGCACTCTATCTAACAGAAAAAAATTACACTTTAATTCCAATCAATAAAGAGGGTAGTAAAGTAGGTTCTGCAATTAAAATAAAGAAAGATGAATAATGAAGTAAATTTTACAAACTCTTAATCTAAAAAAAACTGCTTTCCGTGTAAAATGAAATAAAAGATATGGAAAGTAGTTGAGAGTTTGCGAAGGCTTTGGGAGATTTTTTTTGTTGCTTTAAAATTAGGCTGTACCTCATTCGGAGGCCCAACAGCTCATCTAGGTTATTTTCAACAGGAATATGTACAGAAGCGTAAATGGCTTTCTGCACATGATTATGGTCAACTCGTTATGTTAAGTCAATTTTTGCCTGGTCCTGCATCTAGTCAGGTGGGGATGGGGGTTGGCTTACTTAGAGGAGGAGTATTAGGAAGCTTTCTATCATTTCTTGGTTTTACCTTACCATCTGTTCTGATACTTATAATTTTTGCCTATTTCTCCAAGTATACAGAGTTTAAGATGGATTGGATTCATGGTTTGAAGTTAGTAGCAGTGGCGATTATCGCTCATGCTATTTTTGATATGAGCAAAAAATTACTCTCGACAAAATGGCACTGGTTGATTGCTATATTGACATTGATAACAGTATTGACCTGGCTAAATCCATTTGCTCAAATCGTAGCAATATTGATTGCTGCTTGTTTAGGCTTTCAACTTCTGAAAAAAAGTGACGCGAGTAATACCTCAAAATTAGTTCATATACCTATTTCAAAAACCACGGGTATTGTTTTACTAGTACTTTTTTTCATGCTGCTCCTAGGTTTACCTATATTAGCCGCCTTATGGCAGCATGAGTGGATTTCCATGATGGAGAAGTTTTATCTTGCAGGTGCCTTAGTATTCGGTGGCGGTCATGTTGTTTTACCTTTACTGGAAACACAATTTGTTCAAAGTGGTCAAATAAGTACTTCAGATTTTTTAGCTGGCTACGGTATGACACAGGCAGTTCCGGGACCTTTATTTACATTTGCTGCATATATTGGTATGGTCATTGCTGGCGTTCCAGGAGCGATTATTGCTACTTTCGCAATATTTTTACCAGCGTTTTTGCTAGTGGTTGGAGCGCTACCATTTTGGATTAGCCTAAGCCGTATTGCACGTCTTAGAGGTGCGATGGCAGGCGCAAATGCGGCGGTCGTTGGCATTCTAGCCGCTGCTTTTGTACATCCCGTTGTAACACAAACCATCCTCAGCACGTTAGATATTTTCATAGTGGCTGTCTTTTTATGGTGTTTAATTCGATGGAAAATACAGCCTTATTTATTGGTGCTTTTAGGCATAGTCGTCGGAATCGTTTGTTATACATGAAGTATATTATTTCAAGTGCTCGATTTTTCCCTTAACTATTGGGGGGAATCGGGCTTTTTTGTCTTTCTCTTTTCAACTCTATTCACAGGTTGTTCATAAAAATGGCATTTTATCCTTTTCATATTACATAAAATGTTGAATGCATTGAATGATTGATATATTATTTTATCAATTGATAGTAAAATCTATCAATTTAATAAATGAGAAAGAAGGGGTTTATGATGGTAAACACAGGATATGTTCCACGCCCTAAAATGTTTGGTCCACTTGGAAATTTACCTTTAATTGATAAAGAGCAGCCCACACTCTCACTTTGTAAGCTAGCTGAAGCGTATGGACCTATTTACCGTTTAGAGATACCAGGTTATTCAGGTTTGGTGATTTCAGGACATGAATTAGTAGCTGAAGTTTGTGATGTTAGGCGTTTTGATAAACAAATTTATAATGAGCTTGAAAATGTTCGTGCTTTCAGTGGTGACGGCTTATTTACTAGTAGAACGACTGAACCTAACTGGCAGAAGGCGCACAATATTTTACTTCCGACTTTTAGTAAGCAAGCGATGAAGGGCTATCATGATATGATGACCGATATTGCTACACAACTTATCCAAAAATGGGCCAGATTAAATCCTCAAGAAGAAATCGATGTTTCAGACGACATGACACGCCTTACGTTAGACACCATAGGACTAAGCGGATTTAATTATCGTTTTAATAGCTTTTATAAAGAAACACTTAGTCCTTTTATTATGAGTATGGTTCGTGCATTAAATGAAGCGATGATGAAAAGCTCACGCTTAAAAATCCAAGAGTTTTTAATGATTGGAAAAAGACGACAGTTTCAAGAAGATATTCAAACAATGTTTTCATTAGTAGATGCCATTATTAAAGAACGTAAAGCAAGAGGAAAGCAAGATGAGGTGGATTTACTTGCCCGCATGCTGCATGAACGAGATCCTGAAACAGGGGAGACGCTGGATGATGAAAATATTCGTTATCAGATCATTACCTTCCTCATAGCTGGCCACGAAACGACAAGTGGCCTACTGTCCTTTGCGCTTTATTTTTTGTTGAAGCATCCAGACGTATTAAAAAGGGCCTATGAAGAAGTGGATCAGGTTATTACTGGTGATGCGCCGAATTATGAGGAAGTACTAAAGTTAACCTATATTCGTATGATTTTAAATGAGTCATTGCGTTTATGGCCAACTGCTCCAGGCTTTACACTCTATGCTAAAGAAGACACAGTAATTGGGGGACAGTATCCAATCAGAAAAGGGGAAAATATAGACATTCTTTTACCCCAACTACATCGAGATAAAAATGCTTGGGGAGAAGATGCAAATTTATTTCGACCTGAACGTTTTGAAGATTCGGGCAAAGTACCGTTACATGCCTTTAAACCATTTGGTAATGGTCAGCGTGCTTGCATTGGAATGCAATTTGCTTTACACGAAGCCACATTAGTTTTAGGCATGATCCTTCAACATTTCGACCTAATTGATTTTACTAATTATCAATTAAAAATTCAGCAAACATTAACGATAAAACCAGATGATTTTAAAATACAAGTGAAGCCACGTCACTGCAAAATAAAGCAATCTAGTGGCCAACAGAAAAATCACGATAGCACTGTTTCTCATAAAGAAAAGAAGTCGAATTATCGAGGGACCAATCCAGCCTTAGAATCTAACTATCCATTATTAGTGTTGTATGGCTCCGATTTAGGAACAGCAAAGGGTGCTGCACAACAATTAGCTAATGAAGCTAGTTTGTATGGTATTCAAGGAGAAGTAGCTGCCCTTGATGATTATTGTGGGAATTTACCAAAAGAAGGAGCGGTATTAATTATTAGTTCTTCTTATAATGGGCAGCCTCCAAGAAATGCACGTAAGTTTCTCACATGGGTAGATCAACTTGATTCAACGGCTCTTCAAGGCATTAACTTTGCAGTTTTTGGTTATGGGGATCGAAATTGGAATACGACGTATCAAAAAATTCCAAGACTCCTTGATGAACAGCTCTCTTTAAAAGGAGCTACAAAAATTTCTAAACGTGGTGAGGCTGATGCGAGTGGAGATTTTGAGAAAACGTGGGAAGATTGGCGGGCTCAATTATGGTTGGATCTAAAAACGATTTACCCCTTAATGATTCATGAAAATGTGCTTCCAAAACATGAGAATATTTCGATTCAATTAATTCGCGATGAAGTGACAACTTCTTTAGCTTTCATGCATAGTGCTTCATTGGCAACTGTAGTAAAAAATGAAGAACTGCAAGGTATGGAAAGTAAACGTAGTACACGTCATATCGAGATAGCCTTGCCTAATGGTATAACATATCAAGAGGGGGATCATTTGGGCGTATTACCGAGGAATAATAGAACCACAGTGCAGCGAGTGCTACGGCGTTTTGGACTTAATGATAATGATCAAGTGATCATTACTGCTATTAATGAACACGCTCATCTCCCATTAGGTCACCCAGTTAGTTTGTATGAGGTTCTTTCACACAGCGTTGACATTCAAAACCCTGCAACTCGACTGCAAATCCGTCAACTTGCAGCATTTACAGAATGTCCTCCACATAAACGTGAACTAGAGGCTTTATTAGAGGAGGAAGCATATAAGAAGGAGATAGTAAAGAAACGAATTTCCATGCTAGATTTACTTGAAAAGTATCAAGCTTGTGCTTTCCCATTCGAAAGATTTTTAGCATTACTTCCAGCCTTAAAACCTAGATATTATTCTATATCCAGTTCACCTCAAGTGAATTCTGAACAGCTGAGTATCACTGTTGGCGTTTTACATGAACCTGCTTGGAGTGGGCAAGGAGAGTATCGTGGGGTGGCCTCAAATTATTTAGCTCAATGTCATATTGGCGATGAAATCGTCATGTTTATCCGTGCCAATGATTCTGGCTTTCATCTTCCAAAAGATCCTACACCCCCGTTAATAATGGTGGGACCAGGGACTGGGATTGCTCCGTTTAGAGGCTTTTTACAAGCACGCTCCACACTGAAACAGCAAGGAATTGAACTGGGTGAAGCACATCTATATTTTGGTTGTAGAGATAATACTGATTTTATCTATCGCAAAGAGCTTGAACAATATGAAAAAGAAGGGGTTGTAACGCTCCATACTGCTTTTTCACGTACAGAAGGGACACCCAAAACGTATGTCCAGCATTTAATGACCCAACATGCCGCTACTATTATTCAAATGATGGAAGGTGAAGGACAAATTTTTATATGTGGAGATGGTAGTAAAATGGCGCCAGAGGTTGAGAGTGCATTACTGCTTGCCTACAGGAGAGTAAAAGGGGTAGGGGAAGAAGATGCTAATGTATGGATCAATCAACTTCAACAAGAAGGAAGGTATGTGAAGGATGTATGGGTCCAAAATGATCAATAAAATAATTTAATACATCAAAAGCTACTCTTTCAACAGGCAAGAGTAGCTTATTTCTATCTCTCATAGAAATTTGTGGAAGGTTGAAATCGTGCCTTCTGTGGTCTACAATTGTAGCAAATGATAGTAAAAACTATCTAGTTTATTTTAGATTAGAAAGAAGTGATAGTTGATGAAGAATTCTAGATCAGCAACCAAAGAAGCAAGACGTAACGCTATTTTAGATGCAGCGACAGAACTCCTTGTGGAAAATCCAACTGCTTCTTTAAATGATATTGCTAGTTATGCTGGTGTAGGTATTGCCACACTACACCGTTACATTGACAACAGAGAGCAATTGATGCTTCAACTCAGTTTTAGGGCTGTCCAAGTTGTAGATGAAACAATGAGTCAAATAGTTGTGGCAGAAGAGGATGAAGCATATATTCCGGAACTTGTTGAGGCTTTGATTCCTTTAGGAGATAAAATCTATTTTTTGGCGCATGAATGCTCTTTAAATTACAATGCAGAATTATTGGCGGCTGAGGATCAGTTAAAAGAGCCTGTTCGACGCACAATAAAATCATTGCAGTCTAAAGGCTATTTGCGACTGGATATGGATAGTGAATGGATGCTGAATGTACTTTATTCTTTACTGTTTACAACGTGGCAGCAGGTTCAAGAAGGAACTATTGCAAAAAAATCGGCAGCAACGCTCATTATAGAGACGTTATTCAATGGGATAAAAGCATAAGATATATTTCGATAATACCTTTGTAAGAAACACTTGTTAACTAGTAGGCTAGAGGAATTTCTTTGGCATACTAGTTTGTTGTTTGTAGAAAAACATTTGAGAAAAATATATGTAAGCTCACTTGAATGGTTTCATAGCGTTCCTTCTATCGATTCGTTATAATGTAGAAATGGAAAAGACTTAACGCGAAAGAAGGGATTGCTATGGCACGAGGTGTTTACATTCATATTCCTTTCTGTCATCAAATCTGTAATTATTGTGATTTCAATAAATTTTATTTTAAAAATCAACCAGTGGATGAATATATAGAAGCGCTTGGAAAGGAAATGGCCCTGACAACAGAAAAACATCCTGAAAAATTCCGTAACATCGAGACGATTTTTCTTGGTGGCGGAACACCGACAGCTTTATCGCCTGAGCAATTGGACAAACTACTAACGTCTATTCATACGTATATTCCAATGAATAGTGTGACAGAATTTACATCAGAGGCAAATCCAGATGAATTGTCTGCAGCCAAATTGCAGGTGTTGTTCGACGGTGGTGTCAATCGTTTAAGCATGGGGGTACAATCTTTTGACCAGGTATTGCTACAGAAGATTGGACGCACTCATAGTAATGATCATGTCTATGAAACAATCGCCTTGGCTAGGAAAATTGGCTTCCGTAATATCAGCATTGATTTAATGTATGGCTTACCTGGGCAAACAATGGCGCAATGGAAGGATTCATTAGCCAAAGCTTTTACTCTTGATTTGCCACATTTCTCTGCCTATTCTCTTATTGTAGAACCCAAAACGATTTTTTATAATCAGTACGCTAAAGGGAAACTGTATTTACCGACAGAAGATTTAGAAGCGGATATGTATGATGTGCTGATGCAACAAATGGCCTTACATGGGCTTCAACAATACGAAATTAGTAATTTTGCAAAGCCTGGGTATCGTTCAGAGCATAACAAGATTTATTGGGATAATGATGAATATGCGGGGTTTGGCGCAGGGGCTCATGGGTATTTAGCAGGTATACGCTATTCCAATCACGGTCCATTAAAAAAGTATATGGAAGCTGTGGAAGCAAATGAGCTACCAATTGTCCACGCACATGAAGTATCACAAGTGGAAAAAAGAGAAGAACAAATGTTTTTAGGGCTAAGAAAAACAGAGGGTGTTATGCACTCTGTATATGAAGAGAAATTTAAAACACCTATGTCTGCCCATTATGATGTGGTAATAAAAGATCTAGTGTCAAAGGGGCTTTTAGAACAGGATGAGCTTGGGGTACGCTTGACGAGAAAAGGACGTTTTGTGGGCAATGAAGTATTTCAACAATTTTTGCTAGAAGATTGAGCGATATCGTTGACATAAAATGTGGGATTTGATAACTTAATAATAGTATTAGCACTCCTCTTAGTTGAGTGCTAACAGAGGTGATAATCATGCTAACAAATCGGCAGTTACAGATATTGCAAGTCATTGTAGACGACTTTATTGTGTCTGCGCAGCCGGTGGGTTCTCGCCAAATCTCCAAAAAACAAGGGATTACATTTAGTCCAGCCACTATTCGAAACGAAATGGCGGATTTAGAGGAATTAGGCTTTTTAGAAAAAACGCATACCTCCTCTGGTCGAGTGCCTTCGGAAAAGGGTTACAGATTTTATGTAGATCATTTGTTGAGTCCTCAAGGTATTAATTCTAAGGACATTCAACAAATTCAATCAATTTTTAATGATCGACTAGTAGAAGTAGAGCATATTATCCGAAAGTCAGCCAATATTTTATCAGAGCTGACATCGTATACTTCCATACTTTTAGGACCTGATGTCCAAAGGCATCGTGTTAAACGGTTTTCAATTGTCCCTCTTTCCAGCGACACAGCAGTAGCGATTATCGTGACGAATAATGGGCATGTAGAAAACCGCATGTTCAATCTACCACCTGACTTTACCGCTTCTGATTTAGAGAAAATGGTGAATATCTTAAATGATCGCCTTATTGGAGTTTCATTAGAAGATCTCCATAAAAGCCTTGAAGCTGAAGTGCTAGCCGTGTTACAGCAACATGTTCGGTCAGCGGATGATTTTATTCGCGCACTTATCACAGCAACAATGCATAATTCAGAAAGTAAAATTTTCTATGGTGGGAAAACGAATATGTTCAACCAACCAGAATTCCATGACTTAAATAAAGTCCGGATGATTTTGGACTTGATGGAGACGACTAGCCAAGTGCAGTCACTTTTCCATCCGAATGAATCAGGTATTCATATTCGGATAGGCTCAGAAAATAAACAACTAGAAATGGAAAATTGCAGTGTCATTACCACTACCTATTCTATTGGTGATGATCAACAGGGAGCCATTGCTATTATTGGCCCTACACGTATGGATTATAAGCGTGTTGTGGCTTTATTAGACGTAATGCGCTTGGATTTAACACAAGCCTTTATGAAGAATCGTAGTGAATGAGAATGAGGAGGATTCAAGTGACGGAAACAACGGAAAACAAAGATTTAGTACAAGAAGATGTACAAGCTGAAACGACAACTGAGGAAGTAGAGCAAACAGAAGTTCAGGAAGAAGTAGAGTTATCAATTGAAGAACAGTATGAGGCTAAGCTGGCTGAACTGCAAGCAAAGCTGGCTGACGAAGAAAATCGTCACCTACGTTTACGTGCTGACTTCGATAATATGCGCCGTCGTAATCAGTTAGACCGTGAGGCAGCTGAAAAGTATCGCGCCCAAAGCTTACTATCTGATCTATTACCAGTCCTTGATAATTTTGAACGTGCTTTACAAGTAGAGACAACTTCTGAAGAGACTGCATCGATCATTAAAGGAATTGAAATGGTGTATCGCTCTTTAATTGAAGCAACAGAAAAAGAAGGTCTGCAAGTGATTAAAGCTGAAGGTGAGCAATTTGATCCAACAATTCACCAAGCTGTTATGCAAGAACAAGATAGTGAAAAAGAAACGGGTATCGTCTTACGCGAACTACAAAAAGGATATATCTTAAAGGATCGTGTATTACGCCCAACAATGGTATCTGTGAACGAATAGTCTTTGCACTATTTAGTCAATTAAAATTAGTTAGAAAACGCATCCCTTGCGTTGACATAATAGGAGGAAATTTTAATGAGCAAAATTATTGGTATTGACTTAGGAACAACAAACTCTTGCGTTTCTGTACTTGAAGGTGGAGAACCAAAAGTAATTCCAAACCCAGAAGGAAACCGTACAACGCCATCTGTTGTTGCCTTTAAAAATGGTGAACGTCAAGTTGGTGAAGTGGCGAAACGTCAATCAGTAACAAATCCTAACACAATCATTTCTATTAAATCAAAAATGGGTACGGCTGAAAAAGTAACAGTAGAAGATAAAGACTACACGCCACAAGAAGTATCAGCAATGATTCTTCAATACTTAAAAGGCTATGCTGAAGACTACTTAGGGGAAAAAGTGACAAAAGCAGTTATTACAGTTCCTGCTTACTTTAACGATGCACAGCGTCAAGCAACTAAAGATGCTGGTAAAATCGCAGGTCTAGAAGTAGAGCGTATCATCAACGAACCAACTGCTGCAGCTCTTGCTTATGGATTAGATAAACAAGATCAAGATCAAAAAGTATTAGTATTTGACCTTGGAGGCGGTACGTTTGACGTGTCTATCCTTGAGTTAGGTGACGGTGTCTTTGAAGTACTAGCTACAGCTGGTGATAACAAACTAGGTGGAGATGACTTCGATGACGCAATTATCGAATATCTAGTAGCTGAATTCAAAAAAGAAAATGGCATTGACTTATCAAAAGATAAAATGGCGATGCAACGTTTAAAAGATGCAGCTGAAAAAGCGAAAAAAGATTTATCTGGTGTAACATCAACTCAAATCTCTTTACCATTCATTACAGCTGGTGAAGCAGGTCCATTACACTTAGAAATCTCTTTAACTCGTGCAAAATTTGATGAAATTACTTTACCTTTAGTAAATCGTACAGTAGGACCAGTACGTCAAGCATTATCTGATGCAGGTCTGTCAACTTCTGAAATTGACCAAGTTATTTTAGTTGGTGGTTCTACACGTATTCCAGCAGTACAAGAAGCAGTACGTAAAGAAACAGGGAAAGAGCCACACCGTGGTGTTAACCCTGACGAAGTTGTTGCAATGGGTGCTGCAGTACAAGGTGGCGTATTAACAGGTGATGTGAAAGACGTTGTATTACTTGACGTAACACCTCTTTCACTTGGTATTGAAACAATGGGTGGCGTGTTCACAAAATTAATCGACCGTAACACAACTATTCCTACTTCAAAATCTCAAGTTTTCTCTACAGCAGCTGATAACCAACCAGCAGTAGATATTCATGTTTTACAAGGTGAACGCTCAATGGCAGCTGACAATAAAACATTAGGTCGCTTCCAATTAGCAGATATTCCACCAGCACCACGTGGTGTGCCTCAAATCGAAGTAACATTCGACATTGATAAAAACGGTATCGTATCTGTAAAAGCAAAAGATCTTGGTACGAACAAAGAGCAAACAATTGTGATTCAATCTGATTCTGGTTTATCAGAGGACGAAATTGAACGCATGGTAAAAGACGCTGAAGCTAATGCCGAAGCAGATGCTAAACGTAAAGAAGAAGCAGATCTTCGTAACGAAGCAGACCAATTAGTATTCCAAGTAGACAAAACAATTGCTGACCTTGGTGAGCAAATTACGGAAGACGAGAAAAAATCTGTTGAAGATGCTCGTGATGAATTGAAAAAAGCGCTTGAAGCTGGTGAATTAGAAGGTATTAAAGCAGCGAAAGAAAAACTAGAAGGCGTATTACAGCCACTAGTGATGAAAGTTTACGAACAAGCGGCAGCAGCTGCTCAAGCAGCTCAAGGTGGCGATGCAGGTGCAGACACTGGCGCTGGTAAAAAAGATGACGGTGTTGTAGACGCTGAATTCGAAGAAGTAAAAGACGATAAATAAGAAGTAACACAGTTAAGTGAAAAAGCCAAAGACCGCTTGCGGCTTTGGCTTTTGTCATGATGTGAGGTCACTTCACGTAAATGCACCATTTATAGGCTAGTTGCATACGTTAGCTGCTAGGAAGTGAGTATCTTCATTTTTGGAACTTATAGAACCTTTAATCGAAAAAATGAGGCAGTTTTTTCAACTGCATGTTACAATAGATTTTATGCAAACAGAGCGGAGTGTGAATCATGGAGAAACGCGATTATTACGAGGTGCTTGGTTTAACAAAATCGGCTACAAAAGATGAGATTAAAAAAGCATATCGTAAATTATCAAAACAATATCACCCTGACCTTAATAAAGAGGCAGGCGCAGATGAAAAATTCAAAGAAATCGCTGAAGCATATGAAGTATTAAGTGACGACCAGAAAAAAGCACGCTACGACCAATTTGGTCATGAGGATCCGAATGCTGGTTTTGGTGGTGGCTTTGGAGGGGGCGGCTTTGGCGGCTTCGAGGATATTTTCAGTTCATTCTTTGGCGGAAGTGGTCGCCGTCAGGATCCAAATGCTCCACGTAAAGGGGATGATCTGCAATATCGTATGAACATCCAATTTGAGGAAGCTATTTTTGGAAAAGAAACAGAAATAGAAATTCCAAAAGATGAAACGTGTGAAACATGTCACGGTTCAGGAGCAAAACCAGGCACGCAACCAGAAACATGTTCGACATGTAAAGGTGCAGGACAAATCAATCAAGCAGTGGATACACCATTTGGTCGTATGATGAACCGTCGTACATGCTCAACATGTCATGGGACAGGTAAAATTATTAAAGAAAAATGTACGACTTGTCGTGGAGAAGGAAAAGTTCAAAAACGTAAGAAAATTAAAGTGACAATCCCAGCAGGTGTGGATGATGGACAGCAAATTCGTGTATCTGGTCAAGGTGAACCAGGTATAAACGGTGGACCTGCAGGGGATTTATATATTATGTTCCGCGTTCAAGGTCACAAGGATTTCGAACGAGATGGAGACGATATTTACTTCGAGTTGAAATTAACATTCCCTCAAGCAGCACTTGGGGATGAAATTGAAGTACCAACAGTCCATGGGAAAGTAAAATTACGTATTCCGGCTGGAACACAGTCAGGTGCTCAATTCCGTCTAAAAGATAAAGGTGTTAAAAATGTTCATGGTTATGGTATGGGTAATCAGTATGTGACAGTAAAAGTGATGACACCAGAAAAATTAACGGAAAGACAAAAGCAATTATTACGAGAATTTGCAGAAATCAGTGGCGATATCCCTGAAGAACAAGGTAGTTCACTATTCGACAAAATTAAGAAAAAATTCCAAGGTGAATAATTAGAGGAGCTGAAGAGCTACGTGAAGTGGTCAGAATTATCCATTCATACAAAAAATGATGCGGTAGAAGCAATTTCGAATATTTTGCATGAAGCAGGTGCAAGTGGTGTTGTCATCGAAGATTCTGCAGAGTTTGCGAAGCCACGTGAAGATCAATATGGTGAAATTTATGCGCTAAATGAAGATGATTTTCCGAAAGATGGCGTGATTGTTAAAGCTTATTTATCGGAGTCTAGTTTTTTAAATGAAACAGTCGAAGAAATAAAAGCAGCTATCACAAATTTAACGAACTTTAACATTGATATCGGTGAAAATGTGGTATCCATTGTCGAAGTCAATGAAGAAGATTGGGCAACTGCCTGGAAGCAATACTACCATCCTGTTAAGATTTCTGAACGCTTTACTATCGTACCGACATGGGAGGAATATACACCTGTTTCAACAGATGAACTAATTATTGAATTAGACCCTGGTATGGCATTTGGTACAGGTACCCACCCAACAACGGTAATGTGTTTACAAGGACTTGAAAAGGTCATTAAAGAAGGGGATACAGTTGTTGATATCGGTACAGGATCGGGCGTATTGTCTATTGGTGCAGCATTACTTGGTGCAAAAAGTGTGCATGCGCTTGATTTAGATGAGGTTGCTGTACGTTCAGCGCGAGAAAATGTAGCATTAAATAAAGTGGAAGATAAGGTAGCAGTGTTCCATGGTAACTTATTAGATACTGTAAAAGAACCAGCAGATGTAGTAGTCGCTAATATTTTGGCTGAAATCATCATGTCCTTCACAGATGACGCGTATACAATTGTAAAACCAGGTGGATTATATGTCACTTCGGGCATCATCGGTGCAAAACGAGATGATGTGAAAGTAGCACTAGAAGCTTCAGGCTTTGTGATTGAAGAAGTATTATTAATGGAAGATTGGGTAGCCATTATTGCCCGTCGTCCACTATAACATGACTGAGGAAGCGCCAAATCGTGAGCCGTGTGCTTGTGATTTGGCGTTTTCCTTTCTTGCTAGAAAGGACTGTGTGGCATGCAACGTTATTTTATTGAAACAGCTATCGAAAATGCACGTATTAGTGGAGAAGATGCACGGCATATTGAACGAGTGATGCGTATGAAGCAAGGCGACAACATTGTAGTTGTTGCACAAAACACTGCGCATATATGCACAATTGAAGGATTTGAAGGGGATGAGGTCGTCATTGAAGCGACTGGACAAACAATCCCTTCCCCAGAGTTACCCATTCAAGTAACTGTAGCATGTGGTTTACCGAAGGGTGATAAGCTAGAGCTTATTACCCAAAAAGCCACAGAGCTAGGAATGTTTGCTTTATTACCCTTTGAAGCTGAGCGCTCCATTGTAAAATGGGACAAGAAAAAAGGAGCAAAAAAGCAAGAAAGATTACAGAAAATTGCTAAGGAAGCTGCGGAACAAGCTCACCGTACGCATATTCCAACAGTTTTTGAACCCATATCATTTAAACAGCTAGTACAACAAACAGATCATTTCGATGCCGTTTTTATTGCTGATGAAGAGGATGCAAAGGCTGAAAAGCGCACAAGGTTTGCGGAGAAGCTAAAAAACGTGTATGATAAGAAGTCGAAATCAATGCTTATTATCTTTGGTCCTGAGGGGGGCATTTCTCGTCAAGAGTCGGAAGCGCTATTACAAGCAGGCGCTCAAACGATGTCATTAGGACCGAGAATTTTACGAGCAGAAACAGCGCCATTATACGCACTGTCTGCCATATCCTATGAATTTGAATGAAAGAGGTGTTCAGCCTTGTCAAAAGTGGCTTTTCACACACTTGGCTGTAAAGTAAATCATTATGAAACAGAAGCAATCTGGCAACTGTTCAAGGAAGAGGGCTATGATCGTACAGAATTTGATCATCAAGCAGACGTCTATGTCATTAATACTTGTACAGTTACCAATACTGGAGATAAGAAATCTCGTCAGGTGATTCGTCGTGCAGTGCGTCAAAATCCTGATGCGGTTATTTGTGTAACGGGATGCTATGCGCAGACATCCCCGGCAGAAATTATGGCGATTCCTGGCGTTGATATTGTTGTAGGAACGCAGGATCGTACAAAATTGTTGGGCTATATCGAGCAATATCGTGCAGAACGCCAACCGATTAATGCCGTACGTAATATTATGAAAAATCGTGTATATGAGGAATTAGATGTACCAGCATTTACAGACCGTACACGTGCTTCATTAAAAATACAGGAAGGCTGTAACAACTTCTGTACTTTTTGCATTATCCCATGGGCACGCGGCTTAATGCGTTCTCGTGATCCACAGGAAGTATTACATCAAGCACAGCAACTAGTTGACGCTGGCTACCTAGAAATCGTCTTAACGGGTATTCATACGGGTGGCTATGGACAAGACTTAAAAGATTATAATCTTGCACAGCTACTACGTGATTTAGAAGCCAATGTAAAAGGCTTAAAGCGCCTTCGTATTTCATCTATTGAGGCTAGTCAATTGACAGATGAAGTCATTGAAGTTCTTCGAGAATCTAAAATTGTTGTTAATCATTTACACATACCTATCCAATCTGGATCTGATACGGTTTTAAAACGTATGCGTCGTAAATATACAATGGAGTTTTTCGGTGAACGTTTAACGAAACTACATGAGGCATTACCTGATTTAGCCGTCACATCAGATGTCATTGTTGGTTTCCCAGGTGAGACAGAGGAAGAGTTTATGGAAACGTATAACTTTATTCGTGATCATAAGTTCTCTGAACTACACGTATTCCCATTCTCTCCACGTACAGGAACACCAGCTGCACGTATGGAAGATCAAATTGATGAAGATATTAAAAATGAGCGTGTGCATCGCCTTATTTCTTTAAATGATCAATTGGCAAAAGAATATGCCTCTCGTTTTGAAGACCAAGTATTAGAAGTGATTCCTGAAGAATTTGTCCATGATGGCAGTGAAGAAGAAGGGCTTCTAACTGGTTATACAGACAATTACTTAAAAATAGTGTTTGAAGGGCCTGAAAGTCTCATTGGTCAGCTTGTCAAAGTAAAAATTACACAAGCAGGCTATCCACACTCACAAGGTCAATTTGTTCGTGTTTTAGAAACAGTTAATTAATATGAAAAGGATTGCTAACGGTTGGAGGCAATCCTTTTTTGTTGCTTCAGGAGGAGGGAAATACTCGAATAAATTGGCATATCCATGTCATAGTAGGAATTGAATTGAGCCAAACTAATAAAATAGAAAGATATTAGACGCCAACATGAAAAAGTGGTATGATTCGAAGAGGTACGTACATCTTGTTTAATGAAGGAGCGTTCAACAATGGAAAAAAATTTTGCACGTATGATTGATCATACATTATTAAAGGCTGAGGCAACAAAAGAACAAATTGAAAAATTATGTGCAGAAGCTAAACAATTTAACTTTGCTTCTGTTTGTGTAAATCCTACTTGGGTAAAACGTAGCAGTGAATTACTACAGGGTACAGACGTTTTAGTTTGTACGGTTATCGGCTTCCCACTTGGTGCCAATACGCCAGCAGTCAAAGCATTTGAAGCAAAAGATGCCATTGCTAACGGTGCAAAAGAAGTAGATATGGTTATTAATATCGGTGCATTAAAAGATAAAAACTATGAGCTTGTACAAGCAGATATCGCAGCAGTAGTAGAAGCAGCTAAAGATAGCGCACTTGTAAAAGTCATTATTGAATCATGCTTACTAACAGATGAGGAAAAAGTGAAAGCATGTGAATTAGCTGTAGCGGCGGGTGCTGACTATGTGAAAACATCTACAGGTTTTTCTACTGGTGGAGCAACAGCAGAGGATATCGCGCTTATGCGTAAAACTGTAGGTCCAGATCTTGGCGTAAAAGCATCAGGTGGTGTTCGTAGCTTAGAGGACATGAAAAAAATGGTAGAAGCTGGTGCGACTCGTATTGGGGCTAGCTCTGGTGTAGCTATTATGAATGGTTTAATTGCCGACTCCAACTATTAATTTTATCTTTTTATAGAGCCATAAGCTCATGTGTACATTGACGTGAGCTTATGGCTTCTTTGTGTTTAATCAGCATAATAATTTTCTATGCACATATACTCCACTGATGAATGTAAATACAGAAAGGAGGATGTCATGTTTACACAGTATAAGTCTTGGAGGCCCTATATTAGCCCCTTTGATCCTTGTAAGCCTATAGAAGTTAAGTATTATGCAACACCCCCACAGCTATATATGGGTTTTCAACCACCTGGACTTCCACAATTTCCAACCGCAAGAGAAGCGCTAATAGCAGGAACACTATGGCCACAGTTGTTTAGCCCATACCCATTTCCCCTAAAAGGAGGGAGGAAGCATGACTAAAAAGATGCCGCCCGAATTTTATAAGCAATTAGAAGAAATACAAGCAATTGATTTCGTCATTGTTGAATTAAACCTCTATTTAGACACTCATCCACACGATTATGACGCCATTCAGCAATTTAATGAAAATACAGAGAAAAGTATGAAACTTAAAATTGATTTTGAGCAAAAATATGGACCGCTCATGAATTTTGGGAGAAGCTATTCAAATTATCCTTTTAACTGGATTGATACACCATGGCCATGGCAAGTCTAAACAAAAGACTAGGAGGAAAAATCTTTGTGGTATTATGAAAAGAAACTCCAGTATCCGGTAAAAGTTAGTACATGTAACCCAATGCTTGCAAAGTTTTTAATTGAACAATATGGAGGAGCGGATGGGGAACTGGCAGCAGCTCTACGCTACATGAATCAGCGTTATACGATTCCTGACAAAGTAGTAGGGTTATTGACCGATATAGCAACAGAGGAATTTTCACATTTAGAAATGATTGCCACGATGATTTATAAGCTAACAAAAGATGCAACACCAGAAATGCTGAAAGAAGCTGGTTTGGGTGATCATTATGTAAATCACGATCGGGCTCTATTCTATCAAAACGCCTCAGGTGTACCATTCACAGCAACCTATATTCAAGCAAAGGGTGACCCTATCGCGGATCTGTATGAGGATATAGCAGCTGAAGAAAAGGCACGTGCCACATATCAATGGATTATTGACTTATCAGATGACACGGATTTAAATGATAGCTTGAAGTTTTTACGTGAACGGGAAATTGTTCATTCCCAGCGCTTTAGAGAGGCTGTTGAAATTTTAAAAGATGATAGAGATCAAAAGAAAGTTTTCTAAGACAACTATGGCTGGCTGTATCAAGGTGAACTTGACACAGCCTTTTTGTGGTTATTGAATATTCGAGAATAAAGTAAGATCTTTTCGATGACCAATCATTACTAATAAATCTTCCTTTTCAATAATTTGCTCAGGAGAAGGGGAAATTATTATTTCCCCTTCGCGCACAATCGCAATCACACTGACGTTATATTTAGCTCGAATATCTAGATCCCGAAGATTATATCCTGCCATTTTAGAAGGGATCATGATTTCTTCTAAACTGTACTCTTTTGATAATTCTATATAATTTAACATATTAGGTGATAGTAACTGATTTGCTACTCTTTCGCCCATATCTCTTTCAGGATAGATAATCCAATCAGCACCTACCTTATCCAACACTTGTCCATGCCTTTTTCCAAGTGCCTTTGCAATCACTTTTTTGATCCCTAATTCTTTTAATAACGATACAGTTAATATACTGGATTGCATATCGTTACCGATCGCCACGATAACACAATCGAAATTTCCAATGCCAATGGATGTTAAAGCTTTCTCTTCAGTTGTATCTGCTACTACCGCATGGGTTACATAAGGTTCTGCATCTTCAACTCTTTCCTCACTAATATCGATGCCTAAAACATCCTGTCCAGCTTCATGTAATCTGCGGGCGACACTTGTGCCAAATCTACCCAAGCCGATTACCGCGTATTGTTTAATAGCCATTTAATTAACAACTCCTTCTTCTAATCTAACCTATCATTATATTCCCCTTTGGGTGGCGGAAAGCTTCTGATTTTCGACGTTTTGTAATGGCAAAGGCAATAGTTAAGGGACCTAATCTACCCGCAAACATAGTTAAAATAATTAAAACCCGGCCACCTGGTGTAAGTTCAGGTGTTAATCCCATTGAAAGTCCGACCGTTCCAAAAGCTGATGTTGCCTCAAATAAATACATCATGAAGCTATGTTTTTGTTCTATTATGCTGAGGATGATGGTAACAAATACAACAATGAACATACCACACATGACCACAGTCATAGCTTTTAAAATTGTTTCATTTAAAATCCTGCGTCTAAAGAGAACGACATCTTCTTTCCCTCGAATTTGTGACCACATAGTAGCCACTAAAACAGCAAAGGTTGTGATTTTAATACCTCCAGCAGTCGACCCAGAGCCTGCCCCAATAAACATGAAAATGATCATTAAAAATAATGTAGAATGCGTTAAGTCTCCAATAGCCAGTGTATTGGAGCCAGCAGTTCGTGGTGTAACCGCTTGGTAAAGGGAACCTAACACTTTACCCCATTCGGATAATGATCCAAGTGTTTTTTGGTTGCCATACTCAAACAAAAATATCAAAATGGTTCCACTAGCAGTTAGCAAAAGTGTGGTTACTAAGACTATTTTTGAATGGACAGAAAGCCTTTTAGTCGCACGATATTCATACAATTCATTCATAACAATAAAGCCTAATCCACCGATTGTAATAAGAGCACAGATGGTGAAAACAACAAAGGGGTCATCAACATAGGCAGTCATTCCGTTAAAGCCACCCATTAAATCGAAGCCAGCGTTGTTGAAGTTGGATATGGCATGAAAAAATCCAAAATAAAGGGCCTTTCCAATAGGCATATCAAAAGAAAAACGAATCGATAGAATAAGACCACCGATTATTTCAATACATGCTGTAAAAAGCAATATTCTTTTTACTAATCGAACAAGACCAGCTATGGAGATATTATTAAATGCTTCTTTAAGCAGCAGTCTTTCTTTTAATGAAATTTTCTTCCCAAGTAGTAAAAATAATAATGTGGCAAATGTCATAAATCCTAAACCGCCAATTTGGATTAAGAATAAAAGAACCACTTCTCCAAAAGTAGAGAAGGTATCACCTGTATCAACTACAATTAATCCAGTGACACAAGTAGCTGATGTAGCAGTGAATAAAGCATCTAAAAAGGGCAAACCCTTCCCATCCTCAGTAGAAAATGGCATTGTTAAAAGAAACGTCCCTATGGCAATAATGAGAGCAAAGCCCAATACGAGAACTTTTGGAGGGTTTAATGCTTTTTTAAAATTGTTCATTTTATTTTCCTCAATTCTGAATAGTAAACAACTGTTTGTTAAATGGCATAATAAAAAGACCTACGATAAGAGCATGAAAATGACAGAAAGCATGCTAATAATGGTGGTCAATAACGACCTCCTTCGCTTTAGCCGACGAAGTTAGCTGACGGGTAGGATGGCGAAAGAGCTTTCTCATCCCTTCTGCTAAAGCAGAATTAACCCCAAAAGATTGGTTCCTCCGTTCTCAAATAGTTGAGATTTGGCCGATAAAATTGAATGTGATTATTCTACGCCCTTATTCTATTTTTTGTAAACCCCTTAATTGTTAGGAAAATGTAATTATTTTTATTGTGGGCGATTTCTGTATGAATAATTCGAGCAAAAATAAAACCAAAAATTCACTTGATAATTTCGCATACTTTCTATTGACCATTATTAGACAATACGATATAATTTTTTAGTACACAACAGAAGGTAATTTGCCTAATTGTGTATTGACGTGTGTTCGGAGGGAGGGAAAGAGAGATGTCAAAAACTGTCGTTCGCAAAAACGAATCGCTTGAAGATGCTCTTCGCCGCTTCAAACGTACTGTATCAAAAAGTGGTACAATTCAAGAAGTTAGAAAGCGCGAGTTCTACGAAAAACCTAGCGTAAAACGTAAAAAGAAATCAGAAGCTGCACGTAAACGTAAGTGGTAATTTAATTTCCCATTAAAAATCCCTACGTTCATAACACGCAATTGTATGATTCACTGAGCAGACAAAGTTATACCTGAAATTAATCACATTTTTGATTAATTTCAGGTATTTTACATTGCTCAACTTTACGTACATATGAAAAAGCCGAATGAAATCACTTTGATTCATTCGGCTTTTTTGCACATACTGTTGTTAATTGCATTAGATCGAGTGATAAATAAGTGAATAAATTTTTAAGATTTGTGAAACTTTTCGCATGATTGACCGTATATACAGAGGAGAGGCATGTTAGAAGGGAGGGGAAAAGATGCGAAAACGGAAAATCCTCAGCTATTTACTAGTGATATGGATGACTTTTTTGTTAGCGTTTCCATTAACTTCGGCTTTTGCCAGTAATAAGGTTTATCATGTTCTGATTCATAATGAAGTAGAACGAGGACTTCATGCATTTTTAGAACGAGCTTTTAAAGAGGCTGAAGAAAACAATGCAGAGGCGATTATCTTAGAAATACATACGCCTGGCGGTTTTGTGAATGCGGCAAATGATATCGCCATGCTTATGGATGCAACGCAAATAAGGACGATTGCTTATATTAATAAGGATGCGCACTCAGCAGGAGCTTTTTTAGCCTTACATGCGGATGAGATCTACATGGTTCCAAATGGAACAATCGGTGCAGCGGCAGTTATCGATTCAGCAGGTAATGCGGCCGACCTAAAGGCTAATAGCGCTTGGCTTGCTCAAATGAAAGCAGCAGCAGAAACGTCAGGGCGCAACCCTAAGTATGCATTAGCAATGGCAGATACCAACTATGAACTACCAGAATACCGTGCTGGCGGAAAGAATTTGTTAACCCTATCTGCCTCAGAAGCATTAAAGGTTAAATATTCTGAAGGGACGGTTAAGGATTTTCAGGAGCTTTTAGACGTAACCAACTTAAATGGTAGTGATGTTGTTCCCATTGAACCGACCTTTTCTGAAAAATTAGCTCGTTTTATTACAAATCCCATCATTGTACCTATTCTATTGTCTATCGCTAGTTTAGGACTTGTGATGGAGCTTTATTCGCCAGGATTTGGTGTTCCAGGTATAATGGGCTTATCAGCACTTGGTTTATTTTTCTTTGGACATATGGTGGCCGGCTTTGCGGGATATGAAACATTATTGTTATTTATTGTTGGGTTAGCCCTTTTAATTGCAGAGTTTTTTGTCCCTGGTGGAATTGTTGGTATTTTAGGTGGTGTCTTAATAGTACTAAGTCTGATACTGGCAGGTGCAAATATGATGCAAATGATAGTAGCAATTCTCATTGCGCTTGTGATAGCGATGATAGGAATGGTGATTCTGATGAAATTTTTCGGAAAAAAACTGCATGTCTTAAACAGGCTTGTGTTAATGGATGCAACCACGACAGAAGAAGGGTATGTATCCAATGTGAATCGCACAGAACTGTTAGGGAAAATTGGGAAAACGCTTACGCCACTTCGTCCATCTGGAACAATGGTACTTGGTAGTGAACGCATTGATATTGTCTCAGAAGGTGGCTATATCGATGTCAATCAACATGTAGAAATTATTAAAGTTGAAGGCTCACGCATTGTTGTGAGACAAACAGATAAAGAGATGGAGGAATAGAAAATGGGTTTTGATTTAGCTTTGATTGGTCCTATTGCTGGACTAGTTATTTTATTCATTGTGCTTGCGGTATTCTTTACCTTTGTACCCGTAGCATTGTGGATTTCTGCATTAGCAGCAGGTGTACGTGTGAGTATTTTCACATTAATTGGGATGCGCTTACGTCGTGTAATCCCGTCTCGAATTGTTAATCCGTTGATTAAAGCACATAAAGCTGGTTTACCTGTAACGATTAATCAGTTAGAGAGTCACTATTTAGCAGGTGGTAATGTTGACCGTGTAGTGAATGCCTTAATTGCGGCTCATCGTGCCAATATTGAACTGTCATTTGAACGTTGTGCAGCAATTGATTTAGCTGGGCGTGATGTATTAGAAGCTGTTCAAATGTCCGTTAATCCAAAAGTTATTGAAACACCTTTCATTTCAGGTGTAGCAATGAACGGGATTGAAGTAAAAGCAAAGGCTCGTATTACCGTGCGTGCCAATATCGAACGTTTAGTCGGTGGTGCTGGTGAAGAAACAGTTATTGCTCGTGTTGGTGAGGGGATCGTTTCAACTATCGGTTCAGCGACACATCATACAGAAGTTTTAGAAAATCCAGATATGATTTCGCAAACAGTATTATCTAAAGGTTTAGATTCAGGAACAGCCTTTGAAATCTTGTCCATTGATATTGCCGATGTAGATATCGGTAAAAATATCGGTGCTGAATTACAGATTGAACAAGCACAAGCAGATAAAAACATTGCGCAAGCAAAAGCCGAGGAACGTCGTGCTATGGCTGTTGCAAATGAGCAAGAAATGATTGCACGTGTTCAAGAGATGAAGGCGAAAGTAGTAGAAGCAGAGGCAGAAGTACCTCAAGCCATGGCTGAAGCCTTACGTTCCGGTAATCTTGGTATTATGGATTATATGAACTATCGTAATATCCAAGCGGATACAGCGATGCGCGATTCGATTTCAAAAGTGAGCACAGATAAACCTGAAACAAATGAACCTAATGCTTAATAACGGAAAGGAGCAGAACTAATAATATGGAACAATTAATACTCTTTGCCATAATTGCCATAGTCAGCTCTATTTTCGGAAAATCAAAAAATAAAAAGCCTCAGAAGCAGATGCCTCCTTTTAATAAAGATACTGTTGTGGAGCCTCCAGTTACGGAGAAAGCGCCACATCGTACTGGGAAAGCACAGAGTTTTGAAGATTTTGCACGAGAATTTATAGGAGATTGGATTCCAGAAAATGAGAAAGTCGAGGAGCCTAAAAAACTTGTTGAAGAACAAGTGAAAAGAGAAATACCAAGCTATGTTGCCCCAACTGTCATTCCAGCAGATATCCCTAGCCGTTCTTCTAATCGAGAAAGTCGAGGACGATTAGCTGCTGAAAAAAAGGAAGTGCAGTCAGTTGGCTCACATTCGACTTTACAACTACCTCAATCTAAAAATGATCTTATGCAAGCAATCGTGATGGCTGAAATATTAGGGCCACCAAAATCAAAAAGAAAATAACTAGCATGTCCTCCTTTTTCGATGCATATATTGCCGAAGAAGGAGGCATTTTTTATGAAAAAATTATTTCAATTAACGCCACTACTTGAGTTGTTAGAATACGAATCATTAAAAATTATTGGACCCTACCGTTTTATTCATGCAGATGCGACGACCTGTTCGTTTGTCTATGCAGATTATCATATTACTGTCAATGCGGATTCAGTGACAATCAATGCGCTCAAAGAAGAAATGCTACATCTCACTGTTGACAATCTACAGGAGCTTCATATGAAAATGACAAAGAATATGGGTGTGAGCTAAAATGTGGAATAATCGGCCAATTATTATACGTATAAAGCGCCATGAAAATGTTCATCCTTTTATTCAAGCATTGCACGCTCAACATGTACCATTAAAGCGTGTTGTCTTTCGTGAGCAGGAAGTTTCCTTTGAAACGACGATGCATTATCTACCAAAAATTCGCCGTGTACGAAGACGTTTTCGCTTAAAAATGGCTGTATTTTATGCAGATGAGCTTCAAGTTTTTCGAGCGCAAATTTGGACTTTATTGGGCTTAGCCTTTATGATTGCTATTCCAATTCTTTGTGCACAAGTTATATGGCGAGTGGACATAGAAGCCGCGACACCAGAACTAGAGCAGCGTTTAGGTAAGACCTTTCATGAAACCTTTCAACTAGAAACCCCTCTATCTCAAAAAAAGTTACCTTCCAATACGGTTATACGACAAAAGCTGTTAGAGCAACACAGAGAGCTATCATGGGTTCATATTGATAAACATGGCGGACGAGTAATTTTGAGACCACAAGAATCACCTAAACAAACAGAGCAAACAACTGATAAATTAGCCTCCCATATAGTAGCAACGAAAAGTGGTGTCATTACACATTTTAATATACAGCATGGTGAGCGGAAAATTTCAGTAAATGATACAGCCTACGAAGGTGACGTCCTCGTAAGTGGTGTATTAGAAAGTGGCACAGATCAAGTTTTTGTAGGGGCGAAGGGAGAGGTTTATGCAGATTATTGGCTTGAATGTTCATTTAAAATTCCAACAAAAATTACCGTGGAAACCTTGCAGCAAAAGCAATGGCGAGTGTTGATAAAGGGTATACATCAGGAAAAGGTGGATTATGTACAAAGGAAGGATTTACCGAATTGGCTATCCCCTTATGTTTCGATTGTAGAGGAGCAACAGACGAAAACCATGCAAGTAGATTTGGATGAATCGAAAATTGAGTCATTGCTTATTCCTTTATTGCATGAAAAAGTATTACGCTCGTTACCTGCAAAAACAATCATCAAGAAAGAAAACCTTTTACAGGCAAAGTGGGGGAATGGTACAGTTGAAGGGAAAGTTCTATTTTTAGTCAATGAAAACATTGCAAGTCCAATACAAGGCCTACAAGGAGAATGATTATGTCAGAACAGTTAACTGTATTACAGGTGGATAATCCAAACGAAGCGGTTATGCTACTAGGTATTTCCGATGCAAATATGAAATTAGTTGAAGAAGCACTTAATGTTCATATCATTACGCGTGGTGAACAAATTCAACTTGCGGGTGAAGAAAATGCTAAGGAACAGGCAACATTTCTTCTGCAAGCTTTATTGAAGGTCATTCGCAAAGGAATTAATATTGATCAACGTGATGTTACAACAGCTATTGAAATGACACAAAAAGGAACAATCGAGTATTTTGCAGAACTATATGATGAAGAAATAGCACGCACGACGAAAGGTAAGTCAATTCGTGCAAAAACAATTGGTCAACGAGAATACATACAAGCAATCCGTCATAAAGACGTTGTTTTCGGTATTGGTCCAGCCGGTACTGGGAAAACGTATTTAGCGGTAGTCATGGCAACACAGGCACTTAAAAACGGCCATGTAAAGAGAATTATTTTAACTCGCCCTGCTGTTGAAGCTGGAGAGTCTCTAGGCTTTCTTCCAGGGGATTTAAAGGAAAAGGTCGATCCATATTTACGACCTCTCTACGACGCTTTAAACGACATCTACGGCTCAGAACAAACACAGCGACTAATTGAACGTGGAACAATTGAAATCGCCCCTTTAGCCTATATGCGTGGCCGTACATTAGATGATGCCTTTGTTATTTTAGATGAAGCACAAAATACAACACATCAACAAATGAAAATGTTCCTAACTCGTCTAGGCTTCGGCTCTAAAATGGTCATCACAGGTGATAAAACACAAATCGACCTACCCAAAAATACAGAATCTGGCTTGATTGTAGCAGAACGTACATTAAAGTATGTTAAATCTATCCATTTCCAAGTACTAGAACAAGGTGATGTCGTACGTCACCCAATCGTAGCCAAAATCATTCAAGCCTACGAAGAACAGCAACTTTAGAATTGCATAGCAATTCTAAAGTCTGCCCCGCAAGCGAAGCGACAGGGGTAACGGGTTTTTGAAGTCTGCCCCGCAAGCGAAGCGACAGGGGCAACGGGTTTTTGAAGTCTGCCCCGCAAGCGAAGCGACAGGGGTAACGGGTTTTTGAAGTCTGCCCCGCAAGCGAAGCGACAGGGGTAACGGGTTTTTGAAGTCTGCCCCGCAAGCGAAGCGATAGGGGTAACGAGGTTTAAAACATCTATATAGTTAAAACCTAAACCACGAATTTAATCAAAATATGGAAAAAAATGTGACAGCTATGCGAAGATGCATAGCTGTTTTTTGCTTTCTTATACATTTTTCGAGAAAAATGTATGTTGAATTGGTATGATAGTAGGTAGATAGAGGAGGTGCCAGATGGAGAAACAACTTCGAAAATTTACAGAGCTTATCGGTTTTCGCTACTTTCTTATCATCATTCTCATTTTAACAGGTGGCCTACAATTTGGGTTCATGTATGGCAATGTTAAAGGAGTTACATATGATTTCAAACCATTACAGCTTGCGCCTGAAACCGTACGATCTACTAAAACCATTGAAGACACTTATAAAACTCAGCTAGAGCGAGAAAAAGCTGCCAATGCAGTGGATTCAGTCTATCAATTTTCGGAGGATGTCGCCAAGCAAAGAGCAGCGATTGTAACATCATTATTTGATTATGTTTTGGAAGTGAAAAAAGATGTTGCAAATAGTAAGGAACCTATTCCTATTGCAGACCAAGTTACACAGCTTCGAAAGAAATTTGAATCCATTGACGAAGACCAGATGCCGTTAATTTTTACAGATTCTCAGCTGGAAGGTCTGTTAGTGCAAAGTGAAGATGATTTAACTAGAACAAGTACGCAATTATCTAAATTTGTAGAGGAATATTTACAAAAATCCATCCGACCAGAGAACGTCTTTGTTGCACAAAATGATTTTGAAACAAAGATTCGTGGACAACGAGGATATCCTGATAAAATATTCAATACAGTCGTGTTAATAGGACGTACAAGCATTATTGAAAATGAAACAATTAATGAAGAACAAACAAAGATTCGAAAACAGCAGGCCAAAGAAAGTGTAGAGCCAACAAGAATTTTACAAGGTCAGATTATTGTTCAAGAAGGCCAAGTTATTGACAATGAGGCTTTTAGACAATTAGAGCTATTAGGGATGGTTAGTAATAAAGCCTCCTTGAAGCCGATAGCAGGGCTTATTATTTTAACGCTACTGCAAATGATGTTTATGTATATTTTATTTGAGCGTTGGGAGACTAACGAACAAAAAAAACGTAATGCACTGTTAGTGACAGTGATTGTTTATAGCTTGTCTATTTTGCTCATGAAATTTATTAGCTTAGTTTCTAGTGGCTTTGATGTGACGATTGCCTTTTTATTCCCGACAGCACTAGCTACGATGCTTGTACGATTGCTAGCAGATGAGCGAGCAGCCGTATTAATTACAGTTATGACGGCTGCTTCAGCAGGAGTAATTTTTCAAGAAGGCTATTCTTCAGTTATGCAAATGGAAATTACGCTGTATATCATATTCGGAGGGTTTGCAAGCCTATTCTTTTTGCGTAGTGTGGAAAAACGCTCACATATTTTACATGCGGTTGGTGTGATTTCCCTTGTAAACATGGCATTTATAGCGTTTTATTTGTTAATGACACAATCATCCTATGGTTTACCAGAGTTAGCCTTTTACTTAATAGCAGCGATGTTATCTGCCTTGCTTTCAGGGGCATTAACGATGGGACTTTTACCATTCTTTGAATCGGCGTTTAGCTTGCTTTCGTCTTTACGCTTAATTGAGCTATCCAATCCCAACCATCCATTATTAAAAAAATTATTAATGGAAACTCCAGGGACATATCATCATAGTGTGATGGTAGCGAACTTAGCGGAAGCTGCGTGTGAAGAGATTGGTGCTGACGGTTTATTAGCACGTGTAGGTTGTTATTATCATGACATTGGTAAAACCAAGCGACCTTCCTTTTTCATCGAAAATCAGATGTCAGGCATCAATCCGCATGATTCGTTACCACCTGAAACAAGTGCAGAGATTATTATCGCCCATACGACAGATGGTGCCAATATGTTAAAACGTTATAAAATGCCTCAAGAGATTATTGATATCGCTTTACAACATCATGGCACAAGTTTGTTAAAATTCTTCTTGTTTAAAGCAAAGGAAGAAGGAAAAAATATTGATGAAGCAAAGTTCCGATACCCGGGGCCCAAACCACAAACAAAAGAAGCAGCTGTTATCAGTGTTGCGGATAGTGTCGAGGCAGCAGTACGTTCTATGAAAGAACCAAATGCAGAGAAAATTCAGAAGCTAGTACGAGCGATTATCGATGATCGCGTCCAAGATAATCAGTTTGATGAATGCGATATTTCAATAAAAGAGTTAAAATGTATAGAGAGAGTACTTTGTGAAACGTTGAATGGGATATTCCATTCACGTATTGAATATCCAAAGGCAGATAAGTAGGAGGATCTATGATTTTAACAATTGATTTTACGGATGAAACAAATGAAGTGGGAGCACAACATATCGAACTAGTTGAAAAGCTATTACAGCATGCTGCGAATGTAGAAAATATTGAGCCAGAAACAGAGGTTTCGGTGACGTTTGTAACGAACAAGGCAATTCAAGATATTAATCGTGAATATCGTGGCAAGGACCAGCCAACAGATGTCATTTCCTTTGCGCTAGAGGAGCTAGGGGAAGGGGAAATGGAAGTAACTTTTGAAGGGATGCCACGTGTATTAGGTGATATTATTATTTCAACAGACCGTGCCAAAGAGCAGGCTGAGGAATATAATCATTCCTTTGAGCGAGAATTAGGCTTTTTAGCTGTACATGGTTTTTTACATTTACTTGGTTATGACCATATGGAGCCAGAAGAAGAGAAAGTGATGTTTGCAAAGCAAGATGAGATTCTACAAACTTTTGGCTTAGGTCGAGACTAGATGGATTTGCGAAAATACTTGCGATCTTTTGGCTATGCTTTCGAAGGCATCATAACTGCAAGTAAAGAACAAAATTTGAAATCACATATAGTAAGTGCAATCATTGTTATACTGGCTAGTTATTTGACAGGTTTATCTCGTATGGAGTGGTATATTGTGCTACTATTAATAGCACTGATGTTTGCGCTGGAAATGATGAATACAGCTATCGAACGGGTAGTCGATTTAGCTTCCCCAGAGATACATCCGCTTGCTAAGCAAGCAAAAGATATTGCAGCAGGTGCAGTGCTTGTATTTGCACTATTCAGTGCTATAATCGGATTACTCATCTTTCTGCCAAAATGGTTTTAATGGAAATGAGTGTCTTCTAATTGAAAATAAACCATAAATGTGAGGGAGAATTAGTATAGATGACAATGGATATGCATGCATTATTAGAAGAATCAAAAAAGGCACGTGAAAAAGCCTATGTTCCTTATTCAAAATTTAAAGTAGGGGCAGCTCTACTAACAAAAGATGGAGAGGTTATTCACGGCTGTAATATTGAAAATGCAGGCTATAGTATGACAAATTGTGCTGAGCGTACAGCGTTTTTTAAGGCAGTATCGGAGGGGATTTACGAATTCGAAGCCATTGCCATTGTAGCTGATACGGAAGGACCATGCGCCCCATGTGGAGCATGTCGCCAGGTCATGATGGAGTTTTGTGCTCCAACTATGCCTGTCTATTTAACGAACTTAAAAGGTGATGTGACGGTAACGTCAGTGGGCGAATTACTACCGTTTGCATTTACGACGGAGGATTTAGAGAATGCAGGAAACTAAAAATGGCTATAAATCAGGCTTTATCTCCATCATTGGTCGTCCAAACGTTGGCAAATCGACATTTTTAAATCGTGTCATTGGCCAAAAAATTGCGATCATGAGTGATAAGCCGCAAACAACACGAAATAAAGTACAAGGCGTACTGACAACAGATGATAGCCAAATGATTTTTATTGATACACCAGGTATTCACAAGCCAAAACATAAACTAGGCGATTTCATGCTGAAGGTTTCTAAAAACACATTGCGTGAAGTGGACGTTATTATGTTTATGGTTAATGCTGAGCAAAAACTCGGTAAAGGTGATGAATTTATTTTAGAAATGCTAGCAGGAAATCCAACACCTGTCTTTTTGGTCATCAATAAAATTGATGCCATTCATCCAGATGAACTAATGGGAATTATTGAGAGCTATAAAGAGCGCTATGACTTTGCGGAGATTGTACCGATTTCTGCGCTACAAGGCAATAATGTTGAAAATTTATTAGTGACCTTGGCGAAGTATTTACCAGAAGGACCTCAGTATTACCCGGCTGATCAAGTGACAGATCATCCGGAACGATTTATTATATCTGAACTTATTCGTGAAAAAGTTCTACATTTAACGCGTGAAGAAATTCCCCATTCTATCGCAGTGGTAATTGATAAAATTCGTCGTGATGAAGAAAATGAGGATAAAATTCATGTAGCGGCTACGATTATTGTGGAGCGTGATTCTCAAAAAGGGATTGTTATCGGAAAACGTGGAGCCTTGCTAAAAGAAGTGGGGACACGTGCGCGAAAGGATATCGAAATGCTCCTAGGGTCTAAAGTTTATTTAGAGCTATGGGTAAAGGTGCAAAAAGATTGGCGTAATAAAGCTACACATTTACGCGATTTTGGATTCCGTGATGATGAATATTAAGTTTTTTCCTGGCTTAGCAAATGAGTTGTCCCGATCGTGAACATTGCCCGTTGAATCAGGAATAGACGCCAAATTTTGACGTGACGGTTTTAGAGGTTAACTTCTTCTTATAGGGGCAAAAGGATCTAGGAGTATTGATCATTTTATTTTTGAGCTGTCCAAAATTATTTTGGGCAGCTCTCTTTTCATGGATAGTTCTTTTAAGAAAGGAGGGGGATTATGCTTCATAAATGGGAGGGGATTGTATTAAAGGTTCGCGCTTATGGGGAATCTAATAAGATTGTTATTTTGCTAACTCGGGAAGCTGGCAAAGTGGCTACGATGGCTAGAGGGGCAAAAAAACCTTCTAGTAGATTGGCTTCCATCACGCAACCCTTTACCTATGGGATGTTTATGGTACAACATCATACGGGCATGGGAACTTTGCAACAGGGAGAACATTTAAATTCAATGCGCCATATTCGTGAAGATATTATGGCTACTGCTTATGCTAGCTATATTATGGAATTAGTGGAGCGAGTTGTTGAAGAAGGAAAGCCAGAGCCTTTTGCATTCGATGTTTTACTACATGCACTACAAGCAATTGAGGATGGCTACGATCCTGAAGCCATTACGCTATTTGTTGAATGGAAAATGTTGCCCTATACAGGTGTACAACCTATTTTACATGCCTGTGCTGCGTGTGGCGCTGTAGATGGGGAATTTGCTTTTTCCTTTGCTCAAGGAGGATTCTTATGCCATCGCTGTTATCAGCATGACCCCTATATCATTCGCTTAACGCCAACACAGCTAAAACTTATAAGGATGTTCTACACTGTTCCTATCGACCAAATTGGAAAAATAGAGCTAAAAAAAGAAACAAAATATTTCATTAAAAAAATTATAACAACCATCTATGAAGAACAAACCGGTATTCGGTTTAAGACGAGAAAATTTATTGAGCAACTAGAACGTACCCCTGAACTGCAAATTCGCTCGAAAGACGAAATGCCAGATGAATCATAATGTTCATCTGGCATTTCACGTTATTTAAAATTCATCCTCATCCTCCGACACTAAAAAGGCCCAGTGTCCAGCAATTTTTTTACTTTCAATATAAATGTATGCTGTTTGGTCATTTTTACCTGTTAAATGGAGAATCGCTAGACCTTCAGCTTTTGGCGTAACATGTAGTTGTCCGTTAAGAATCGTCGCTTTTACAGGCACTGGCTCAAAACCAAAGCTTTCGAGTGCTACATGTGTTGGTTCAAAAGGTAATTCTTGCGTTGTTAGTATTAATTCATCTGTCAAATGATATAAATCAATGCTGCGAACAAAATCATAGGAATACACATCTGCAGCCATCTTTTGCTGTTGTGTCCCATTTGAAAATGTAACAATGAATTGTCCATTTTGCAAGATGGACAGTGTTTGATCTTGTTGATTAAAGTTATATAAATTTGAAGCGAGTGGCTGTCCATTCGTGTTTTGAACCGTCACCTCTGCTGGCATGAATGGTAATTTACTCTCAGACAAATCGAGTGGTAAATTTTCGATATAATCATCTTCATTTACTTCTTCAAGCGTTACCTTCAGCTTACCATTTACGTTTTTGACATGTACTAAATAAAAAATGTCAGTAAAATCCTCTGAATCATCAGTAAATCCAGTAATCACTAATTTGCCCGTACCTTCTTTTATAGGGGTTATCGTGATAGACTCTGTCATATCTTCCTCTTCATGCCATGTGAAAATATCCTCTGCTGGCTCAAGACCACCATAAGAGGCAAAAATATAGTCCTGCTTAAATTGATTTGCATAGACGGTTGCATTGCCTTGCAACTTTTCAGCTCGTACAACAAAAGCAGCCAATTGAGAGCGCTTTACATTGCTTTTGGGGCCGAAAGTCGTTTCAGATGTTCCTTTGGTAATCCCATTTGCAAACAATGCTTTAATATGAGGCTCAAATTCATTCCCCTTTTTAACATCTGTAAACGGTAATTGCGTGTTACTCGTACTTGTTAATCCAAAGCCTTTCGCAATCATTTTGGACATTTGCTCGCGAGTTATATGTTGAGTAGGGTAGTAGTAACCATTTGCACCATTAATAATCCCAGCATTTGCTAATGCTGCAATGGCTCCGTAGTTTTCATCGCCAGGTTTGATGTCTTTGAATTGGGGATTTTTTACGTGAACTGTATCTAACTTTAAAATACCTGCTAAAATCTTCGCAGCCTGTGTACGTGTAATAGGATTAGCAGGTTTAAATGTCCCATCCATATAGCCTGAAATAATGCCACGCTCTGCTAATTGAATAATAGCCTTACCTTCCTCATTGGTTGGGTTGACATCAGGGAAAAATGATGCTGCATGTGCGGGTGGTGCGATAATAATCGCATTTGTTACTAAAGCAGAAGCCATAGCTAGTTGAAATAAACGTTGAGACTGCAATTAAATTCCTCCAAAAAGTACAATAGAAAATTTTATAGTATATATGTTTCTGGTTAGACCCTCCTATGTATCAGTTCAAACTTCCGGACGAATGAATGTTAAAAGGTGATGTGTCTTTAGACTGTTAATTTTTCATTATTTAACAGCTAATACTAACTATAATAACTTATTTATACCAAAAAGATGGAACAACGCATAGAGGGAATTTCATCCATACCATGACGTGTTTGGTAATCAATGCTACCTTAAGTAAAAGGATGAGTTAAAACTAATTAAATTGCGTAGCGCAAAACTCGCTTCATTTTATCTTTTTAAATAAAAAGTAATACCTTTGATTTTATAGGAGGATGCAACTATATTATCTTTCTTTTTAATGAATAAATTTCAATTTTTACAAAATAAAATTATTGCAGAAATTTAATTTTATTCGTTATTTTTTTGTCTTTAAATGAAGAATATAAAGTCTTATTTATCTATATTTATACTTATATCTATATTTATAAGTATTTTAATAGGTAAAAAGATTTGTATTTTTGTTTAGTTTTCATTATATAAGTGGTAGAAACTGTTCATTCGAGACCCATATACTAGTTGAAAAGGCATTTTAACCTATGATATTGTAAATGGTATAGATAATGGTAATTATATTTTTTAAATATAATTAAGTCGTTTAATCTCCATCGAAACTGATGTACGCTAGATCACTTTAGACATGCCTATGAAATATAAAAGCCTCTATCAGCAAAACGTATTGTTATACGTTTATCAGAATAGCGCAGTCCTATGGAAGAAGGAGGGAGTCACATAGTGCTTAGTACATTGCGTATGTGGCAAAATATATGCTACGAAAAGTAACCTTAAGTATTCATGAAGTTGAAGCAAATGATATATTAGCAGAAGATATTTTTTCAGAGTATCGTTTATTGGCTAAAAAGGATTTAGTTTTAACGGAGCGAATTATTGCCTTACTTAAACTTCGTAAAGTAGATGAATTAGCTGTCTATTTGCCATCTGATTCAGTTCGAGTTGTCCATGATTTAAGTGCTCAACGAACAAGAGAATATGAAGATCTATTTGCCCCATTAATTGAAAAAAGAGATCCTGTGGATGATTATAGAGAGACAGTCAGTCAGCTTTTTATGACAACGTTGGAAAATGTCGTGCACGAATTACGCTATGGACAAATTCTTAAAAGCATACAAGATACGGCTTATGTAAGAGGTGTTTTTGAAAAGATTTTGGAAAAAAAACATCGCTATGAGCTACTTATGCGTTTAAAGGAATGGGACGAGTATTCATTTGTCCATTCATTTGATGTGTTTGTATTAGGTACAATTTTCGCTAGATACCTAGGTTTAACAGATATTGAAACATTAGCTAGAGGCTACCTGTTCCATGATATCGGGAAGGTTTTTATACCACAAGAAATATTAAATCTGAAACGTAAACTCTCTGAAGATGAGTTTGATATTGTAAAGACGCACACAACAAAAGGCTACGAGCTACTCATGGAACATAACGAGGAAGACATTGCCTATTTGGCACGAGATCATCATGAACGTTTTGCGGGAAAGGGCTATCCAAATCAACTTTGTGCGGATGATATGAGTGATGGTGTACAATTATTACAAATTGTTGATGTATATTCAGCGATGACATCCAAGAGAGTCTATCATGTTGGCTATGGTGCTACAGATGCTTTAGCCGTCTTATACAGAGATCGACATTTATATAATGAGAGCTTTATGCATAAATTTGTAGAATGTTTAGGGATTTACCCAGTCAACTCTGTTGTTATGTTATCAGATAATCGCAGTGCACAAGTAGAACTTGTTTATGATTTATTTCCTACATTACCAAAAGTAAGATTGTTAGATGAGCAAAAATCAATGAATCTACCTTTGAACTATAGTGTGAGAATTACGAAAATGATCGACTATCGAGCGAATAGCTTTGAAGAGATTTTCAACTTATTTGTGGAGCAATTAATCCGCTGTGACGAAAATAATCTGAGAATTCATTTTAATAAATTAATTGACCATTTACATCCTAAAGAAATTGTCTTAAAAATTTTTCTGCCAGCCTTTCGTATTTTACGTTTACTAACAAGAGAAATCCAAACGGATATGACAAAGTACCGCAATTCTATTGGTATTTTAAAAACGCTACTAGAAGAGCAATTAAACGTTTTATATATGGATTATCAACATGAGCAAACGACCATATTAGTTGTGGAGACATCGTTGCGTGAAAATTTCTTCATTAAGCTTGTTCAAAGTATTTTGTATATTGATAAAATTGTGCCATTCTTTATAAACCCAGGTGATGATCAACGTATTACACAATTGATGGAACATTGTGATGTCAATGTCGCTTACTTTATTGAAGATGAACAAACTTTTGACAAACGGGTTCGTCCAATGCGAGAAGGTACATTCCTTTATTACTCACTAGCGGATATTGAGGAGCTATTAGTGAGCTTAATAGGTTTGAGCATGAAAAAGTTTTCATTCGAGGAAAAAATGCAAGAGCGCTTATTTTCAACATATAAAGCATAAGAAAGAGGGAGTTGCCTGCTGGCTACCCCCTCTTTTTTGAGCATTAAAGTGATTAGAATTGTAAGTGTTTTTCAATATAGGCTTTTACTTCAGCAATAGGCATACGAACTTGTGTCATAGAGTCACGATGACGTACTGTTACTTGGCCGTCCTCTTTTGAATCAAAATCATATGTGATACAGAATGGTGTACCAATTTCATCTTGACGACGGTAACGTTTACCAATTGATTGTGATTCATCAAAATCAACAGGGAAGGCTTTACGTAGTTCAGCCCAAACATCTGTAGCTTCATCAGATAATTTTTTAGAAAGTGGTAGCACGGCAGCCTTAAATGGAGCCAGAGCAGGGTGGAAACGTAAAACCGTACGTTTATCATCACCTTCTAGTTCCTCTTCATCATAGGCATCACACAGGAAAGCTAATGTTACACGATCAGCTCCTAATGATGGTTCAATACAATAAGGAACATAACGTTCGTTTGATACAGGATCAATGTAAGTGAAATCTTCACCAGAGTGCTCCATATGTTGTTTTAAGTCGTAATCTGTACGATCCGCTACACCCCAAAGCTCTCCCCAGCCAAATGGGAATTTGAATTCGATATCTGTTGTAGCGTTAGAGTAGTGAGATAGCTCATCATCCTCATGGTCACGAAGGCGCATCGAATCTTCTTTCATGCCTAGGTTTAGTAACCAATTTTTACAGAATTCTTTCCAATATGCATGCCATTCAAGGTCTTCACCAGGTTTACAGAAGAATTCAAGCTCCATTTGTTCGAATTCACGTGTACGGAATGTAAAGTTACCTGGTGTAATTTCGTTACGGAAAGATTTACCGATTTGTGCGATACCAAATGGTGTACGTTTACGCATAGAACGTTGAACGTTTTTAAAGTTCACGAAAATACCTTGTGCCGTTTCTGGACGTAAATAAATTTCATTTGTAGAGGATTCCGTTACACCCTGGAATGTTTTAAACATGAGGTTGAATTGGCGAATATCTGTGAAATCAGCCTTTCCGCAATCAGGGCATACTACGTCATATTTAATCATTGTTTCTTTCATTTGGTCGAATGTCATACCATCAACAATGATTTCATCGCCCTTCGCTAATGCAGCGTCTTCGATAATTTTATCTGCACGGTGGCGGGCCTTACATGATTTACAGTCGATCATTGGGTCATTGAAGTTTCCTACGTGACCAGAAGCAACCCAAGCTTTTGGATTCATCAAAATAGCAGCATCGATACCTACATTGTATTCAGATTCCTGAACAAACTTTTGCCACCATGCTTTTTTAATATTATTTTTTAATTCCACACCTAGTGGACCATAATCCCAAGTGTTTGCTAAACCTCCGTAGATTTCAGAACCAGGGAAGACAAAGCCTCGATGCTTCGCTAAAGATACGATGGTTTCCATTGATTTGTTAGCCATAAAATAGCCTCCTTTAATTTTTTAATACGTTGTTTTAGCGGTAAAAACGCCAAAGTTTTTTTCATTCAGTTGCAACTAAATGAAAATAGCACCCGTCTCCGGGCACAATGTATGCCCAGGGACGAGTGCTAATACCCGCGGTTCCACCCTGATTGTTTTAAACAAGTAGTTTAAAACCTCTTTTCAAAAAGTTAGCTCAGGGAGTGCCTTTTCTCTGTTGCTGTGTAGACTTTCACCATCTTCTACTCGCTATAGAATGGAACAGATACTTTTTTCCCATCATCGCCTGTATAACGCAATTTGCTCGAAAATACAGATAGAGCAAGCGTATGTGTCAATATTGTAGCATGTAGTTCTTTAATTCGCAATAATTATTAAAATAGTATATAATAATTGAGCATAAGTATAACACTATTAGATTTGAGGCGGTGAGTCCAATCGAACTCAATAAACGTCAGGAAGACATATTACAAATTGTGAAAGAAAATGGCCCTATTACGGGGGAACATATTGCCGAACGTCTCAATCTGACAAGAGCAACTCTAAGACCGGATTTAGCAATCCTAACAATGGCAGGATTTCTGGATGCGAGACCAAGGGTTGGTTATTTTTATTCAGGTAAGAAGGCATCTGTTACATTAATAGATAGTATTCACAATTTAAAAGTGAAGGATTTTCATTCAGGGCCAGTAGTTGTCCCTGAAACAATGACGGTTTATGATGCAATTTGCTTTATGTTTTCAGAAGATGTTGGTACACTCTTTGTCGTAGATAAGAATGAGTTTTTGACAGGCGTACTATCTCGCAAAGATTTACTGCGTACAAGTATTGGTACGCAGGATTTAAATAAAATTCCAGTACATATTATTATGACGCGTATGCCAAATATTTCGTACTGTGAAAGATCAGATTCTTTAATTGTTGCAGCGAACAAACTTATTGAACGTGAGGTTGATTCACTACCAGTAGTTGAACCGCAAGAGGGTGGTTTAACGATTGTTGGTCGTCTTACAAAAACAACGATTACACGGGCTTTCTTATCTCTTGCACAAAATGTCTAAATGAAGGAGAGCTGCATGAAAAGATTACGCGTATTTGTTGTATCTGATTCTGTCGGTGAAACTGGTGATCAAGTTGCAAAAGCGGTTATTAGCCAGTTCCGACCGGGTCTTGAAAATACTGTAATTCGTCGATTTCCACATATTCAATCAGAGGAGCTTATCCGTAAAATTGTTTTTCTTGCTTCGCAACAGCGAGCATTTATTGTTTATACACTGGTTCGCCAAGAAATGCGTAAATTATTACATGATTTATGTGAACAAGAAAAAATTCAGGCAGTGGATATTTTAGGTCCGGCCTTACAATCAATGGCAGCTTTTATGGAAGAAAATCCATTGGAAACGCCTGGCATTGTTCATCTGCTGGATGATGATTATTTCAAAAAAATTGAAGCGATTGAATTTGCGGTAAAATATGATGATGGTAGAGACCCACGAGGACTATTACAAGCTGATATCGTACTAGTTGGTGTATCAAGAACTTCTAAAACACCACTATCACAATATTTAGCCCATAAAAAATATAAAGTTGCGAATGTACCTTTAGTGCCAGAGGTAGAACCACCAGAAGAGCTATTACAGATAGACCCTAAAAAATGCTTTGGTTTAATTATTTCCCCTGAGAAGTTAAACTCAATCCGGAAAGAAAGGTTAATGTCTCTCGGCTTGAATGATGATGCTATCTATGCACAGCATGAAAGAATTCTTGATGAGATTCAGCATTTTGAAAAAATTGTCGGTAGAATAGGTTGTCAAGTTATCGATGTGACAAATAAAGCTGTTGAAGAGACAGCAAATACGATTATCGAACATATTTTGACCTGTAAATAAGGATAGAATTTTAAACCACCTCGGTTAGCAGAGGCGGTTTTTTTGAGTGGATTTTAAAAACGGTATAGATAAAAACTAATTTTTGTTTTATAATAATAAAATTGTGGTAAAAATATTTATAAGAGAAAAATCCTAATTTTTTGTCGAGAAATAAAGGAATTTTAAAACGAATAGCGAATTGTGTTTCTAGAACGCAAATATTAAAGATGGTGATGGATTTGGCAGGGAAGATTCCAGAAGAAGTAATTGAGCAGATTCGCACACAATCAGATATCGTTGATGTTATTAGTGAATACATGCAGCTTACTAAGCGTGGGCGAAATTGGTTTGGTCTCTGTCCATTTCATGGAGAGCAAACACCGTCTTTTTCTGTATCTACAGATAAGCAAATTTTTCATTGCTTTGGTTGTGGTGCAGGCGGCAATGCCATTACTTTTGTAATGGATATTGAAGGCATTTCTTTTCCAGATGCTGTTGTGAAACTTGGGGAACGTGCTGGCATACACTTAGATGTTGAGCCAAGTTTCCCTGGAGGAACGAAAAAGATATCTAAAGCGGAAGAAAGGATGAAAGAAGCACACGCTTTTGCAGCAGATTTTTTTCATCATTTACTGTTGAATACAGAGGATGGTGAAGAACCTTTAAATTATTTGCTAGAAAGAGGATTTACAAGGGAACTTATCGAATCTAATAACATTGGTTGGTCTCTCCCAAGCTTTGATGCATTAACAATATTGCTTGAAAGAAAAGGTTATAACTTACAAGAAATTGCCGAAAGTGGCTTAATCATCAAAAGAGAGGGAGAAGAACGTTATTTTGATCGTTTTAGAGGACGTATAATGTTTCCTATTCGAGATGAGAATGGTAAAATTATTGCCTTCTCAGGACGTATCCTTTCATCCAATGGTGAGGAAGCAAAATATTTAAATAGTCCAGAATCACCAATTTTCCAAAAAAGTGAAGTGCTGTATAACCTAGATAAAGCACGAACTTCTATCAGAAAAAATCGTCAAGTAGTATTGATGGAAGGATTTATGGACGTTTTAGCAGCCAACTCTGTAGGTGTAATGAATGTTGTTGCGACAATGGGTACTTCGTTAACAAATCAGCATATCACAAAGCTAAAGCGCTTAGTAGAGCAAATTACGATTTGCTATGATGGTGATAATGCTGGATTTGATGCAGCGAAACGAGCGGCGCAGCTACTGCATACAGAGCGAATGAAAGTCGATATTGCCGTGTTGCCAGAAAAATTAGATCCTGATGAATACATTCACACTTTAGGTGGACAAGCATTTAAGGAACAAATTTTGGAAAAACCTCATGCGTATATTGCTTTTATGATGATGCATGCTAGACGCAATAAGAACTTTCAATTTGAAAATGATACGCTTCAATATATTCAAGAAGTTCTTGAGCAGCTAGTGGGAAGATCTTCACCAGTTGAACGAGATTTGTATATACGACAGCTATCAAATGAAACAAACATCTCGGAAGAAGCCATTTATGCCCAATTCCGAAAACTGGAGGCTAATCAGGTACGTTCTGCTAAAGTAGAAATGCCTACACAGATACCTTCAATGCCAGTCACGCAACAACAAAAGCCTATGGACGCAGCTGAACGTGCCGAACGTTTATTACTGGCTCATATGCTTCATAATATAGATGTAGTGGACAGGGTATTACGTAGTGAGCAAAAAGAGCCATTTGTACGAGATGCCTATATGGCAGTTTTTGTTCGCTTAGTTGGATTTTATGAGGAGTATGGTCATCCTGATTATCAACGTTTTGTGGAAATTTTGGATGACGCTGAATTGCGAAAAATTGTCATGGAAGCGGCTTTAGTTGAGCGAGATCCTGATCAAGCAGAGGCAGAGGTTATGGACTCTATCCGTCAGCTTCAAAAATATAGAATTGAGCAAGAAATTTATCAAAAGATGCATGAGTCAAAGGAAGCGGAGAAGATGCATGAGTATGCACGTGCACTTGAAATCGCCCAACAGATTATTCATTTAAGAAAATCGTTATCGGCGATTTAACCCGATTCGGTTGTTTAGAAGGAGGAAGGTTTATGGCGGACAAGTCAGAACGTTCAAAAGAGATAGAAGTAGAAATTACATTAGATGATGCAAAAAAATTCCTACAAGAAAAAGCAAAAACAGAGGGTGAAATTTCAATGAAAGAAATTTCAGAGAAACTAACACCTTATGAATTGGAAAACGAAGAAATTTTCCATTTTGCTGAGGATCTTGAAAAGCATAAAGATATTCAAATCATTGGAAAAGAAGAATTTGAAGAAGAAAGTCTAATGAAAGAAGAAGCGAACGAAGAAACTTTCGACTTAAATGATTTGAGTGTGCCACCAGGTGTTAAAATCAATGACCCTGTACGTATGTATTTAAAAGAAATCGGCCGAGTGGATTTATTATCTGCTGAGCAAGAAATTGCACTTGCTGAACGCATTGAGCAAGGGGACGAGGAAGCACGTAAACGCCTTGCGGAAGCGAACTTACGTCTAGTTGTATCGATTGCAAAACGCTATGTTGGTCGTGGAATGCTATTCCTTGATTTAATTCAAGAAGGAAATATGGGTCTTATTAAGGCTGTTGAAAAATTCGATTACCGTAAAGGATTTAAGTTCTCGACTTACGCTACATGGTGGATTCGTCAGGCGATTACACGCGCAATCGCTGACCAAGCGCGTACGATTCGTATTCCTGTTCATATGGTCGAAACCATTAATAAATTAATACGTGTACAACGTCAACTTTTACAAGATTTAGGTCGTGAGCCTTCTCCAGAGGAAATTGGAGAAGAAATGGATTTAACACCTGAAAAAGTACGTGAAATATTAAAAATTGCACAAGAACCAGTATCTCTTGAAACACCAATTGGAGAAGAAGATGATTCCCATTTAGGAGACTTTATCGAGGACTCAGAAGCACAATCTCCTTCCGACCATGCAGCCTATGAACTGTTAAAAGAACAATTAGAAGATGTACTAGATACATTAACAGACCGTGAAGAAAACGTACTTCGTTTACGTTTTGGGTTAGACGATGGTCGCACACGTACATTAGAAGAGGTTGGAAAAGTCTTTGGCGTAACGCGTGAACGTATTCGTCAAATAGAGGCGAAAGCACTAAGAAAATTACGCCATCCTTCTCGTAGTAAACGTTTAAAAGACTTCTTAGAATAAAATTTAAAATAGCTGGAGCTATCCAAGTAGTGAGATAATGACTAATTGGTATAGCTCTTTTTTTATAGACTTGAAAAGTGAACAAAAAGAAATTAGCCTTGCTATTCACCTATCGATGTTATGCAATCATAGATAATTAGAATGAGGGAAATGCTAGATTTGCGACTTTATACAGATGTGTTTTCAAATAGTGTGAGATAAAATTGTAATACAACCATTATTAAGCAATGTTTGGAGCTAACAATATGACAAATCCTCGCAAAAAAATAATCCTTAATGAAATTTTGTTTTGGAAGCAAAATAAACTTTTACCTGAGCACTATTGTGACTTTTTAGCAGCTCTTTATACGGAGGGGGCTGATATAGAGGAGTTAGAACCAGTGCAACATCCTAAACAAGCGGTCTTGCCATCAGAAAAAAGAAAAATGATCCTATTGGTAGTGGGTCTATGTATCGCCATAATGGCTGTTTTGGCACTTTATTTTACAATGCAATCATTAACATTGATTTTTACAGTAATCGTGGGAGTAGGCGCATGCATCTTATTTATTGCTGCGTGGCAAATGGCGCGAAAAAAAAATCTACTAGCTCCCATTTTTCATGTACTAGCGGCCATCCTGTTATTTAGTATGTCGATCCGCATTTGTACTACATATTTTAGTGGAAATAATACAGTTTTATTTTGCTTGATTGCAGCAAATTGTGTCATTTGGCTTTTGTCAGGTATTAAAATGAAACTTCTATATTTCACAGTCTCAGGTGCTTTAGGATTAATAGCACTAGTGGGGTACTATATCATAAATTTATCTTGATTTAGCAAATGTTATTTGTATCGATGTACAAAGGACTCCATCTACTATATCAGGTAAGAAACTTAATTGAACTTTAGTGTTTATATAAAACCATAATTTGTGACAATTTATCTATAATAGGGTCAGTATCATGTTAAAGTTTTTACCTCAGGAGATTCAAAATCTGTACGCTAATTAAAAACGTACAGATTTTTTAATTTTGGGTATATGAATGAGTGAAAAGGGTATGATAACAGCATAAATATAATGAAAAAGAAATTGTATAAAAGGATAAATTTGACCAAATTTGGATGTTGGCAAGACATATTTTATCCAATAGATACAGAAATGTCGAATTTGTTACAAACAAAGGAAAACTTAGCGAATAGGGCTTTTCGTTTCTTTGTTAATGAAGTACAATATTAGATGTTGACTGATTCTATATTATAATAGAAGTAGACTTAAAATGAGGAGGGGAAACTTATGAAAAACAATCCAGTCGTTCCTTACATCTTAATTCTGGCATTTGGTATTGGTCTTATTTTCTTCATGTCTTTACAAGGTGCAGATAACAAGAAAGAAATTGCTGCTGAACATGAGGGCGGTGGCGAAACTACAGAAACTACAGACGCAAATGCTGGTGGTGATGGAGCAGCATTAGTACAATCTTGTATCGGTTGTCACGGTGGTGATTTAACTGGTGGTATGGGTCCAAACCTACATGGCTTAGATGAAGCTCGTATCGTAGAAGTTTTAACAAAGGGTATCGAAGGTACTCCAATGCAACCAAACATGAAAACTGAAGAGGAAGCAAAAGCAATCGCTGAATACATTTCTACTTTAGAATAGTAAAACTGACAAGTAGCTGTACTGAAATAGTACAGCTACTTTTTAGATTTAAGCATCATTAAGATGGGGTTGTCCACATAGAAATGTGAGACAACTCCATTTGTTTTTTTTCACGACATCATCCATACTATTAATGGACTCTATGAAGATAGGCGGTATAAAAATGAACGCACAAAAACTTTCAAAGCGATTAGAAGCAGTAGCAAAATTTGTTCCTACAGGAGCAGTCATGGCGGATATTGGTAGTGACCATGCCTATCTACCATGTTATTTAATTCACAAAGGGACTGCCTCATATGCCATAGCAGGGGAAGTTGTAAGAGGACCTTATGAATCAGCGGTAGGACAAGTACAGAAGGAAAACTTAACAGAAAAAATTACAGTACGCCTTGCAGACGGTTTAGCAGCGATCAAAGAAGCTGACCATGTGGATACGGTGACAATTGCTGGCATGGGTGGACCATTAATTGTTTCCATTCTAGAGAAGCATCCAGAAAAGCTTCAAGGTGTCACACGTCTAATCCTACAACCAAATATTCACGCCAAGGTTATCCGTGAGTGGGCTTTAGCACATCAATGGGCGATTCTTGATGAAGAGATTTTAGAGGAAGATGATAAAATCTATGAAATCCTTGTGTTACAAAGAGGCCAAATGGAGCTCTCTACAGCAGAGATTTTATTTGGACCTAAGCTAAGCCTGCGTAAATCACCAGCATTTACGAAAAAATGGTTGCGTGAAAAAGACAATTGGCAACGTGTACTACAATCCATTGAGGGAGCAGAACAAACACCTGAAATTGAAGAAAAACGTGCAGAGTTAACGACTCTGATACATTTAGTAGAAGGAGTTTTGTAAGATGAAAACGGTAAATGGCCAAGAAGTTATTCAAGTGTTCGAAGCATGGTCACCGAAAAAACTAGCTTGTATGGACAATGATCCAATTGGACTAGCGATAGGGACCCTAAACAAACCTGTCAGTAAAGTGTTGGTGACGTTAGATGTCAATGAAGCCGTGGCAAATGAGGCAATAGAAAAAGGCTGTGAGCTGATTATCGCGCATCATCCACCAATCTTTAGACGCCTAGCGAATATCCGCACAGATCATCCAGCAGGGCGCTTATATGAAAAGCTGATTAAACACGATATTGCTGTATATGCCGCTCATACAAATTTAGATGTAGCCGAAGGTGGGGTAAATGATTTATTAGCAGATGCCCTACAACTAAAAAACCGTTCAATATTAGAAGAAACATATGCTGAGAATTTGTTGAAGCTGGCAGTCTTTATACCAACTGCTAATGCACAAGCATTACGTGAGGCGCTTGCAACAGCTGGGGCGGGTCGTATTGGCGACTATGAAGCATGTAGTTACACAACGACTGGAGAAGGTCGGTTCCGTGCACTAGCAGGAGCTAATCCGTTCGTTGGCTCTGTTGGCGAATTACATGTGGAGGAAGAAGTAAAGGTAGAAGTTGTTTTTCCTGAATCCATGAAAGGCCGCGTGTTAAAGGCCATGCTTACTAGTCATCCTTATGAGGAGCCTGCCTATGATGTGATACGTCTTGAGCAGCAAACAAATGTGATGGGATTAGGGCGTGTAGGTTACTTAACAAAGGAAATGACGTTACAACAATTTGCTGAATTCGTTAAACAGCAACTAGATGTGCCAGCTGTTCGGGTAGTGGGTGATTTACAATCGAAGGTCAGCAAGGTTGCGCTTGTTGGTGGAGATGGTAATAAATATATCTATGCGGCAAAACGTGTAGGAGCTGATGTTTTCTTAACAGGCGATATGTACTTCCATACAGCTCAGGACGCACAAGCCATTGATTTACAAATAGTAGATCCTGGGCATCATGTAGAAAAGGTAATGATTGCAGGAGTAGCAAAAAAAATGGCTGAACTATGTGAAGATAAAAAATACTTGGTTGAATTCATCCAATCAACGATCCATACAGAACCATTTTTATTTGTATAAGTGAGGGAACAAATATGGCTAATGAAAGACCAGCTGGTAATAAAGCCGGCAAGCTATGGATCATGATTGGTTTATTCATCGTTGTTTTTGGTATTGGTATGACGGTGATGACAAATATGGTCAATGATAAGAAAATCGATGCAATGACACAGCAATGTGAAGATGATGGTGGACAAGCGATTGTAGCAAAGGAGAAAAACTTTTTATCCACTAGCTATTCATTTGAATGTAAACAATGAGATGGAGGCTGAACGCTAGCAGTACTAGTGTTTCAGCCTTTTTGAATGCAAGGAATCTATGAACAGTGATAAGATGAAAAAAATTGATTAACAGAAGTGGAGAGAGTGTCTTGTTTATTCGTTTATCTAAAGATCAGCAGGAAATGATTCTTGCTGATATCCAACGGTTTTTTTATAATGAGCGTGATGAAGACATTAGTAAATTTGAAGCTGAACGTATGTTAGATTTTATCAAGGAGCATATTGCCCCCTATATTTATAATGCCGCCTTGTCAGATGCCAAGTATATTGTGGAAAGACAATACGCCTCTATTGAAGAGGAATTAGAGGCATTGGAGCAGCCCATTAAAATAAAATAATCCTCCTTATCCCTCTAGTTTAAATATTTGACAGGTAAGAAAGCTTGATGGTACCTTAATCTTGAATTAGAGATAATTCAATTCTAACTATTCAAAGCTAATTTTCGGGTGATGAATAAAGGGATATTTCCCTGACCAAAATGGTTACGAGTGGCGAACACGTACGAAGAATCGTGATGGAGTCACAAGAATGGATGATAAGAGGAGGCGTCATATGTTAAAAATCGGTATTATTTTAGGAAGTACGCGAGAAGGTCGTGTAAGCCCACAAGTTGGAACTTGGGTAAAGGAAGTTGCGGAAAAACGTCGTGATGCGGAATATGAAATAATTGATATCGCTGAATTTAAATTACCATTTTTAGGGGAACCAGGTGGAGATACTTCTGGGGTAGCTACATGGTCAGAAAAAGTAGCAGCTTGTGACGGCTTTGTCTTTATTGTTGCGGAGTACAATCACTCCATTACAGGTGCATTAAAAAATGCATTAGATTATTTACGAGTGGAATGGAACAATAAAGCTGCTGGTATCGTCTCTTATGGTTCTGTTGGAGGAGCGCGTGCAGCAGAGCATCTACGAGGAATTCTCGGAGAATTGCTAGTTGCTGATGTTCGAGTGCATCCAGCATTATCATTATTTACTGATTTTGAAAACGGCTCTGTCTTTAAACCAAAAGAGGTGCAAGCCGATTCTGTTCATCAAATGTTAGATCAGCTTGTGCCATGGTCAACTGCTTTGAAAACAATTCGATCCTAAACTTAAAGCTTTGATTCAGACGGCCGCTTTCAGAAAGCGGTCGTTTTTTGATGAGGTAATCATTAATGTTTGATTTCTTCAAGGACTTTTTCCTTTAAATCATTCTCCATCGAAGATAGTTTTACTGTATTGGTGAGGCGCTCTTTTAGTTCTTTATCTGTCATAATGCCACGTTCCTCTAAGATTTGTACAAGTAGATTTAATGTCAGTATATTTTTAATATCAGCTGCTTTTGATGCCATATAAAACCCTCCATAATGATAGAATTACTACCTCTTAAGTGTACTCCTTTTCTAGAAGCATGGCACAGAAAGGACAAAACAAAGCAAATTTATTTCGTGTCCCGGAATATGTAGGGAAAAATAAGCGATATAATTTCCCTTATGAAGAGGGGAGATACTGTATTCGACACTTCGCATTTTAGTAGGATAAGTGTGAGCTGTTTCAAGCTAGAAAAGCGAATATTGTAGTAAAAGGGGACATACCTTCCTATCAGGAGGGATTCAATGGGTAAACGGTTTGGGCTTGTCATCGGACTGTTGGTAGTCATTATATCTATGCTGGTCCTATTTGATAAATTTGCAGGAGAGAAAAGGTCAGAAGCAAATAAAGAGGCTCAATCGCTTATAACAAATGAAGAGTTGAGTCTAGCTCGATTGAAGGATAAGCTACTTGAAAAGTATGTCGGCATTGACGTTAAAACGACGGCAGAAAAGGAATTAGTAATCCAAGTTGTAGGCGAAGAAGACTATTTCCAGTCAATCAAAAAAGATATGGAATCCACAGCAAAAAATGCTTTAAAAACGTCTCCCCTAAAGGACTATCCCATAGTTTTTGAAAGATGGGAGTTTACCTCCTTGCTTGATAACCACAAGATAATGGGAGATGATATGAACCTTTTGATGGAAGATTTAATTGCGGGCTTAGAAGTTTTTGACGTATATGAATATTTAGTCATTGAAAATCGAACAACTATTACCATACAAACAAGTATAAAGGGCGCTACGCATGAGGCACTTGAGTTAGCGTTAAGGATGGAAGAAGCCATCAAGAAGATTGTACAAGCAAAAGCATCACAAAATGATTCCTATGTTATTAACATATTAAATGCCCAACGAGAAAAAATAAATTAGCTGTATAGAAAAATAACATAGGATTAAGGCATCGAGATGTTAACGTTCGATGCCTTTGACATATTTAAGCAGCTATGTAGTTGTTGCAAAGAGAGCTTGATAAAGAGTTGCTAGGAGTGCAACAAAGCGCATATCATCCGTTTGGAAAAGCTTAAACTGTATGCCTATCTGTACTAGCTCAGTTTCAATAGAGCTTGCACTCGCAATCTTTTCGTCATTGCAATATAAATAAGCCGTAGAGGTAAAATCCTTTTCAAAACGAAATTCTAAATCGTCCATTTTGAATGAATAAGAGGATTCTAATAATTGCACTGTTTTCCGTTGAATGGGTATCAAGCTACCATCAGGCATAACAATTTGATGGCTGACTCCTTTTGTTAGCAGGGTAGATTGGACTTGAAAAAGTGGTGCACCTAATGTAGTGCGTGTCTCATAACGGAATGGTAATGTTTGCTGTGCAGCTACCAGCAAGACAGCATTCAGTACTTTACCAGCAGAGGTACGTTCCATTTTTTGAAGTACACATACTGTTTCGTTGTGTTCATTCACGATTGGAATATCAGTAAAGCTTTTAAAGCCCTTCGGATAGGTAAGTGTAAATGTTGTCATAAAGAGACCTCCAGTCATTATTTATACGAGTATGCAGTCGAGGAGGTTTCAAGAAACTAGCTCTACGGTGTTTTTTATTTACATGCCTCTCTATAAATAAATGAATAGGCTGCTGAAGTAGCAAATTATTTCGCTTTCAGCAGCCCTTTTCTTTTTATGATATTTGGGTATGACCAGACAGAGCTCGCTTTTCCTGCTCTGTATCAAATTCTTTTTCCATTTTTGACACGACCACTGTTGCGACACCATTACCAATTAGATTTGTAACAGCACGTGCTTCTGACATGAAGCGATCTACGCCGATTAAAAGGGCAATCCCCTCTACTGGGATCATCGGGAATGCTGCTAATGTTGCTGCAAGTGTAATAAAGCCAGAGCCTGTTACACCAGCTGCCCCTTTAGAAGTAAGCATTAAGATGGCTAATAACGTAATTTGATGCCAAACATCTAAATCCACACCATAGGCTTGCGCAATAAAGATCGCAGCCATTGATAAGTAAATGGATGTTCCATCTAAGTTAAATGAATAGCCTGTAGGAATCACTAGCCCTACCACTTGCTTTGAACAACCATAGTTTTCAAGCTTACGCATCATGGAAGGTAATGCAGATTCAGATGAAGATGTTCCGATAACGATAAAGATTTCATCTTTAATGTACTTGATAAATTTAAAAATACTAAAGCCAAAATAATGGGTAATCAATCCAATAATCACAACAATAAAAATGAACATTGTAATGTAAACAGATAGCATTAAAAATCCTAAGTTTCCTAATGATTTAAGTCCAAAATTTCCGATTGTATAACTCATGGCACCAAACGCACCAATGGGTGAAATTTTCATCACCATGTTAACGATTTTAAAGAAAATATCTGCTACTTGCTCGAAAAATTTAATAACAGGTTTAGCTGGTTCTCCAATAGCCGCAGCAGCTAGTCCAAATAAAACAGCTGAGAACAAGACTGGTAATAATTCACCATTTGCTAAAGCACCAACTACATTTTCAGGAATAATTTGCATAATAAATGCACCTAAACCATGTTCTGCAGATGCCGCTTCGGTATATTGTGAAATATCAGCGCCGCTTGCTGCATCTGTATTAAAACCTTTACCTGGTTGAACAATATTGACAACGATTAAGCCAATTGCAAGGGCAAAAGTTGATACAATTTCAAAATAAATTAAAGCTTTTCCACCAATTTTACCAACCTTTTTGACATCCCCCATGCTACCAATGCCGATTACGACTGTTAAGAAGATAATTGGTGCTATTAACATTTTAATAAGTTTAATAAATATATCCGCCAATATTTTGAGCTTTGCCCCGAATTCTGGGAATGTTGCTCCGACGATAATCCCTAGGACAATGGCGATCAATACTTGTACTGTTAAGTTTTTAAAATTTATCCGCATATAGTTCTCCCCCTACAACATCTATGAATATTGTGTGAACGCTTTCATGTGGTTATCATAGCTGAAATTTTCCGACAATAGTGTTTATGACCGTAATGGTTGTATTGTTCATTTTGTTCATTCTGAGAGAAGGGGGGATTAAAGCTAGTAATGTCAAGGGTTTTAAGCTGTTTTATAGTAGTTATGATATTTTGGAATCTATTATAATACAAAAGAAAAAATCCTTACGTTTTGTAAGGATGTTTTCATTAATGAACAAAAGTATTAGGGAGCAACGATTTTTTCAATCTCTGCTAAGACATGATCGTTTTGAATATGACCTCTATAAAAATCATAAACAGGTACAAGTTGTTCCTTAAAGCGCTGTCTTTCTTGAGGACTCATTGTATATACATCAAAATCATCTAGCTGTTTCAGCTTGTCCATATCTTGTTCATTCATAAGTTCAGCCTGCTCAAATTGCCAATCGGTTGTTTCTTTCATAGCATCCAACAGCTGATGCTGAATTTTGATAGGTAGTGAATTCCAAAAGGTTTCATTCATTAATACAGCATAGCCTAAAATCCCATGCTGGGTGATAGTCATATGCTTTTGTACTTTATAAAAACCCTTTGAATAGATATTAGAAGCGGTATTTTCTTGTGCATCAATAGCATGCTTTTCTAAATCCGAAAAGACCTCACTAAAAGAAATAGGTATAGGTGTTGCATTGACTAGTTCAAATTGCTTTTCTAATGTTTTACTTGGCATCGTACGTACTCGTAAGCCCTGTAAATCTTCAAATGTATAAATAGGCTGCTCAACAGAGGTTAGATGCTTAAACCCATTGTACCAAAAGCCAAGCCCTTTAATATGGAACGGCTCTAGCTCATTGACCAATTGTTCACCAATAGAACCCGTTAGGACTTCCTTTACTTGCTCATTTGTATTAAATAGAAAGGGTAAATCAAGCACCTGCCAATTAGGAACATAAGCTGTCATTTTAGAAAAAGTAGGGATGATCATTTCCACTTCTCCCTTTTGCAATGCCTCAAATTCATTTTCATCATTAAATAAAGAGGAGTTGGAGTAGACATGTACTTTGACCTTCCCGTTTGTTTTTTCTTCTACTAGCTCAGCAAATTTGTTGGCAGCTTGACCTTTAGGGGTATTTTCAGCGACGACATGACTTAAATGAATGGTTATCTGTGTGTCTAAACCCTTTTGCTCATCATCATAGGGAAGTGGCTTGGCGAATAGTAATCCTTGTTGAACACTGATAGTGAGGATTAACACAAGCACAGTTATAATCGTTCCAATAATAAATTTTTTCATTGTATACACCCAATTAATTCGTATTTTCTGATGTTTTTGTTATTCTAACATATGGAGTAAGCTAAAATATAGTAGAAGGGAGGCGGTCAGTTGAAATTTCAGAAGTTATCCATGCAAAGAAAAATTATGTCTCTGACTTTTTTTATTCTCATGCTTTCCTTTAGCATTGGCGGTACTTTTTTGTTAGGTTTTGTCATGAATGAGCAAAAGACTAAACTAAGTGATCAAGCACTCCTTGTAGCAAAAACCGTCTCACAGCTTCCTGAAATAAAAACATATATTGCTAGTGAAAATTACTATGATGCCGTACAGCATATTAATCCTGTTGTAGAAGAAATCCGTGATATCAATGGGGCAAAATATATTGTTGTTCTTGATATGCAACGACGAAAATATTCTCATCCTAATAGCCAGGAACTTGGTCGAATATCACAATCTGGCGATTTAAACGCTGCTTTTTCAGAGCACTACTATACGTCGATTGCACGTGGGGAACATGGTAATATGGTTCGTGCGTTTGTTCCGATTATGAATCATGAAGGACAACAAATAGGTGTTACGGTAGTAGGGTACAGTGTTCTTACGGTAGTGGAGTTACTGCAAACAATGCAAACCGAACTAATGATTACTGTTCTATTATCGTTACTATTTAGTGCATGGGGAGCACGAACATTGGGGCTTCATATGAAAAAACAAATGTTTGGGTTAGAGCCGCATGAAATTGCCAAAATGTATGTAGAACGTACAGAAACGTTTAATGCCATGCACGAAGGTATCATTGCTATCGATAATGATTTGACCATTACGATTTTTAATGAAAAAGCCTGTGATATCTTAGGCGTTTATGAAAAACCCTCTAAATTGATAGGACAGAAAATCTTTCATGTCTTGCCAGACACACGACTTCCTGAAATTTTAGAGCTGGATCAGCCGTTATTTAATCGTGAGCTGTATATTAATAATCATAGTATTATGAGTAATCGAATTCCGATACAGGTTAATGGCGAAACTGTTGGGGCAGTAGCCATGTTTAAAGACCGTACGGAAGTGAAAAAGCTTGCAGAAGAATTAACAGGCGTTAGAGCATTTGTCCAAGCCCTTCGTGTACAAACACATGAACATAAAAATAAACTGCATACGATAGCCGGTCTTTTACAGCTAGGTCATCATGAACAGGCACTTTCTTACTTAACACAAGTGAAGGAAGAGCATGATGAAATCACTAATTTTTTAAACGAACGAATAAAAAATGAAAATATTTCTGGGCTATTGCTCAGTAAAATTTCCTACGCGAAGGAACAAGGAATTCGATTGGAAATTGACCGTGAAAGCCGATTAACATCATTTCCAGCTAATTTGGATCATCATGATTTCGTCATTCTCTTTGGTAATTTGATAGAAAATGCATTTGATGCATTAAAGGATGTACAGGTCGAGGAGAAGGTGATTCATGTTTCTGTGGATGAAGATGATGACGTATTAGCCATATTAGTAACTGATAATGGTGTTGGCATGACGGAAGAGGTCAAGCAGCACATTTTTGATAATGGTTATTCTACAAAAGAGAAAAACTACCGTGGAATAGGGTTATTTTTAATAAAGGAAATCGTCGAAAAAGGACAGGGTGACATCGAAGTCATCACTGAGCCTAACAAAGGAACAAGTTTTTTAATCACCTTTTATTATTCTTAATGGGATGGAGGGCTAGCAGTGGCACAGATCAGAGTATTATTAATTGAGGATGATCCAATGGTACGAGAGGTAAATCGTCAATTTATTGAAAAGGTAGAGCATTTTCAAGTGGTTGGACAGGCACCTAATGGATTAGAAGGTATTACGCAAATTTGTCTTCTGAAGCCTGATTTAGTTTTTATGGATATTTTTATGCCAGAGCAAGATGGTATTACAAGCTTACGCAAAATACGTGAGCTCGATCTACCAGTAGATGTTATTACCGTGACGGCTGCAAATGATATGGAGACAGTGAAACAGATACTACATCTAGGTGTTTTTGATTATATTATGAAGCCCTTTTCTTTTGAACGTGTTAAAGGGACACTTGACAATTATTTACGCTTTAACAAGCAAACTCAAACAGAACGTGAGCTCACACAGGGAGAATTAGATCAGTTATTTCATTATCGTGATGGACAAACCCTATTGGATCAATCTGTTACATTGAAATCCGAGAAAAATCTCCCAAAAGGTTTTAATCGTACAACACTTGAAAAGGTTGTGCACTTTTTACAATCGGTGGATGGTGCTTCAGCAGAAGAAGTAGCCAGTGGAATTGGCATTGCCCGCGTAACAGCTAGAAGATATTTAGATTATCTTGAAAAACAAGAGGAAATTACAATGGATGTCCATTATGGTGGCATTGGGCGTCCTATAAACTATTACTTTAGTAAATAAAGAAAATCCTGATTGTCATTATGCAATCAGGATTTTTTGCGAGTAATTAATAAGGCATGATTTTATCAACAGGTGTTGCTGTCTTAATCTTTGGCAGAATTTTATCTAGTGTCACTGTACGCTTAATCTCGTGTGTAGATGGATCATTTTCATCAAATTGATCAAGGAAGTTAATAACCTCTTTTACAATTGGCGTTGGCGTAGAAGCACCTGCTGTTACAGCAACGATGTTGATACCTTTTAACCATTCTACTTTTAGCTCTGAAACATCTGCAATGCGATAGGATGGTGTTCCTGCAATTTCTACAGAAACTTGTGTTAAGCGGTTCGAGTTATTGGATTTAGGATCACCAACAACAATAAGTAAATCCGCTTCACCTGCTTGCTGAGCAACAGCCTCTTGACGGACTTGTGTAGCTAAACAGATCTCTTTGTGTACCTCAATATGTGGGAATTTTTCTTTTAAACTATCCATTAAATGGGCGACATCCCATTGGCTCATTGTCGTTTGATTTGTGACAAGTAATTTATCATTCGTTAATTGTAAAGCATCAATATCGTTAGAAGACTGTACTAAGTGGACATGATCCGGGGCAACGCCAATAGCACCCTCTGGTTCGGGATGTCCTTTTTTACCAATATAAATAATGTCATAGCCTTCTGCTGATTTTTCACGAATTAAATCGTGGGTAACTGTTACATCAGGACATGTAGCATCAATGGACACTAAGCCTTTTCGCTTCGCAATCTCACGAATTTCCGGTGAAACACCATGTGCTGTAAAAATGACAGTACCTGTTTCAACTTGTTCAATAATTTCTAGGCGGTTATCACCATCTAACGTGATGATACCATCCTCTTCAAACGCATCTGTGACGTGTTTATTATGCACAATCATCCCTAAGATGTAGATAGGTCTTGGTAATGTTTTATCAAGTGCGGCGTTACGAGCGATCACCATCGCATCCACAACACCGTAGCAATAGCCACGTGGATTAATTTTTAATACTTGCATGGTGGTTGTGACTCCTTTCAAGCTTACCTATCTACATTATAACGGACAGTGACAGTGAATACAAAGAAACGTTCATTTACATTGGTGGTTGGAAAATACGTGGTTTAGATGGAAGTGGCTCGGGAGGCGTAAATGATGCACTTTGCCTAGATGACCGTCTACTTCCAGCAGCCTTACTATCGCTTCCTGCTGCTTCAGTTGCTCCACCACCAGCGGAAGGAAGTCCTTGGAATCCTTTATACAATTTTAAGAGTGATGGAATATTTTTCACCATCGGCATAGCTTGTTGGATATAAGGAGTATAGGTTTTGGCTGTATTAAATAAACTATTGGCTTGCTGTAAAAATGAACCGACTTTCGAAGCTTCTTGCACAGGTGGCATCGGCATTTGCCCTCCAAATGAACCTATTCCATTAGCCATTGGAAAGCCGCCTGGAATTCGTGGTTGAACAGGGAAGCCTCCAGGCGGGAAAAAGGACTGTGGCGACATCTGTGGAGGTGTTTGCATGGGCATGGGCATTCTCATGCCACCCGGATACATTGGGTATGGATAAGGTGGTCGAAATACCATAATGATCTCCTTTCTACTTGTTTTTCATTGATGACATACCTGACTATAGCTATGATATGCAAAGGCTAATAGGAGGGTTCGATAAAGCTAAATAAAATCAAATGTAATATGGAATTTGTAAAGTAGAAGGCCAAATACAACTAGACCTTAGGTTCCAAATTCATTCATCCTCTTCATGATAGCGAAGCATTCGATAGCCTATCCGTACATGTGTCTGAATAAGTTTGGGCTGTGCTGGATTAACTTCTATTTTTTTTCGAAGTGTAGCCATAAATACTCGTAAACTTGGAACATCTGATTGAAGAGCATTTTGCCAGATTTCCTTTAAAATATAATTATGTGTTAGAACTTTCCCAACATTTTTGGATAAAACAATTAAAAGTTTATATTCAATCGGCGTCACATGTATTTCTTTTCCATTTACAAATACTGTATGATCAACATAATTAATTTGAAGATAACCATTTGTGAAAATGGGATTCTCTTTTTCAAGTGGTTGTTCATAGGCCATTCTTCTTAAGGCAACCCGAATTCTTGCTAATAATTCTTCCACACTAAATGGTTTAGTTACATAATCATCTGCACCTGCATCCAAAGCATTAATTTTATCATGTTCTTCTCCACGAGCACTAACGACGATAATTGGTGTTTGATTCCAGCTTCTAATTTTTGTGATTAGTTCTACGCCATCTATGTCTGGTAGACCTAAATCTAAAATAAAAACGTCAGGTTTTATGGTAAGAGCCTTTTGAAGGGCACTACTACCATCACGTGCAATGTCGTATTCATAATGGTTTGTCGCTAATGTCATTTTAATTAAATTGGCAATTGCTACATCGTCCTCTACTACAAGAATTCGTTTACTCATCAAATTTCATTACTCCTTTTTTCAGTGAAAAGTTAAAAATCGTTCCTTGAGGTTTATTATCTGAAACGTTTATGCTGCTACCATGTAATTTTAAAATTGTTTGACAGAGTGCCAAGCCTAAACCAAGACCTCGTCTACTATCGCTGCGTTGTACTTTTCCAGTTGTAAATGGCTCAAACAAGCTACTTTTTAAAGCGTCATCGATTCCAGGCCCATTATCAGAAATACTAAAACTTACCAACCCATCAGATTCTTTCACTATAATAGTAATGGCACTGCCTGGTGGGGTGTAAGTCAATGCATTATCGATGATATTAATGAAAACTTGTATGATTAATCGAGCATCCATTACAGCAAATAAAAACTCAGGTTTAATTTCATAAGATATTTTATGTGTATTTTTGTGACGAACAACATGGGAAAGTGCCTCTTGAATAATATCTTCTACTAGTTCAATTTGCATTTCTAACGCAAATTGCCCATCCTCTAACTTAGATACAGCTAGTAAATTTTCAACCATTTGTACAAGCCATTTTGAATTTTTATAAATATCTTCATATAATTTATTTTTTTCAATCTCTGGTATTAGTGGTGCATTGTTGAGTAATATATCTGCATTTCCAGAGATAGCAGTGAGTGGTGTCCTAAGGTCATGAGAGATTGCACGTAAAAGGTTAGCTCGCATCTGTTCCATTTCAGCTTCTCGCGCTACTTCCTCATTAAGTTTCTGTAAATACCATTTATCCAAGGCGAATGAAAAATCATTAATAATGGCGTGCAAAATATTACGCTCAAATGCAGGCAATGGGGAGACTTTAGATAGGGCAATACCTATAACACCCTTCACATCTCCATTAGAGATTACAGGTATATAATAAGCGTTCACTTCAGGAAATATGTCTGTGGATACACCTGCTACATGCCTATTATTTGTCACCCAACTAACAACACCACATTCATTTGGATTATCGAAAAGTACAGCTATTTTTTGATTTTCACTACTAGACATTGTTTCAGTACGAAAGAAAGAGGATTTCTCAATTACCTGGTTATTTATTTCGAAAAATTGTACAGGCTTTTCTACTAATTTAACAATTTGAGACATGCCTTCAACTATTATTTCTTCCATAGACTTAGCATGTTGAAGCCTACGATTTGTTTCAAGGAGCACCTCCATTCGATAAGATTTACGAATGGCTATAATGGTTTGCTCCTTTATCTTCTTTGTTAAGCTACTCGTAATTACTCCGGAAATAAACATGATAAAAAATGTCATTGGATAGTCACGATGATAAGCATCAAATGAAAATCGAGGCTCTGTAAAAAAGTAATTAAAAAGTAAGACAGCAATAATGGAGTTAATAATACTCATCATCGATCCAGTTGACCAAATAGCAAGGATGAGGACCCCTAAAATGTAAATTGTAATGATGTTTGACTCGCTTAAACCAATTTTATATAAATATAAGCCGACAACTGATATGAAGCAAAATACGATAAACATTTTGAACAAATCAAGCCATTCAAATGATAATTTATTACTGATACTTGGAAAATAAAATGATTCATTTTCTTGATCTGGTACGATGTGTATGGCTAAATTCGGAACAAATTCATTCAGGCGGTCACTTATTTTTGTGTTAGGTCGCCACCATTTTTTCCTCATACTTGTTCGTCCGATAACAAGTTTCGTGACCCCACTAATTTGAGCATAATTAGCAAGGGCTGCTGCTACGTCGTCTTCTTGAACAATGACGACATGGCCGCCAAGCTGTTCAACAAGTTTAATGTGTTGTTGTAATCGTTCAGAATTTGCACTATTTCCTTCATGCTCCTGGAAGTTCTGCACATAAAGAGCAGTAAATTTACCGTGTAATGCTTGTGCAAGTCTTGCAGTGGTTCTAATAACTTTTGCATTTGTAGGAGAACTACTGATACCAACTAGTAGGTGTTCTTCTATTTGTACAGGGTGTTTGACAGATTCTTGGTTGTTTAGTTGTTTATAGTTAATTGTATCCGCTGCTCTTCGTAATGCGATTTCTCGTAACGACACTAAATTTTGTTTGCGGAAAAAAGAATGCAATGCTTTTTCCGCTTGTTGTTTTGTGTAAACTTTACCTTCTTGTAGGCGTTGTATTAGTTCATCTGGTTCAATATCTACAACTTTTATTTGAGATGCTTGATCAATTAAGTAATCAGGGATACGCTCTCGTACTTTAATGTCAGTAATTTCTTCTACTAAGTCATGAAGGCTTTCAATATGTTGAATATTTACAGTTGTATAAACATGAATCCCCTTTGAAAGTAGTTCTTCAACATCTCCAAAACGCTTCTTGTGCCGCATTGTTGGAACATTGGAATGTGCCAATTCATCGATAAGAACAATTTCTGGCTTGCGCTGCAATACGGCATCAATATCTAATTCATAAAAAGCTTTTCCTCTATAGGTTATTTTTTTCGTAGGAATTTGCTCAAGCCCTTCTAGTAAAGCTAACGTATCTGGACGAGGATGTGGTTCTACATAGCCAACCACCACATCTTTACCTAATTTTTGAGCTTGATGTGCTGCATCTAACATTGCGTACGTTTTACCTACTCCAGCAGCATAACCGAGAAAGATTTTTAAATTCCCTACAAATTGTTGCTCCTGTTGAAGTCTTGCTAAAAACATCTCAGGAGTTGGACGTGTATTTTCCATCCTCAATCACCTCATTTGTATTATAGCGTTAACGCCCATTAAGAAAGTATAAAGATTTTGCTTCTTTATGCTTTCTTAATAGAAAAGTAGATTTCCTAACACTACATTAATTTGAAAGTCAGTATGATGAAAACATCCTAAATGAAGGAGGGGTATTATATTGATGGACTTTTATATGGTTGTATTGCTACTGATAAGCTTTGGAAGTCTTTTGTCATTAACCACATGGTGCTTCAAACTAGTGGATGAGCAATAAGGAGGAAATAGAAATGTGGATTTTTATTGGAATTGTACTTGTGTTCTTGTTTGGTTATCTAGGGCATGCATTACTTTGTCCTGAAAATTATTAAAGGCTGTTAGGAGGTAATGCACTATGTGGCAAATAGCCATCGTATTAATTATTTATTTACCGCTCGTTATCTTAACTGGGCATTATCTATATCGGGTAACATTACACCAAAAAACATGGCTTGATCCTATTCTAGACAAAGTTGACGCAGTCATTTATAAATTGTGTGGCATTAAACAAGTAGATATGAATGGTAAAGAATATGTACTTTCATTAATACTTTCAAATGCATTTATGGTTTTTATTGGATATATTTTGTTGCGCATTCAAGCTTTACTGTTTTTAAATCCAAATAATATTAGCAGTATGGAAGCTACACTTTCATTTAACACGATCATTTCTTTTATGACGAATACAAACCTTCAACATTATAGTGGTGAATCTGGACTCAGCTATTTATCACAGATGCTAGTCATTATCTTCATGATGTTTACATCTGCAGCTACGGGTTATGCAGCTTGTATGGCATTCTGTCGTCGTCTTGTTGCAAAAACAGATACTATTGGGAATTTCTTTATTGATTTTGTTCGTGTTATTACGCGTATTTTAATGCCTATCTCCATCGTTGTTGCCATTATCTTAGTATCTCAAGGGACACCACAAACCTTAAGTGCAAATAAAACAGTACAAACGATCGAAGGGAAATTACAAGATATTGCACTTGGACCTGTCGCTTCTCTAGAATCAATTAAGCATGTAGGTACGAATGGTGGGGGCTTTAACGGAGCCAATTCAACAACACCTTTTGAAAATCCAACCGTTCTCTCAAATATAGTGGAGATGTTATCGATGATGCTATTGCCGGGCGCTTGTGTAGTTGCCTTTAGTTTGATGATCGCTTATAGAAAAAAGAAAACTATTTTTGGAAAACAAGGTTTAGCTATTTTTGCAGCAATGAGTATATTGTTTCTACTTGGATTAGTGACTGTGTACATAGCAGAGAAGGCTGGTAATCCAATGATAAGTGAACTCGGTATAACACAGGAGCTAGGGAGCATGGAAGGGAAAGAAATGCGTTTTGGAGTAGTACAATCAGCATTATTTACCACTGTCACTACCGCGTTCACAACAGGATCTGTTAACAATATGCACGATACATTGACGCCTCTTGGTGGTCTAGTGCCGATGTTTAATATGATGCTAAATGTTGTGTTTGGTGGTAAAGGGGTCGGCCTGATGAACATGATGATGTATGTTCTACTAACAATTTTTATTGCCTGTTTAATGATTGGGCGATCTCCTCAGTTTTTAGGTAAAAAGATTGAAGAGAAAGAAATGAAGTTAATTGCACTATGCATATTGATTCATCCGGCTATTATTTTGCTATTTTCAGCACTAGCAGTTGTAACACCAACAGGATTAGCAGGAATAACGAATCCAGGTGCACACGGATTATCACAGGTTTTATATGAGTTTGCTTCGGCCTCTGCCAACAACGGCTCAGGGTTTGAAGGGTTAGCAGATAATTCCACATTTTGGAACGTAACAACAGGACTTGCCATGTTCTTTGGACGATATTTAACCATAATCATTCAACTGGCGATTGCGTCTCTACTTGCCAAAAAGTTTTGGCACAGTGATTCAATAGGAACATTAAAAACGGATAATACTACTTTCACTTTTTTACTTGTGGCTATCGTTTTAATGATTGGTGCGCTAACATTTTTACCAGCTTTAGCACTTGGTCCAATTACAGAGCATTTACAACTTTATTCTTAATGGAGGAGAGAGCATATGGAAACAGTAAAAAAGAGTTTTTTGACAAGTAAGATGCTGAAAAATGCCATGATAGATGCTTTAAAGAAGTTTAGTCCCACTTATATGCTAAAAAACCCTGTTATGTTTGTTGTAGAAGTAGGATTTTTGTTTGTGCTGCTATTAGTTCTTTTTCCAAATATGTTTGGGAGTGTAGTAGAAGAACACGCTCGATTATACAATGGAATAGTTGCTATCCTACTTTTTGTTACAATTCTATTTGCTAATTTTGCAGAGTCAATTGCAGAAGGAAGAGGTAAAGCACAAGTTCAAACTTTAAAAAAAACAAAGACAGTGACACAGGCTCGTGTTTTGCTTCATGATGGTACGGAAATCTTTAAACAGGCCAATGACCTAAAAAAAGGAGATATCGTATTAGTTCAAGCTGGAGAGGTAATTCCAAATGATGGAGAAGTCATTGATGGCATTGCAACTGTGGATGAATCAGCAATAACAGGTGAATCTGCCCCTGTTGTAAAAGAACGAGGTGGAGATTTTTCATCCGTTACGGGTGGTACAACGGTTACGAGTGATTGGTTGATGATTGAAATTACTTCATTGCCTGGTGAATCATTTCTGGATAAAATGATTACGCTAATTGAAGGGGCTAGCCGTAAGAAAACACCAAATGAAATAGCCCTTAATACACTTCTAGTAAGTTTAACAATTATCTTTCTGTTAGTGGTAGTGTCCCTCTATCCAATGACTATTTATTTGAATGTGCCAATTTCTATCGCAACATTAATAGCACTTACAGTTTGTTTAATTCCTACGACGATTGGTGGATTATTATCCGCAATTGGTATTGCTGGTATGGATAGGGTAACACAATTTAACGTCATCGCAATGTCTGGAAGAGCGGTGGAAGCCTGCGGAGATGTGGATACATTAATCTTAGATAAGACTGGCACGATAACATATGGCAATCGAATGGCAGCTGAGTTTCTACCAGTAAAAGGAGTTGTCAGGGAAGAGTTAATGCAAGCTGCATGGCTTAGTTCTCTAACAGATGATACACCTGAGGGAAAATCTATCTTAACGCTTGCTTGCGAATTAGGGGTGAATACGGACGGTGAAAAAAACATTATCCAAACAAGTAAACATATTCCCTTTACTGCACAAACACGAATGAGTGGCTTGGATAGGGTGGATGGCACAAAAATTCGAAAAGGTGCCTACGATACAATAAAAAGAGAGAGTTTGAAGGCAGGGTACAGTATTCCTTCAAATTTAGAGTTGCTGGTTCAACAAGTATCTACAGTAGGGGGGACGCCTCTGGTCGTAGCACTGAATGATAAGATTTTAGGCGTTATTTATCTTAAGGATATTGTCAAGGCTGGACTAAAGGAACGTTTTGAACAGCTTCGTGAAATGGGAATTAAAACCATTATGTGTACAGGAGATAATCCACTTACTGCAGCAGCCATTGCAAAGGAAGCTGGGGTAGATAGCTTTATCGCAGAAAGCAAACCTGAGGATAAGATTCAAGTCATTAAGGATGAACAGGCACAAGGGAAGGTAGTAGCAATGACTGGTGATGGTACAAATGATGCACCAGCATTAGCGCAGGCCAATGTCGGGCTAGCGATGAATTCAGGTACAAATGCAGCAAAAGAAGCAGCTAACATGGTTGATTTAGATTCAAACCCAACTAAAATTATTGAAATTGTAGAGATAGGGAAGCAGCTTCTGATGACTCGTGGCGCTTTAACAACATTTAGTATCGCTAACGATATAGCAAAATATTTTGCCATCATACCTGCTATGTTGATGGTGGCTGTGCCTGAGATGAGCGCATTAAACATAATGAAACTTAATTCTTCAACAAGTGCGATTATTTCTGCCTTAATTTTTAATGCAGTCATTATTCCCTTGTTAATTCCAATTGCAATAAAGGGTGTAACGTATAAACCTATGAGTGCTTCAAAACTTTTGAATAAAAATTTATTAGTCTATGGTTTAGGTGGTATTATAGCCCCTTTTATTGGGATTAAGTTAATTGACATACTAGTTGGTCCACTTTGCCGTAGTTTTGGGCTATAGGAGGAAGGTACATGCGGAAACTATTTGTGAACTTAAAGCAAGCAATTCTTATTACAATAACAATGTTTATACTGTGTGGGCTAATCTACCCGTTTGCGGTGACTGCTTTAGCTCAAGGATTACTTCATCATCAAGCAAATGGTAGTTTACTAGAAATCAATGGTAAAGCTGTTGGTTCAGAACTGATCGGTCAATCCTTTTCAGCACCATCATATTTCTGGGGACGTGTTTCAGCCATTCATTATAATGTTTATACTGAGGATGATACGGTACCAGACAAAAATGGTCAGTTAAATTATAGTGGAGTGACCTCTGGAACTTTTAACTATGCACCATCTAATCCAGAATTGAAGAAGCGAATTGAAGCAGATATCAAGAAGTTTCTACTAGCAAACCCAACAGTAAAACGCCAAGATATACCTGCAGATTTAATGACCGCTTCTGGCTCAGGGCTGGATCCACATATTAGTGTGAAGGCTGCAAACATTCAAGTGAAGCGCATTGCCCTAGCAAGCGGTCTTTCAGAAGATGAGATTGAAAAAATCATTGAAGAAAATACGGAGAAACGAACACTAGGGATCTTTGGAGAAAATAAAGTGAACGTTCTAATGGCAAATTTAACAATCATGAAAAAAATGGATAATAAACAACAATAATAACCATAAAATCAGGTAGAGAAATGCTTGGTTCTCTACCTGATCGTATTTTATGCTTGAGAATTTACAAGAATTTTAATATGATTACGTTCCTTCATTAATGCCTCAAAGCCTTCTGTTACCACTTCATCAAGAGCAATTCGTTTCGTTACAAGCTTGTCTGCAGGGAAGTAACCTTGTGTCATCAGCTCCATTACGGCTGGGAAGATATCGCGGTAGGCAATAATTCCTTTGACTGTTCGCTCTGATAGAACGATATTGTTCGGTTGGATAGCAGCTGTAGACTCCCAAATCGATACGATGATTGTTTCACCTTCAAAAGTTGTGGAGTCAATAGCTTGTTGTAATACCACAGGAACGCCCGTTACTTCAAAGGCAACATCTACACCACCATTTGTTAATTCATGTAGACGCACAACGGCATCTTCATCTTTAGGGTTAATGACGGCTGTTGCACCAAGTTCTAAAGCTTTCGCGGCACGCTCTGCTGAAAGCTCTACAGCATAAATTTCTGCTGCGCCCGCTGCACGTAATGCTTCAATGACAAGAAGCCCAATTGGTCCTGTTCCAAAGACGGCAGCTTTGTCACCGGCTTTTAATTTACTTTGACGCACGGCATGTAAAGCGACTGCTGCTGGTTCTACAAGTGCTCCTTGCTCATAAGAAAGCCCTTCTGGCATTTTGTGAACCATTTTTTCATCTACCATTGTATATTCGGAGAATCCTCCGCCACCGCCTGAAAGACCATGGAAACCTAAATGTTTACAAATATTATATTTACCTTTTTTACAGGCAGCACATTCGCCACATGCAAGGATTGGTTCTACTACTACAGGATCACCAATTTTAACAGATGTAACACCATCGCCAATTTCAACTACTTCACCTGAAAATTCATGTCCCATTACAATAGGTGCTATGTCTTTACTTACATAGTGAGGTTGCTCCACTGGAATAAAGATTGGCCCAGCTGCGTATTCATGTAAATCACTGCCACAAATCCCTGTCCAATGTACTTTGATTTTTACTTTTCCAGGTGCGATGACTGGTTCTTCAATGTTTTCTACACGGATGTCTTTTGCTTTATACCATCTTGCTGCTTTCATAATCTACCAACCTCCCATAATATCTTACAGCTCTATTATAACATGTGGGGAATCTGCTAATCATTAGTTCCCTATAAATTGACATAAAATTTACATATTACAAGCGTTTTCGAACATTGTTACAGCGCTTTTTTGATTGCATATTCTGCGTATTTCAAGTACCTTTGATAAGGGCTTTGTTACGGTGATAATAAAACATTAAAAATATGTTTATGCTAGTAAGAAATAGAACGTAAATATACCTTAAAGTTCGAATCATGGTACAATGAAAAAGATGTTAGGAGGAACGAATGATGTCAAAATATACTGATTATAATTTTCAGCCATTTTTGCAGGACGCCATTGCAAATCTTGGCTTTACAGAACCGACACCAATTCAAAAAGAAATTATTCCGCTTTTATTAAAAGGGAAAAGTGCTATTGGACAGGCACATACAGGAACAGGGAAAACACATAGTTTTTTAATTCCAATTGTTCAACGTATTGATGTAGAAAAACAGGAAGTACAGGCCGTTATTACTTCTCCTACACGAGAGTTAGCACAGCAAATTTTTGATGCATTAAATCAATTAATAGAAGGAACTGCTATTCAAGCAAAACTATTTATTGGGGGTACGGACAAACAACGCTCTATTGATAAATTAAAAACACAGCCACAAATTGTTGTTGGAACACCAGGACGTATTCGTGACCTTGTTTCAGCACAAGCGTTATTTGTGCATACAGCACCAATTTTAGTTGTCGATGAAGCGGATCTAGCTTTTGATATGGGCTTCATTGAAGAGATTGATGGATTTGCTTCACAGATGCCAGAAAAGCTTGAAATGTATGTTTTTTCTGCAACAATTCCAGAAAAACTTCAACCATTTTTAAAGAAATATATGGAAGCGCCAGTGCATGTCCATATGAATGATAAACGACCAGTGGCAGAAGGCATCGATTTTGTCCTTGTACCAGTGCGTTCAAAATCGCGTAATAAACGTTTATTAGAAGTCATTGAGGGCATTAATCCCTTTTTAGCTGTTATCTTTACCAACACACGTAAGACAGCAGAACACGTTGCTGGCTACTTAAATGAGCATGGTATCCGTTGTGGCCAAATTCACGGTGATTTAAGTCCACGTGATCGTAAAAAAATGATGAAGCAAATCCGTGATCTTGACTACCAATACATTGTAGCAACTGACTTAGCTGCTCGTGGTATTGATATCCAAGGCATTTCTCATGTTATTAACTACGAGATTCCAGAGGACTTAGAATTCTTTATTCACCGTGTTGGTCGAACAGCGCGTGCAGGCAATAAAGGGACAGCCATTACTTTATTTGAGCCATCAGACGAGGATGCAGTAGTTCGCGTAGAAAAAATGGGCATTCCTTTTGTGCAAAAAGATGTAAAAGATGGCGAATGGTCAGAGTTAAAAGAGCGTCATGCACGTAAAAACCGTGTGAAGCAAGAGAATGAAATTGATGTGAAAGCAAAATCGTTGGTACGTAAGCCCAAAAAGGTAAAACCTGGCTATAAACGTAATATGAAGTGGGAAATGGAAAAAATTAAAAAACGTGAACGTCGCTTAAAGGCACGCGGTAAAAAATAAGGGGGGCTTTTACATGTTACTTGGCTCACATGTTTCGATGAGCGGTAAAGAAATGCTACTCGGCTCTAGTAAAGAGGCACTGTCATACGGAGCCAATACATTTATGATTTATACTGGAGCACCGCAAAATACACGTCGCAAAGCCATTGCTGACTTGAACATTATGAATGGACTCCTGCATATGAAAGAGCATGGGATGACCAATATTGTTGTACATGCACCTTACATTATTAATATTGGCAATACGGAAAAACCAGAAACATTCCGTCTCGGTGTAGATTTTCTACAATCGGAAATTGAACGTACTGCGGCACTGGAGGCAACGCAAATTGTTTTACACCCTGGTGCCCATGTAGGTGCTGGTGCTGATGCTGGTATTGCTAAAATCATTGAAGGTTTAAATGAGGTACTATCTCAGGACTATCCCGTTCAAATTGCATTAGAAACCATGGCAGGGAAGGGGACAGAATGTGGGCGTTCCTTTGAAGAACTTGCTAAAATTATTGATGGTGTAACGAATAACGAGCGACTTTCAGTATGCTTTGATACTTGTCATACACATGATGCTGGCTATAATATCGTGGAAGATTTTGATGGTGTATTAAACGAATTTGATAAAATTATAGGCGTGGAACGCATTAAAGTATTGCATATCAATGACTCCAAAAATGTGCGCGGTGCAGGTAAGGATCGTCACGAAAATATTGGCTTTGGTCATATTGGCTTTGATGCCCTCAATTATGTAGTACACCATCCACAATTAATGGATGTTCCTAAAATTTTAGAAACACCCTTTGTCCCTCTCAAGAGTGACGCTAAATCTAAGGTAGCTCCGTATAAAGTGGAAATTGATATGTTACGAAACGGTACTTTTAAGCCTGAACATATTGAAGCTTTAAAAGGCTAAAAGCAATAACCCGAAATCAGGCTAGTTCTGATTTCGGGCTTTTTTTATTTTGTAAACAAGGCGATGAGTTGACGAGAGCGCTTTCTTCCTAAAACGGCCTCCACTTCAACAAGAATATCTTTAGGAATACCTAAAAATAGCCAAGAAAATGAGAATTGCTCCAAATAAGGTCGAAGTTTTTTTACTTCAGAAGTCGTAATGCTAAAGCCTTCTTCACGAGCAATCGCGACAATTTCCTTATCCGTGCTTTGTGCTAATTGCTGTAAAAATTGAATACTCAAAGTCAATCCTCCTTTATCTTATTTATTTTCACGAAATCATTTACACGCCTGCAATCAGCTGTTCGAAAAAGCATCCATCCTCTTTTCTTTACAAAAACTGCACTTTCCTTTATACTTACAATTTGTAAATCGTAATGATTTTGAATTAGAAAGAAGCGATCATGCATGAAAACAACACTAATTGACATTGAAAATGTGTCATTTCAATATGACTATACGCAAGTTTTAAAAAACATTTCTTTTCGTGTAGAAGAGGGAGATTTTTTAGCACTACTCGGCCCAAATGGTTCGGGAAAATCAACACTACTAAAAATAATTTTAGGTTTGCTGAAACCTTTATCCGGAGAAATAAAATTATTTGGTGAACCAAGTGCAAATTTTAAGCACCGTGAATGGATTGGCTATGTCTCGCAAAAATCCAATGCCTTTAATTCTGGGTTCCCGGCAACCGTGCAAGAGGTCGTGAAAAGTGGATTAACGAAAAAATTAGGGCTTTTTAAAAGACCTGGCCGAGATGCCAAAGACAAAGTACAAGAAGCTTTAAAGGCAGTTGGCATGGATGCTTATATGAATCGCAACATTGGAGAGCTATCTGGTGGACAACAACAACGTGTTTTTATTGCAAGAGCTTTAGTCAGTGATCCCAAACTGCTCATTTTAGATGAGCCAACTGTCGGCATTGATCACGAGAATGTGCAGTCATTTTATGATATGCTGGCGAAATTAAATCGGGAACAAGGAATTACGATGATTCTTGTCACACACGATGTCGATACGGTATCGAATCGTATCAGCCATGTAGCATGTTTGAATCAAACTATTCACTTCCACGGCTATAAAAATGAATTTGATAATATTTCTCAGGATGCGCTAGACGCTTGGTATGGCCATTCCGTGAGAAAGATTCACTAGAAGGAGCAGGCACATGATTGAAGCAATTTTACATTATGAATTTTTACAAAATGCCTTTTTCTCTGGATTATTAATTGGCATACTAGCGCCACTTCTGGGTGTGTTTATTGTTGTACGTAGGCTATCCTTGATTGCGGATGCTTTGTCGCATGTAACACTCGCAGGAATTGCTGGGAGCTTATACATTAGTCAATCGGTAACAGCCTTTGCAATGCTCAATCCTATTTATCTAGGAATACTAGCCTCTGTGAGTGGCTCTGTCTTGATTGAGCGTTTAAGACGTTTGTATAAGCACTATGAGGAGCTTGCCATTCCAATCATCATGTCAGGTGGTATTGGAATTAGCGCCATCTTTATTTCACTTGCCAGTGGTTTTAGCACAGATTTAATGAGTTATTTATTCGGCTCGGTTTCTGCTGTATCTCGTCAAGACTTATGGGTAGTGATTGGCATTGCTGCCATTGTGATTGTCTTTTTGTTTTTATTTTTTAAAGAATTATTTGTTTTGTCTTTTGATGAGGAATATGCAAAAGCTAGCGGACTTCCGGCTCGTTGGGTTCATCTTTTATTTATGATTGTGACAGCACTTGTCATTGCGGCAAGTATGCGAATAGTTGGAATTTTACTTGTATCATCTCTAATGACATTGCCTGTTGCAGCCGCAATGCGCTTAGCAAAGGGCTTTAAGCAAACCATCATTTTTGCAATTGTTTTTGGAGAAACAGCTGTACTAATTGGCCTAATTAGCGCATTTTATATGGATTTAGCGCCAGGAGGCACGATTGTTGTCACTTCTATTCTGATTTTGTTACTTGTAATCCTAGGGAAGAAAGTAGCATTTAAAATGGCTGCAAAGCAGGGGGAGGTAGCGCAATGAATATTTCAAGAGCGTGGGAAATATTAAAGGAAAATGGCTATAAAAAAACAGATAAACGGGAGTTAATATTAGATATGTTTGCAGCAACAGATAAATATCTAACAGCCCGTGATTTATTGGATGTTTTAAAAAAAGATTTTCCGGGAATGAGTTTTGATACCATTTATCGTAACCTTGCTACTTTTGTGAAACTTGGGATATTAGAAGAAACAGAGCTATCAGGGGAACGTAATTTCCGTATGCACTGTGAATCTGCGCATCATCACCATCATTTTATCTGTATGGACTGTGGCAACGTCAAAGAGCTTAATCTTTGTCCAATGGAAATGTTAGGTGAAAAATTGCCTGATTATGAAATTGAAAATCATAAGTTTGAAATATATGGTAAATGTCCTAATTGTAAGCATGAAACTCTGTCACATTAAATGTGATAGAGTTTCTTAGTGTTGAAAAACAAAACAGTCAATTGAAAGGTAGAAATGGATTTCCGTTGCAGGCTATTTGATTTTCTGTGGGCGAGCGCCGAGCCGCCTGGAAAGGACGCTGGCGGAACGGAAATCAACCCCTCGCCTTGCAAAGTTGCTTTTTCTGCCGTTGACATCTTATTTTTTCTATGTAAGAAGAGGGTGCCTATAAAAGGCTACCCTCTAAAAGGATTAAGCTACTGCAACTCGACGAATCGCAACAATTTTATTGCAATCTACGATTAAAGGAGAAGCAGCTGCTGCACCGGGCTCAAGGAAGTATGCACAGCAATTTCTTGGATCGAAGGAAATGAAAGTCACACCTAAGAAGCTAATACCTCCAGATAAGAAGATATCTAGTGTAGTAGCTAGCTCTAATTTTCTTAATTGGTGACAAATACAGCCTCTACAGTTGCTGCTCATTCTTGGTGTACATTTTTCCTCTTTTTGACAAGGACATTTTTCAACTTTACGTTGACAGCATTTTTCCTCTTTTTTAGGACATTTACAGCCTTGCCAGTTCATATGTGACATGTATCTTTTATCTTCCATTGTCTAGACCTCCCTTCCTCTATTTTCGTAAAGGTAACCCTTACAGTAATAATCTATGTTTGGTGCATAGCTAGAGGCTGGCGATATGTCCGATAGGCAGCTTAAAAATCTATATTTTTCTCAAAAACTTTTGCAATGTGTAAAGCCCTAAGCTGAAATATTGCTATAAACATCTAATCAAGCTAATTGTATGGGGATAGATTTCTTATTTCCTTCTACAAGCGTGAAAAAAAGATGAGTCTTTACATTTCTGTAAAGATTCATCTTTTAAATAGAAGTTTATTGATGTTTTTGTTGGAAATCTACCATGAAATCTCGTAAAGCTTCACATGCCTCAAGGGGCACTGCATTATAAGTGGAAGCACGACAACCACCTACAGAACGATGTCCATTTAGCCCAACAAAACCTGCTGCCTTTGCCTCGGCAAGGAATTGTTTTTCCAGCTCCTCATCTGCAACACGGAATGTAATGTTCATTAAAGAACGGCTTTCAGGTGTGGCATGGCCTTTATAGAAACCATTACTATTGTCAATGGCATCATAAATGACTTTTGCCTTTAATTCATTATGTTTTTCAACTTCTGCTACGCCGCCTGTAGCTTCAACCCATTTTAACACCTCGCCTAGCATATAGATCCCAAATGTTGGAGGTGTATTATAAAGTGAATTACTATCGGCATGTGTTGTATACTTTAGCATCGTTGGAATATTTTTATTGGCTTTTTCAAGTAAATCTTTGCGAATAATTACGACCGTTACACCTGAAGGACCAAGGTTTTTTTGAGCACCAGCATAGATGATTCCGAACTTTTCAATATCAACTGGTTTAGATAGGATGTCACTTGACATATCTGCCACTAATGGAACATTTCCTGTATCAGGGTAGTTTTTCCATTGCGTACCATATATCGTATTATTAGATGTGATGTGAACATATGCATCATCTTCATTGAATTGAATATCTTCTAAAGCAGGAATATTGCGGTATTGGTTTTCTTTTGTGCTTGCAGCTTCAACAGGTATCCCAAATAATTTAGCTTCCTTAAAAGCTTTCTCAGACCATGAGCCTGATAATACATAGCTAGCTTTTTGCTCAGTTGTTAAGAAGTTCATGGGCACCATTGTAAACTGAAGGCTTGCTCCACCCTGTAAGAATAGTACCTCATAGTTTTCTGGAATAGCATAAAGTTTTTTTAATAAAGTAATGGCTTCGTTATGTACTTCATCAAAAATGGCACTTCGGTGACTCATTTCCATAATGGACATACCTGAATCACGGAAGTTTACTAATTGCTGTTGAGCATTTTCTAATACTTCTTGTGGTAGAGCAGATGGACCTGCGTTGAAATTGTATGCACGTTGTGTCAAAGTGGTACACTCCTTGTTTGGTTAATAACAGAACTTTACTGGATTATAACCTAATTTTCAAGAGAAAAAATAAAATTCTTAATATTTGAGCAGAATGGCGACAGGCTCGCAACAAAATGTACACATTTAAGCAGGTATTTTTCATTAAAAACGAACAAAAAGAAGGTTATTTTTGAAATTAAGTTATATTTTCCGTATATTAAATATTTTTTATGGCAATAAAAATGATAATGTTCGTGTTTTTGTTTACGAATACTCCTTTATTAGAAGTGTGAAATCTACAGGCTAAAGCAAAAACATTAAAATCGCTTGTTAGAGAAATTTCCTTATTACTTTACGAGAGATAAGCAGGTTTTTGTATAATATTATAAAGAAAAGAAAAAGAGGTGTTTAGGATGTTTACCGTAGAGAAAGCTTGTTTAGTAGTTGTAGATGTACAAGGAAAGTTAGCAACAATTGTTGATGACAGTGAAATGGTAATTGAAAATGTGGCAAAGCTCGTACAAGCAATGCAGGCACTGGAAGTACCTATTTTATGGCTAGAACAAAATCCAAGTCGTTTAGGCGGAACGGCTCTTGAGATTGCTCAGCATTTACAAGGGCAACCGATTCCTAAAATGGCCTTTAGTGCGTGCCAAGAAGAGACATTTGTAGAAGCGATGAAGGAAAATGGACGCACTCAATTCATTGTGACAGGTATCGAAACACATATTTGTGTGTACCAATCGGCTAGACAGCTGAAAGAACAAGGATTTGAAGTAGAGGTTGTTGTAGATGCCGTATCCTCTCGAACAAAGGCAAATAAAGAAATTGGGCTTACAAAGATGCATGCGCTTGGTATTTCCCCAACTAGCACCGAAATGATCTTGTATGAGCTACTACAACGGGCAGATCATGAGCATTTTAAAACCATTTTGAAGCTTGTTAAATAACGCCAAATAAAATTGAAACAATTGGTATATGTATTCCATTCCTTGTAATAACAATTTTGTTTTCAAGAGAAATATATACAAAGAAATTGGGTTAGATTGAAAAAGTATAGATGTCTGATGGGTCTATAGACCTTTATTGGGCATCTTTTTTACTTAAGGGCTAGATTATACGTGACATTACTCACATAAAAACTTAGCCATTCCATTTGTTGTATACTATAATTAAAAATCGGGAATTCGTAATGGGTAAATAACATTTAATTAGGATGATGACTATGAAAAAAAATGTGAGATGGTTACTGTTAATAGTTAGTGTCGTTCTTATTTCAATAAGTTGTACAGGTAAAGAAGTAGCTTTACAAAAAGAACCTCTTTCACCAACAGAACAATTTGTTATTCAAAATTTACTGAATGATGAAGGGTTAATAAGCACAGATTTAACAAGCCAGAAAGATTTATTTTTATCGGAATCAGTAGGACTATGGCTTGCTTACTTATTAGAAAAAGGCGATCGAGCTCGTTTCGATGACCAGGTCAATGTTATGAAATCCTACTTTTTAAAAAGCGACTTTATTGTTTGGCGACTAGAAGGCACAAAAAAAGCCACAGTTAATGCCCTAATTGATGATTTGCGAATCATCCGTGTATTACTAGAAGCAGGTGAAAAGTGGCATGAATCAACGTATGTCCAACTAGGAAAAAAAATTGGCGAAAATTTGACCATACATGGAATGAATGAAGGATTATTTGTGGATTATGTAGATGTTTCAAGCCTTGCACAAGCAAATACATTGACAATGAGTTACCTAATGCCTTCCGCTTTTTACATAATGGAAAAAAATGGATTGTTGTCTCAACAGCAAGTCCGAGATCAGTTAGCTATTTTAAAAAATGCCCCTCTCACTGAACAAGGATTCTATCCAAAGTATTATGATATTCCCTCTAAAAGTTATAGATTTGATGAAGAACTGCACATGATTGATCAATTATATGTAGCATATCATATGGTTTCCATTGATGAAGATACCGAACCTTTTAAACGCTGGCTGTTAAATCTGTTGAAAAGAGACGGGAAATTATATGGGCGTTATAACGCACAAACGAATCAACCAACCGTGAGCTATGAATCTCCTGCTGTGTATGCAATGGCAGCTCGATATATGCTCGTTTTAGAAGAGCAGCAAAATGCACAGATCTTCATTGAGAAAATGTTATCGCTAAAAGATCCTACTTCAGGTTATGTTGAAAAAAATACACGATCAACGCATAGTTTTGATAATTTACTACCACTATTAGCAGAAAAGGAGGTAGAAAATGCGATTAACAATGAATAGAAATAAAGCAATTTTTATATATGGGTCAATCCTAATCTTACTATTACAAATACCTGCCTATTTTTTATTGCGTCAGGATGCAGAAGGTTATTTACTTTACTTGTTTTTAATGCTTTTAATAGTGCTTACCCTTTGGAGAGGAATGGTATTTGGGCTTATTAGCAGTCTCGTCTTTATTTTTATTACAGGTTCAACATTACTCTATACGGGAATAACTGGAACAATGACATTTCTAAACCCTTCATTTTCCATGCAGTTTTTTTTCCTTTATGGCATCGTGCTGTTACTCCTCATACTTTGTGCAGGAAAGGTGCATGAATTAATGACAGAACAGGCAAGCTACATAAAAAAATTACAAGAAGATGTTAGAAACTATGTAGCAATTGATGTGGAAACAGGGTTTGATAATGAAACACGTATGCGAATAACAGTGAATGAAGAGATGCGTAGAGCAGATAGGCATAAGCACACTTTTGTCTTTATCATTTTAAAACTTGAGAATTATGATCAATTTCAAAAGCTTTATGGGGCTAAAGAAGTCCAACACTTATGGCAACAACTTTCTCAAAGGATACATCAAACGGTTAGACAAACAGATAAAAAATTTCGGTTTCGCGAAAATCATATTGGGTTATTATTAATTGATACAACAGACCAGTATATGGAAATTATTTATAATAAATTAGACCAAGCCTTAAAAAATCATCAATTGTTAAACGGAAAATGGGTAACATTAAATTATAAAACTAGTTTCTATACGTATCTTCCACTTACGGAGTCGACGTTCGATGAAATTTTATCGGATCTGGAAAGAGAGATGAAAACAAATGCGCTCTAATTATAGCTTTTGGATCGCCTTTGGATTGCTTTGTTTTTATACTTTCACTATATGTGACTCTGTACTAGCATCCGAAAAAAATAAGGACATTGCATTGATTTATGTCACTAGTTCCAAGCAGCCTAATATCGATGTATTGGCATTACAAGACATGCTTGAAAATTTTACGTCAGTAGATGTTTTATCAATAGAAGATGTAAACGAACAGATGCTTCAATCTTATAAACGCATTGTTGTTATGAATAACTATCCAACTAGAATTCCTCCAAGTGCCTTGTCTGCAATAGATCAATTCTCAGGGTCGGCCATTTTGATTGGTGAAAATGTATTTCAGTTTTCTCCTTTTTCAAAATGGAAGGAGGGCCCAGTAGTGGAACTTCGAGCTATTGGGGGAGAAGTATTAAATAACCCCATAAAATGGAAAAGTGTAATACCATCAGGGGATTTTGAAATAGTAGAGAGAGCTACCTCTTTGAATAAGACATATCCTTTTATCGTCAAAAAAAATAATTGGTCTTTTATCGGTGATTTTATTAATAAAGATACATTGCAATATCAGTGGCCAGCGATCATGGGGGAGCTTTTGCAAATATCAAAGCCTCAGATACACCCCGCTTTTATTGTATTATCAGATATTAATATGAATACAGATATGCAAAAGTTAAAAAAGCTCGTGCTGGAGTTTTCAGCAAAAAAATTACCGATTGCTCTTGAAGTGGCACCTATTGTAGTAGATGAAAGTGATAAAAGATCCTACTATTTGCACGAAAATAAAAAACTATTAAGTTATTTACAAAAATTACAAAAGGAAGGTTATGCATTTATCCTTTCTTCATCTAATTCAACTGAAAAAAACCTTGAGTATTTAGTGCTACGTAAAATCTATCCTACTATAAGTCAGGGGGATAGTTCCCTTTTTACCAGTAGTATCCAGCAGGACAGTCAGCAATTATTTATAACAAAAAGCGAAGATAACCATACAATTTATCCGATTACAGCGGGATCTATGGCAGAAACAGAAACATATTCTTTCTATCCGGTGAAACAAAAGATAAACCTTTTATTAAAAGTTCCTAATTCTATCATCGGTATTCAATATCCTGCCTATTTTAATGCTTCCTATGTTCAGGAGCTTGCCGCTTATTTAAGGGAACATCCACAAATTGAACTACTTAATCTCAGACAGACGAAGCAACAAGTAACATCCAAAAATGTTTCGATTAAGCAACATGAAAACGGTGAACAAACAATACAATTAGCATTTACAAAGATCGAACGTTTAAAAATATTATTTGATGAACGACCATTTGAATTAATTTTATGGGTGCTTGTCTTGATTGTTTCGCTGTTTGTCACATTATTTTTTATTAGTACCTTGCGTTTACGTATTACCTTACGTAAGAGATTATTTGAGGAGAGGAAAACAAATGGCTAATACATTATTTTTTATATCACTTTTCCTCATTTGGATCATGCTGCTTTATCATATGTTTTTAATGGAGGGTGGCTACTTACACTTTCGTACTTTTGAAAAGCCAATTGATGACTGGGCTAAAAAAATGGACAAGGTTCCCTCTGTCAGTGTCTTTATACCAGCGCACAATGAAGCACTTGTGATTGAACAGACACTACGAGCCATGTCACGACTATATTATCCGAAAGATCAACTCGAGGTAATTGTTATTAATGATAATTCCTCAGATGAAACTGGTGCTATTGCAGCGCGGTACGCAGAGAAATTCCCATTTATTCGTGTCATTGAAACGGTAGAGCCAAACAAAGGGAAGGGTAAATCCTCTGCCCTAAATTCGGCACTAGCTGATTCCACAGGGGATATCGTTGTTGTTTATGATGCTGATAATACACCTGAACGGATGGCTGTTTGGTATTTAGTAATGGGTCTCATGAATGATTCAAAAGCGGCTGCCACTGTTGGGAAATTTCGCGTTATTAATGCAGCAGAAACATGGTTAACTCGTTTTATTAATATAGAAACGATTTGTTTCCAGTGGATGGCCCAAGGCGGGCGTTGGAAATGGTTTAAGGTGGCAACTATACCTGGTACCAATTTTGCAATCCGACGGACAGTTTTGGAGCAGTTAGGCGGTTGGGATGTAAAAGCATTAGCTGAAGATACAGAGCTAACCATCCGTGTTTACAATTTAGGCTACCATATTCGTTTTTTCCCAAAAGCCATTACGTGGGAGCAAGAACCAGAAACCTTAAAAGTATGGTGGAAGCAACGTACTAGATGGGCAAGAGGTAATCAATATGTAGTGCTAAAGTTTTTAAGTCAATTCTTCACTCTAAAAAGAAAAAGTATCATGTTTGATTTATTTTATTTCTTTTTTACGTATTTTTTATTTTTCTTTGGCGTCATTTTATCCAATGCCCTGTTTATTATTAATTTATTTTATGATATTGGACTGACCGTTGGCGACATTGCCCTTGTTTTATGGGTTTTAGCCTTTTTACTGTTTCTAGGTGAAGTGATGATAACCTTAAGTATTGAAAAAACAGAAATGAATCGTAAAAATTTCTTCTATGTCATACTTATGTATTTTACCTACTCTCAAATGTGGATTGTGCTAGTTGTTTGGTCATTACTATTAGAAATAAAGCGCATGTTTACTGGTCAAGAAGTTCAATGGTATAAAACAGAGCGCTTTTCCAAATCAGATAAAGGAGCAGAATAATGAGAACCAAATTCTTCTATTTGTGCTTATTTTGTATTGGTTTTATTAGTTTTGCTAACGATGCAGTTGCAGCTACCATTACCGTAGATGACAACACCATTGCAATAGAAGGCAATCAACAGCAGAAAAAGCCCTTACTAGCACAGCCAATCGAATTACTGGGACCTTCCTCTTCAAGAGATTTTTATTACAATCTAAACGGGGATGTCCCATCCAATAACCAGCAAGTGACATTTCAAATCCAGCATTCTGAGCTACTTATAGCACCATCCTCCTTCACAGTGAAAGTGGATGATGTAGCAATTAAAACAGTTCCATTGAAAGCAGATTCATTAAAACAGACTGTTACCGTTAACCTTCCAAAAGAAGCACTGCTAAAGGGTTCTCATAAAATCACAGCTAGTTTTTATGGAATTCTTAAGGAAGGAATTTGTGTGCCTCCTGGCAACGCAGGTAATTGGCTACGTATTGAAATACTATCGTCTATATCAGCATTTAGTGACGAAAGTGATGCTTGGTCATTAAATAGCTATCCTGCTGCGTTTTTAGGCTATGAGGGATATGCTACGACGGTTATTGTACCAAAGAAGACCTCTGAGGCCACTTTAAATAGTGCATATCAGCTCGCAGCCTTCTTATCCGAACATGGTGACACAGATGTACAGATTGAACGTGAAGATGCTATTAATAAGATAAGAGGTCCTATCATCCTTGTAGGGGCAAAAAGTGAATTTAGTACAAACCTATTCAAAAAGATGTTAACAAATATTAGCGTTGAGCAAGATGCCATGACACTTACGATGCAGGAGCTGCAGAATACAAATTCGAATCAAAAAGTACCTCTTTTAGCTGTAACCTCTTCAAATGGCCAAGCTATTGAGGAGCGACTATCTTTTTTAACCAAAGCAAGCTTATTCGAGCAATTAATTGGTGATACACTAGCGATTAACGATGTTCCTAAAATAGAAGAGTTATCTGATACGACGATTTCATTTAAGCAATTTGGCTTTGAGGATCGACTTTTATCCAGCCAAGCGACTATGACACCCCATTATTATGTATCGTTGCCAAAGTTAGAGGCAAACAAGGAAGCTATTATGCGCTTGATCGTTAAAAAATCAGCAACAATATCTGACAGTAAAGAGGATGAGGATCGAAAATTAGAATTGATCGCGTATATCAATAATGTTCCACATGCAGTAGATTTACGAAAATTAGAACAGACTACAACAGATATGTATGAGGCCGTTATACCGATTCAAACAAATGTGCTCAACAAACTGTCAATGACCGATATTCAGTTTGAAGTAACAGGGTTCCAACTAGAGGATCCTTGCGAAACAACCAATGAACGCTATTGGATTTACATTGATAGTAATAGCACATTATCCATTACAAAAGATGATGCTGAACCAACGTTTACATTACGTGATTATCCTAATGCTTTTCATGAAAATACGTTAATCGTTATACCTGATAATGGAGGAATTGACGATACAACTATGGTATCCCTTTATAAATCGTTAATGACGAATGGTAACATGGCAAAAACCTCGCTGATGAAGGATAAGAATGTGACAGAGGAAGCTTTACAAGGGCATGCAGTCATTTTTATGGGAGAAATGGAACAGCTAACATGGCTTTCCAAGAAAGCCTCAAAAATTCCTCACACATCTGAGCAGCTTATCTCGCAAGGGTTTTTACCAGAGGCAATTGGCCAATATGTGTTCATAACGAAAAATTTCTGGCAGCAAAAAGAGCCTTTATTATGGATTCATTCATTAGAAAATGCTTCTGTAAAAGGTGACTTTTATGCTCACTTGAAAGAGACGAATTCTCAGGCAGACGCTGCGATTGAAACAAAAGAAGGACAATTTGTCGTAGCCGTAAATCAAAATGCTGATAAGGAAGACGTGAAAGTAGCTAAAAAAGATGAAATATCCTATGTTTTAATTGCAGAATTTGTTGGGCTCATTCTTGTCATTGCTGTTATACTGTATATCATCCTTCGTAAACGAAAGAAAAATCAACTAAAACAATAAAAGCAAAGTCGCGAATGTGCGACTTTGCTTTTTTATGCAGGCATGTCCGTTGGTGTTGGTTTTGCATAGCCCTCTTTATACGTGTCATCAATGAACTGACGAATTTCTTTTAAGCTCTTGCCTTCTTTGTGCAGTTGTGCTGATTGGACAGCAATCTCTAAGCACACTAAACAACGTGTCCCGTGATCATCCCAAACAATCGAACCATCCTCACGTTTTTCCTGAATAAAGCAATTTAAATTACTTTTATGGCCAGCAGATTCCCCACAGCCGCAATAGCATGGCATCCATTCGAGAATCTCTGTTGATTGTCCAGCGATTTGATAGACTAAGCGTATATTTTCTTGCTTGCCCTCTAAAAAGGTTGGTAGGACGTCAGCAGAAGCCGTTTCTTCTTGGATATCAACAGATGCCTCTGCATGGTCATGACCTTCATGTGAAGCGTCATTTGCTTTAGGAGAGGTTTCAGCACTGTTTTTATTTTCTCCACAAGCACTTAATAACAGTAACGCCAATACAACAAAAATAGTAATTGATTTCTTCAAAAATAGCGCCTCCTACATGTTTACAATACTTCCATTATAACATCGTTTTCATAAACATTTACAGACGCCTCGTTGAAAATCAGTGAAATATATCTAATCCACGTGTTTTGTTCATGAAATGTTCCATTTTCTCGCTCAATAATTTTTTTAAGAAGAATCCGAACAGGATAAAAATGAACCAGAAACCTAATAGGAAAATGAGGTCCATCCAGACTGTTGACCAAATAATTCCGCCGACAGCTTCACGCATCATTTCAATCGCATACGTAAAAGGTAAGAAAGGGTTGATTATTTGGAAGAACCTCGGCAATAACTCGACTGGATAGGTTCCCCCAGAGCCTGCAATTTGTAACACAAGCATCACAATGGCTAATGCTTTTCCTACATTACCGAAGACGGAAACGAGTGTGTAGACAACCGTTACAAATACGAGACTAATGAAAAGTCCAAATAAGATAAAGTAGGCAGGTGCTTGAATGGAGCCGTCTACTAAGAAAATATCTCCAATGGTAATAATTAGAGTTTGAATAAACGAGAAAGTTGCAAATGTTAAGAGTCGACCAAAGTAAATTTCTCGAATACTATAAGGTGAATCTCCATGGAGATTCACAGACAATAATGAAATTAACAGTAAACAGCCTACCCAAATAGAGAGTACTGTGTAAAACGGTGTCATGGCTGTTCCATAGTTCGCAATAGGGAATACACGATGTTCCTTTAATTTAATAGGCTCCTCAAAGAAATCACGTTCGGCGTTGACATCATTTTTAAGTAATTGTACAATCTCTGCTAGATCCGCTTCTTCTTCTAGAGTTCGTAGTTTATTCGCTAATTCTTTGATTTTAGCACTTAAAGTTGGAAATTCAGTTTGTATTTTTTGAATAGCTTGATTTGCTGTACCTAGCGTGTTTTTGGTCTGAGTCAATTTATCTGTTGCCTGAGGTATGAATTGTTTTACATTTGTCAGCATGGTAGAAGCGTTAGTTAAAGTTTGTTTCGCACTGGTAAGGGTCGATCGAATTTGTGGCTCTAGACTTTCGTTATAGTAGGATAAGAATTTTTGTAAATTAGCTGTAGCATTTTGTGCGATTTGCTGAATAGCTGTAATGTCTTGCTTGATAACATCTTTATCAATTGGCTTTAATTGATCTATTTTATTTAGTAAATCGTCATGTAGAGTCTGTAATTGTTGTAATGAGCTAAGCGCATTTGACGTAGAATCAATGAAGTTTGGAGGATGTTCCAAGGCTCCGCGAATGGCTGTAAGCTGTTCGATGATTGGTTGATTCGCTTCTGCATTACTTTCCTGTAAAGAACCAATAATGGTTGTTAAAGAGTCTTCTAATTGCTTACGAGTCGAAGCATCTGCCTGAATTAATTTTTGCATTGCCTCAAGCGTTTGAATACTCTTGGTTATGCTATCTTTAGAAGTTGACAATTGATTTTTAAGTGCCTCTTTTGTTTGTGTAATAGAGGCAGGGTCAACATTTATACGATTGAGCTTATTGATGATATCTGTAAAATGTTGGGCAATATTTTGAACAGTTGTGACATCCTTTTTGATGATAGGAGATAGTTCATTAAATAAAGCATCTGCTTCATTCACTAAACGTAAACCCTTTTGAATGGTAGTTAAACCATCTGTTGTTAGTTGTTCCACCTGTGGAACTTGTGTCAGTGCCTGATTAAGTAATTGATTTGCCTCTTTTCCTTGGGTAGAGGCTTGAGTTAAAAATGAATTAATATCAGGTAAATGCTGTTCTATAGTAAAAACATAATTTTCAAATTTGCGGAAATCAGGAATGTCACGTTCCATTTCAATTCCAATTGTATTAAAAATAGAAAAAAGTGTCCCATTGACGGTGGATACAAATTCATTCGAAACCTGCTGTGTAAGTACGCTCGCGCCTTTACTTGTAATTTTAGGAGCAATAGGATTCTTTTTTTCATTTACATAATAATCAATATGGGCCTTCGTTGGTTTGTCGGTTAGAATAGAGGTTAGTTTTTGCGAAAAATCATTTGGAATGATAATGACTGCAAAGAAATCACCATTTTTTAATTGTTCCTTAGCTTTTTTCTCTGTCTCGAGCTTCCAAGTAAAGCTTTTATTCGTACGTAAAGTCTCAATTACTTCATTCCCGACATTTATTGCTTCATCTCTTACAGTGGTTCCCGTATCTTCATTGACAATCGCGATTTTCATATTAGAGGTGTGGGCGTAAGGGTCCATGGAGGCATAAATATTTAGCCAGGCATAAAGAGAAGGAAGAAAAATTAGTCCACCTATAATGACAGCTACGACCCAGTTTGTGACAATATTCCGGATATCTTTTGTATAAATTTGAAAAACATGCTGGAACGAGTTTTTCATCATAATCACCCCACATTCAAATTTGCATGAACTCTCACTATGTATGTTCCCAAATATACTTTAAATTATGTTATAAATGTGAAATATCTTCATTTAAAGGCGAATTAGTTTACTAGGTTTTCAAAACAATTTATAATCAATCGCGAATGCACTAAAACTAGGGCTTTTAGTGTAAAAAAGGAGGTCACTACTTTAGTGAAAAAATTATTAATTATTGGTTCAGTGATTGTTGTTTTATTTGCAGCAATTATTGTGCTTACCAACGTCTCAAACAAAAGTAAATTAGAAAGCGCAAATAACCCTTATGGCGATAAAAAGCTAAAACAAGAAACAATTGATCAATTGGATGATGAAAACTATCAAAACATTATGTTACCAGACGAACTAGAAGCTAAAATTAAAGCGGGCGAACCGGTTAATGCTTACTTCTTCAGTCCAATCTGTGTACACTGTCAAGCATTTACACCAGTATTAATGCCAATTGCCGATGAGCTTGGTGTTGATATTGCTCAATTGAATGTCTATGAATACGATGATTTATGGGAAAAATATAATATTAAAGCAACACCAACATTCATTCGTTTCGAAGATGGTAAAGAAGTAAATCGCTTTGTAGGAGCTCTTAAAGAAGAAGATTTACGAACGTTCTTAAATACGGTTGTGTTAAATAAATAGAAAAGGAAGAGACTGTATCATAATTATTTAGATACGGTCTCATTTGTTTTTGTAGTGTATACTAAAAATACTGAATAGTTGTACACTGGAGGAATGATGAATGTCAATGGATGATTATTTTTATAATGGTGAACTGATGAAATGCTATGAATTAGCGAAGCAGGTGACAAATGAAGCAGACAAAGCACTAGCACAAAAGTATATTCGATTATTAGAAGAATATGAATATGATCGTTATCCAAAGCCAACTGGTCATATCGAAGTACAGCATTTGGAACGCGCTGATGAAAGCTATCCAGAATCAGATCTAGTTGTAGAAATACGGGCAATAAAAGATGAAGAGTCATTTGCGAAGCGTATTCAGCAATTGGAGGAAGTCGCAAAAACTGGAACACCTGCAGACAAGGCACAATCCTTTTTTACACAGGGAGAGCTGTTCCTATTCGCACATCAATACAATGAGAGTGTTCACTGCTTTCAACAAGCAGTAAAGGAAAATCCGAATAAGGCTGTCTATTGGGGAATCACAGGGCAGACGATGCATCGTTTTGGTTGGATGCCATTTGATGCGCTCGGTTATTTAGAACAAGCGATACAGCTAGATCCAACAAATCCTCGTTGGAAATGGAATAAAGCGCTTGTACTTATTCAATTAGCTAAGGATTTGCAAATGGCTCCATTTATGGCGAATGCAGCAATCACTTTAGAGGATGCACTAACTTCTTGTGGCGAACAGCAGCGGTCATTGAAAGATGCCATTCAAAATACAGTAGATAATATGGATAGCTATGTTTTTTCCTAACATTCAGGAGTCTTCTACAGAAAACTAATTTCAATAGTTTTATAATATTATGCGGATGTCCCAATGTATATGGAGACATCCTTATTTTGTTGAAATAAGATTATGCCAAGAGCGAAAAAAGACCTTTTGGCAAGGCGTGGGGTTGATTTCCGTTCCGCCAGCGTGTCCGATGAGCCACTTCACTCACTTGCGTTCGCTCCATGGGCGCACCTGTGACGAAGTAATCTGTAACGAAAATCTCTTTTCACCTTTCAAAAAATGCTTTAGATGATTTTGTTTTCCAACACAGCGAGGATGTCTCCAATGCATATGGAGACGTCCTTTTTACTGAGAAATCAAGTGAGCGGGGTTCGTTGCCATATTTCACAATCATGGTATGATAAGAAAGAAAATGATTTGTAGATATAAAGGACGGATTTTTTATGGCACAAGAAGCGGCAAATAAGTTTATAGAAAACGTATGTAATCATTTAGTTCGCAATATGAATATTACAAAAGTGGAAGAGCATTTTAAAGAAACAATTACTATGCAGCGACAATCTGCCGCAACATCTATGGACTTTTGGGACATGTTGATGATGAATATGCTTTATTTTACGGAGAATGAACAGGCTTGGGAGCAGGAATTTCTAAAAATGCTTCAAGCTAAGGAATGGCTAAAGCCATCAGCTCTTGAAGAGGAATTATTAATGCATCAGATGCGCATTCGTCAACAAGTAGCAGAGCAATTGGATGCTGCAAAGGATTTATTCCATCAGCAATATGAGTCGGAAGATATGACAGAGGAAGCGATTATTTATGATTATGCCTATAGCTCTGCTGGGCATTCCATGCGCATGGATTTATTAACCGTGCTTGTATCCACGCCAGAGCAATCAAAAATACTCTTTGACGCAGACCCACAGGAAACGATACGAATTGTCAATGGCTACATTGCCTACCATACAGATGGATTAATTAATAAAACAAAATTACACTAATTTTGTTACAAAGCTTCACGCGAAAGGAATTTGATTAAATGAATACACCATTTACTTTTAACCATACACAACCAACAAATATGGACCCTACGAAGAAATATCCCGCTATTTTTTTGCTTCATGGCATGGGCAGCCATGAAGATGATTTACCACAATTAGTGCAGGATTTTCAAGAGCAATGTCATATATTTAGCTTACGAGGACCAATTACGCAACATCCCGGCTATGCTTTTTTTACCATTCAAGAGGTGGGGCAACCAGATCGTGCAATCTTCGATAAAGTGTTGGTTGCACTGCAACGATTTATATTAGAGGCCATCGAAGAATATCAAATCGATCCACATAAAGTATTTGTTTTAGGCTTTAGCCAAGGTGCGGTTTTAGCACAATCACTTGCCTTTGTTATGGGGAATTTAGTGACGGGTATTGTTGCATTAAGTGGCTATACGCCAAAGTTTGTGACGGAGGAATATGCCATTCGTTCTGTAGAACATTTACATGCTTTTATTTCGCACGGTGATTATGATTATGTAATACCTTCTCAATGGGGAATGGAAAGCAAGGAGATCTTTGAACAATTTAGTGCCACGGTGACATTTAAACAATACCCAGATGGACATGGTGTAACACCTGATAATCTTCGTGATCTAGTGGCATTTTTAGCACAGCAACTACAGGAAGAAATTCAATAAAAGGAAATCCGAGGCAAAAATTTGTCTCGGTTTTTTTGCCTACTGTAATAAGACCTATTATCAAATTATTTTTCTCCAATAGTGTTTGGAAGAATCGAGGCAAGAAGGTTCAAATTCACGTCAGTCGGTGGTATCATAGTAGATGTTGTGAATGAACGTTCTTTGTTAGATGAAAAACATGTACTTTATGTGAAAAGAGAGACAGAACAGATCTAAAAGGGGTAAAATAATAATTTGATGTGCTAGATGCAAATTTTGTCGCTTTCTATCGATGAAAGCGTGTAGAAATTATGGAGAAAAGGAATTAAGCTGAATGGAACAAAATCTGAAAACGGAGCATAAACCACTATCCTCCGAAAAAACAAGAGGGAAGTCATCACGTTCTTCTATTTTAGCGCAAACCGTCAAGACAGGGATTATCAAATCTAATTTAATACCTATGTGGGCTGGTTTAACGCTAGGCATGTATAAAAATAAAATGACGTTTGTAGACAATATACCAGAAATCATTTTTTCAACAATCGGTTCCGCCCTTGTCATTGGAGCTGCAGGGGCCTTTAATAATGTCTATGATCGTGATATTGATGCAATTATGCCTCGTACACAAAGCAGACCAACTGTAACAGGTGAAATGTCAGCAAAATCGACGTTATCATTAGCTGTTGTAATGTTAATTATTGGAGTAGCAGTGTTGGCACTTGCGTCACCTTTAGCAGCGGCATTTGGATTATTAGGTGTATTCCTATATGTAGTCCCTTATACAATGTGGACAAAGCGTCGTACCATATATAATACAGAAATCGGTAGTATTAGTGGTGCGGTGCCACCATTAATTGGTTGGTCTGCTGTATCTACAGATATTACACACCCAGCGATACTTGGTTTATTTTTTGTTATGGTCATTTGGCAAATGCCACATTTCTATGCTATTGCCATTCGCAAACGTGTAGACTATGAAGCAGCCAGTGTGCCCATGCTACCAGTTATCAAAGGGATGCGTCGAACGTATTATCAAACCAATTTCTATTTAATATTATTGATTCTATCAAGCTTTTTATTTGGCTCGCTAAGTGTAGGCATCATGCTTGTGGCATTGATCTTAAGTGTTGCTTGGCTAGTGATGAGTATTTACGGTTATCATAGTAATACAGATCAAGTGAAATGGGCTACCAAAATGTTTGTTTTTTCCCTATTCCATATGACTATACTATTCTCAACAGTCATTGTGTACTCGCTAGTAGGAGTTATTTTTAAGTTATATTAATTTTTTCAAAAATTGCCCTGAAAAAAATAAGTAGTGCGAAAACAATTACGAAAATAAAAACCAACAAGTTTACTCGTTACTTGTTGGTTTTTTATTATCGACAGAAATGATTTGGCGACTAGGCCATTCGAATGCATGTAACCGTCCGCCAAACACAGCTCCACCGTCAATGCCAATAATATTATTTTCTCCGAAATAAACACGATAATCAGTTGGATCATGATGCAGGTTATAAGTAGGGGTATGGCCGAAGATTATTGTTTTTTCCCCTTGATAGCCTGCGTGGAATTCCTCACGAATCCAAAGTAAGCGCATGGGGTCAGTTTCGGCTATTGCAGCACCTGGCACAACGCCACCGTGGACGAAAATAGCATCCTCTAACTCAATATATATTTCAAATGTCTCGATTAACTGTAAATGTTCTTCGAGCTTAGGGAGCGTTTTAATAAAGCTAGGTAGTGTATTACTTTGGATGGCTTCCTCAAAGTCTGCCAACTGATAACCGTAGCTTGCTAATGTAGCCTCACCACCACAAAGTCCTACCCAATGGTTCCATGGCTTAGCAAGGCCTGAACGACATGCATTGAGCATGATCGCCTCATGATTGCCTAGTAAAACGCGTGCACCTTTTGTCTGTAGTTCACTCACTAAATTTAACACACCACTAGAAGAGGGCCCTCTATCAATATAATCACCAAGAAGAAAAAGCTGGTCGTTGATTGGGTCATAGTTTGCTTTTAATAATAGTTCTTCCAGTAGCCCTAATTCTCCATGTATGTCACTAATTGCTAGTATACGGTTCATGTACGAGCATCCTTTCTAATAGTACAGCTTTACCCTTAAGTATAGAGAATTATTCTACAAGTTTCGACTTTTCTAGCTTCTCCTAGCTTTTTTCATAGAATTTTTAAAGAAACAATTCTCCTACTACTATGTTTATCATATGAAGGATGATTTTATAGCTTTATTCATTTGTCTAGAGAAGATGAGTTATGAGAGGAGGGGAAATGCTTGAAACGTAACAGCAGAAGCAAATTGCAATGCTCCTACTGTTTGACTTAAAAATTATATCTGTAGTTTTTCCCATGCTTGCTTCGCTATTTGTTCATCAAAGGTTGAAATGAGGCGAAAATTATTGCTGTCTAAAATGCGATAATGCTGACTGATGACGTTTTGCTGTAGTCGAAAACCACCATACTCCTGAATGTTTTTCCACCATATGTATCCACCCATTGTTTTCTCCTTTGGCTGCAATGTTCCATTATTTGCGATTAAATCTACAACCTCTAATGGATCACCACCAAGTTCATGCTGTAAAATCGTACTGTCTCGACACAATGTGCAAACTGTAACAGTGGTTGTCCAGCCAGCTAGTATACGGCCCTTTTCAATTTGGACAAGTGTTTTTTTTGATAATCCTAGTAAATCACTCATTTGATCCTGTGTGAAAGCTTTTTCTGTACGGATTAATTTCAGTTTTTCTGAAACGAGTGTGATTAATTGTTCACGATTCATCCTAACACCCCTTATTTTCAGATTGTTAAGTTCTATTATACATGAAAGTAAAGAAGCGTGTTTTTCTTTCACCTTAGGAAGTGGCTGAGATCGCGTAAAATTGAAACAGACTGCCCCTAATGGACAGTCTGTTGGATGTTAGATTTCATATTTTTTCGTATCCGAGATCACTCTGAAGTGGATGCCTTTAATCTGAGCGCTGACTTTATGGCGGAGTGTATCAATATCCACAAGCTCCTCTTTATTTTTGACACACACAGCAATCTCTTGTAATAGCTTTGTAAAAGATTCTTTAAATAGTGAGCGCATATTATCGAAATCTAAACTACGAAAACTCCCATCAATATCGAAAGCTTCAACTGAATTTAATTGCTTGGAAGCTCCTGCAAAACGATCATCGTAGACTGTGTAATTTTCATCTGTTACCACGATAATAAATAGAACTTCTCCCGTGATTGTTTTTAACTCAATATTTGTTTTGTGTTTCTTTACATCAGTAATAATGTGAATACCATCTGAATGATATAGCTTAAATAATGTCATGTGTATGGCCCCCTACAACTAAAATCATTTTTCTCTATTCATTATATAGTGAAATGGCTAATAATGGAATAAGGAATACTGTTTCCTACAGTTACGATTGAACCTCTGTTTTAAGAAGTAGATTTTTTCGAAGAGGACGAACCTCAATATAATGAATTTGATGACCTTGTTGCTCATAGATGCTAAAAATATAGGAGCCTAGTTCAATATTTTTTGATGCTTTAATGCCGTTATTTACAGTTAAGAACCAACCACCTAATGTTTCCACTTCTTCAGCTTCCAGCGTAATGTTTAATAGATTTTCTACATCTTCCACAAGCATTTTTGCATTTAATAAATAGTGATGATCTGTAATTTTTCGAATATCCGCAATTTCATCACCATCAAACTCATCTCGAATTTCACCAACAATTTCTTCTAAAATATCTTCAACTGTTACAAGACCAGATGTACCACCATATTCATCCATTAGGATGGCCATATGGATTCGTTCCTTTTGCATACGTACAAGTAATTCTTGAACGGGCATTGTTTCAATTACGCGAATGACAGGATTTATGAAATCTTCTAGAACTAATGAGTCGTCTGTAAGTTGTTCAAGTAGACCATGGGTTAATAGTTCTTTCGCATTGATGAAACCTAATATATTATCTCGGTCCCCATCATAGATTGGGTAACGGGTATATTTTTCAGCAGCGATGTAATGAATAATGTTTGTAAAAGATTCATTTTGTTCAATTCCAACAATTTCTGTTCGGGGAACCATGATTTCACGAGCAATACGTTCATCAAATTCAAAGACGTTATTAACATATTTGAGCTCAGATTTATTGATTTCACCACTTTTAAAGCTTTCGGACAGTAATAATCGCAATTCTTCCTCTGTATGAGATAGCTCATGTTCGCTAGCAGGTTTCATACCGAATAAGCCAACTAACACACGTGCAGAACCGTTCAAGAACCAAATAAATGGATACATGATCTTATAGAAAAACATAATGGGTTTTGCAAAAAGAAGTGTAATGGATTCAGCTTTTTGGATGGCAGCTGTTTTTGGGGCTAATTCGCCGACTACTACATGTAAAAACGTAGCGATGGCAAAGGCTGTTCCAATTGTAAAGATTGTCATATATTTATCAGAAATGCCGATCATTTCGAATAGTGGGTGAAGCATAAATTCAAAAGTTTTTTCACCAACCATCCCGATACCAAGAGCGGTTACAGTAATCCCTAATTGACAGGCTGATAAGTATTCGTCTAAGTGTTGAACAACATGTTTCGCAGCAACTGCTTTTTTATTGCCTTCTGCAACCAGCTGGTCAAGTCTTGAGGAACGTACTTTTACAATGGCAAATTCTGTTGCTACGAAAAAGCCTGTTAAAGCTAATAAAATGGTAAAAATCGATAGGTTTATTATGGTCTCCAAATAGTCGTTCTGTAAAAACAGAACGTCACCTCCTAATTATGAATGAGTAATAATAAAGATTGCATTAATGCAATACTTTCGGGTGAAACATTTTTCTTAATCGTTTCAATTCTTTTATCATCTTGCTTGTTCATTTGTGCTAGCAGAGATGTAACATCATGCTCTAAATCTTGCATTTTTAAACGAAGCACCTGTACATCGATTTCTTCATAGGGTGTGATGTTTAGTTCATGTTGGATTTGTACAAGTGAAAGCCCCTGTTGTTTGCGCTGTTCAATAAATTGAAGCCGTTTAATCATGGCTGGGTCATAGTAGCGATAATTTGCTGCAGAACGTTCTGCATCTAGCAAACCAATATTTGTATAGTAATCGATTGTTCGTTTAGTAATGCCTGTTTTTTCTGCAAGCTCGCCAATCTTTAATTTTTCTGTCCCAATGCAAACACCTCCAAACCATCACGTGATACTTTGATTATAACGTGATGGTTTTAGTTTATTCAAATGATAGCCTTTGATATTTCGAAATTATAAGATTTTTTTCAAAAAAAGAACGTTTCTGCCATGATTAAATGGTAGAGACGTTCCTAAGTTTACGGAAGTAAATAAGTATCATATAGGTGATGGAGAGCTTCCTCACCATTTTTTTGTAAGAGAATTTCTTCATTATATGTAAGTGTTATGCTCGATTGCTCGCTATCAATTTTGTCGTCAATTATTTTACAGGTAACAGTCACAAAGCCTGATTCAGCAAGCTTTTCTTTCATGTCGTCACTCCACGCCTGATCAGAAAATAGCGGAGGCTGCCAAGTACCTCTCACATGTAGCTCATTTTTTTCGAGGTCATAATCCCAGCGTATGTCACGTAAAATAGTTTTAAATAGGTCATTAACCGTAAACGATGTATCTTTATAGTTAATGTCTAGTGCACGTATTGCATGGACATCTCGGCTAACTGCACTAGCTGCGGAATTAGCAGCTGAATTGATGCCTGAAGCAGCATCTTTAATTTCTGAAAATCGACCACCACAGCCAGAAAGTAGTGCGCAGATGCATGTGATACAAGCAACTTTTGTCATCCATTTCACAAGTAGTCCCTCCAGTCTAGTAAGTTGTTATAACTATCTTAACGAAAAGAAAAATATGAAGAAAGGGCATGAAGGCGGTAGTTTGTGACGGTTTTGCAACGATGCGACCTCCACTTGATTGTTCGGCATTTGAGAAATATATAATTCTGAATATTTAGTAAAAAATCAAAAGAATAGGAGCGGTTTGTGATGAAAATTAATGATGAAATGCTTGATCGATTAGGAACATACTTTGTTTATCATGCTGTTTATGATAATTATGGAATTACGTTTGAAAACTTTGTGGAGCGTTGGCTACGAGGCATACTTGACATATAGCGAGCTGAACTTTGAAAAACTCCTGGAAACAGGAGTTTTTATCTATAAAAAAGACATATTTCCTCTTGATTTAGATACTTTACTCATGGTTACTGATGCTATAATTAGCTTAATTGGTTAGGTATCTATTACTTTCTATCTAAAGGGGATGATGCATATGAATTTATTGGGGAAAATTCTCGCAACTGTCATTGGGACAGTATTTGTCGTATTCGCAGTTATAACAGTTGTGAATATTTATCAAACAAAAAATTTAACAATAGAAACAGCTCAAAAAATGGCACAAGCAGAAACATCGGATCACGCCAACCAGATTCAAATTCAGCTTGATTATGCTATGGATACAGCACGTACGCTTGCAGCTAATTTAACTACAATGGTGGAAGAACAAAAGGCTGATCGTGCTTTAACAGATGCTATGTTCCAACGTATTTTGAAAAATAATGAGCAATTTATGGGTGTTTGGTCTGTATGGGAACCTAATGCCTTCGACGCGCAAGATGAAAAATACATAAACACAGAAAGACATGATGCATCAGGACGCTATGTTCCATTTTGGACGCGCGATGGTGATCGTATCGTTCCTTCTCCTATTGTTGATTATGATACGTCTGATTTTTATCTATTACCGAAACAAAAAGGACAGGAAATGATTTTGGAACCATTTGTTTATCCTATTGCGGGTAAGGATGTGTTATTAACGTCCATCATTGTGCCTGTTACGATTGACAATGAATTTAAAGGCATCGTGGCCGTGGATATGAGTTTAGAAACATTCGCTCAACTAAGCCAACAAGTAAAATTATTTGAGAGTGGCTTTGGTTCGATTATCTCGAATAATGGCATGTTTGTGACACATCCAAATAATGATTATGTGACAAAGCCATTTGCTGAGCAAGAACAGTATACATATAGAAACGAGATTCTATCAGCCATTCAGCAGGGCAAGGCTTCCGTTATTCAAGATTTTTCAAGCTATTTACAAGAGGATAGCTATATTGTCACTGCTCCCATTCATATTGGAAAAACGGAAACTCCGTGGTCATTGCTTGTCACAGTACCGACTAAAGAAGTGTTAGCACAAACAACAAAACTCACATGGACGATGGTCATCATAGGCGTTGCTGGCCTTATTTATCTTATAATCGTGCTAACATGGCTTATTCGTCGAATTGTTCGACCTATCGTAATGACAGTGGAGCAGGTGCAAGCGATTGCAGATGGAAATTTAGCAGTGGAGCCATTAGCGGAGGATAGCAAGGACGAGCTTGGTCATTTAGCAAAGGCTGTCAATATCATGACAAGTAATACACGAACATTGATTCAGGAAGCAACGCAAATTTCAAATCAGGCAAGTACCTTTAGTGATCGTCTCATGTCTTCCACAAAAAATATGAGTGTGAGTATCGATCAAGTGCTAACGACAACAGGTGAGTTAGCGACAGGAGCAACCCTACAAGCTGAGCACGCAGCCCTAACGCTAGGTGTAACGCAAGAGGTAGAGCAGAAATTGCAAGCTATTCAAGCGGCAATCAAGGAAATGACTCATCGCTCTCAGGAGACTACGCAGGCATCTAAGCAAGGTTTGGTTCATGCGGAACAATCGATTCAAGGCATGGAGGCGATGTCGGAGCAAGTCACATTAACAGCATCTGTTGTCCAGCAGCTGAGTGACCAATCGACTGAAATTAATCGTATTTTACAAGTCATAAATGCTATTGCAGGTCAAACGGATTTACTTGCACTTAATGCTGCGATAGAGGCTGCTCGTGCAGGAGAGCATGGAAAAGGCTTCTCAGTCGTAGCAGAGGAAGTACGCAAACTTGCAGAGGAGTCCGCCAAATCGACGAGTCAAATAGCAGCTATTATTGATACGGTTGTGAAGGAGACTGTCAAAGCAGGCGATGCCATGCAAAATGTTGTGGCTGCTGTGCAAACCAACACACAGTATCTTGATGCCAATAAACAAGCACTTGATGCCATCTTACAGCATATCGTTGATACTGTAGCGCAAATCGACGAAGTGACAACTGCCTCTCATTTAATTCAAACGGAAACAGTAGAGGTAGTCCGGGCAGTGGAAAATATGACAGCTGTCAGCCAGCAGTCCTCAGCAGGAACAGAGGAGCTATTAGCAACGATGGAGCAGCAAAATACCGCGGTTCATGAGCTGAAAAATATGGCAGAAAGCTTATCTGGTATGACGAACTCCTTACAACAAACACTAGCAAAATTCCATTTTTAGTAGAGAACTAAGGCTGCGTGTCATCTTATGTACAACGGGATGACATGCAGCTATATTGTAAGTTAAATTCTATAAGAATTATTTTTCTGAATATTTAGTTATTTATTGACGTATAAATGCTATTATTTATTTAGTTGCTATAGGCGGGAGCTGGTACATATGAAATTACTACATAAAATATTACTGACAACGTTATCTACAATGATGATTGTGTTCATCATTATTTTAAGTGTCAATATTGTAAAAACTAATTCATTAGCAGTGGAGGATGCACGACAGCTCGCTCAATCGCGGGCGTCCGAAAGTGCATATCAAATGCAAATGGAACTTGATTATGCGATGGATACAGCAAGGACAGTAGCCTCTAATCTTCAAACAATGGTAGCCAATCATAAGGGAGATCGTGATTTAGCAAACGAGATGCTCAAACAATTACTCGAACAAAATGATACCTTCCTAGGGGTTTGGACGATTTGGGAGCCAAATGCCTTTGATGGACAAGATGCTCATTTTGCCAATTCGAAAGGGCATGATGCATCAGGTCGTTTCCTTCCCTATTGGGCACGCAGCAACAATGGTGTGACGCTTGCTCCTCTAGAAGACTATGAAACTAGTGATTATTATGTATTACCTAAAACGTTGAAACAAGAGGTTATTTTAGAGCCGCTAATTTACCCAATTGATGGTCAAGATGTATTGATGACTTCCACAGCTATACCTATTCAAATAGATGGAAAAGTCGTTGGTCTTGTTGGAATTGATATAAGCTTAGAAACATTGGTAGCCATTAATAATGAAAATGTACTCTATGATACAGGGTATAGTGCCATAGTATCTCATAAGGGGACATTTGTTGCCCATCCATCTCCTGATTATGTCAATAGACCAGTGACTGAAATGGAAAAATATAAAAGTGCGGATAAAGTTTTGTCTGCTGTTGAACAGGGCAAATCCTATCTAGTAGAGGATTATTCATCCTATTTACAAGAAGCTTCCTTTATTGCTGTCTCACCTATCCAAATTGGTCAAACGTCGACACCGTGGGCATTGCAGGTAATTATTCCATCTGATGAGGTAATGGCAGCCGCAAGTGAGGCAATGTGGTTATCAATATTACTAGCTATTATTGGTATTATTGTATTAGTTGGTGCCATTACTTGGATAGCTCAGCGGATCGTCAAACCAGTGGTTCAGACAGTGGAACAGGTCAAAACCATTGCTGGTGGAAATTTAGCAGTGGAGCCGTTACAGGTTCGTTCGAAGGATGAAATTGGCGAGCTTGCACATGCAATGAATCATATGACAGACAATATGCGCGAGCTGTTACAAGCGGCTACACATATTTCCAATCAGGTGAATCTATACAGCGGAGAATTACGTGCTTCTACCAATGATATGAGCATCAGTATCGAACAGGTGTTAACAACAACAAGTGAGTTGGCGACAGGTGCTACCGTACAAGCCGAACAGGCGTCTACCACATTAGGCGTTACACATGAGGTTGAGCAGAAATTGCAAGCAATTCAAATGGCAATTGAAGAAATGCTTCAGGATTCTCAGCTTACAACAGCGTCTTCTAAACAAGGTTTAATTCATGCAGAGCAGTCTATTCAAGGGATGGAAGTGATGTCGGAAAAAGTGTCACTGACAGCTATGGTCGTCCAACAGCTCAGCGACCAATCAACAGAAATTAATCGTATTTTACAAGTCATTAATGCAATTGCAGGTCAAACAAATTTATTAGCATTAAATGCGGCGATAGAAGCTGCTCGTGCAGGTGAGCATGGCAAGGGCTTTTCAATTGTGGCAGAGGAAGTACGGAAGCTTGCTGAAGAATCAGCCAAATCAACAAGCCAAATCGCCTCCATTATTAATATGGTTGTTAGAGAAGCAGCAAAGGCTAGTGATGCTATGCAAAGTGTTGTCTTAGCTGTGGAAAACAATACGCAATATATTGATGCCAATAAGCAGGCACTTGATGCGATTTTACGCCATATTGTCGATACAGTAGCGCAAATCGATAATGTGACAGCTGCCTCCAGTGTCATTCAAAGGGAGACGCAGGAGGTTGTACGTGCAGTGGAAAATATGACGGCTGTTAGCCAACAATCCTCAGCAGGAACAGAGGAACTATTGGCAACGATGGAACAGCAAAATTTAGCGGTTCATGACATCAATAGCAAAGCCCAACAATTAACAGCTATGACGGACTCCTTACAGGCAGCACTAGCTAAATTTCAATATTAAATTAAAAGAGCTGTAGGCAAGGTGAAATTTTCATCCAACTTTGCGTACAGCTCTTATACTTATTTGAAGAAGTGTGTAATAAATTGATTCGCTTCCTGCCAGTTATAAACCCTTACAACATTATTAGGAACGGCAAGACGATTATAAGGTGTATCAAATAACACAACAGGTATTTTTAACTCCTCTGCCAGCATCACCGCATTATCATGCTTATCCTCAAAGAAAGCTTCTACATTATGTTTTTTTGCAGCGGCTAGTTTATCATGGCTGCCGAGAAGCTCGATATGGTCGTAAGGTATAGCTTGCGATTTAAACCAATCGACCGTGATGTCTGCTACATTTTCACCTCGTGCAGAAATATAATACAGCTCAAAATTATTTTTCCAAGCGCTTAGAATATTTTTTGCATCTTTTGCCACCTCAGAGACTTCATACATGTAAGGTTCATTTTCCTTAAACCAAGTATTAAAGGCACTTCGGTCAATAGGGTGTGGGAAGGCAGATAAAAAATCATATTCACAAACATCATCCAGCGTAATATTTACATTGTACTGTTTATTAATATGTGGAATGAGTGTACTTGGACATGTCACAGTCCCATCAATATCAATACCAAAGCGGGGCTTCTTCATGCTAGCACCTCCTTAGGCATTCGCTTTTTGAGCTTCTTCCGCTGCGCGTTTTTCTTCCATTTCTGCTGCTAATTTATCAATTTCTTTCTTCAATTCTTCCACCATTGTTTCTTCTGGCACTTTACGGACTGTTTTCCCCTTCATGAATAACAAGCCTTCACCACGGGCACCAGCAATACCGATATCTGCCTCACGCGCTTCTCCAGGACCGTTTACCGCACAGCCTAATACTGCTACTTTTAAAGGTACCTTCAATTTAGAAATATATTCTTCTACTTCATTCGCAATGGAAATTAAATCAATCTCAATGCGTCCACATGTTGGACAAGAGATCAATGTTGCCATATTAGAAGCTAGACCAAAGGATTTTAATAGTTCACGTGCTACTTTTATTTCCTCAACAGGGTCTGCTGAAAGTGAAATACGTAATGTGTTACCAATTCCTTTTGATAGGATGGCTCCAAGTCCAGCCGCTGATTTTACAGTACCAGCAAACAGTGTACCTGATTCTGTAATCCCTAAATGTAGCGGATAATTAAAAGCCTTAGACGCCTTTTCATAGGCTTCAATGGCAAGATTAACGTCAGATGCCTTCATCGATACAATAATATCGTGGAAGTCCAAGTCTTCTAAAATTTTAATATGGTGAAGAGCAGACTCAACCATACCATCAGCCGTTGGATAGCCGTATTTTTCTAAAATATGACGCTCTAATGAACCGGCATTTACACCAATACGAATTGGAATACCCTTTGCTTTAGCCGCATTCACGACAGCCTCCACTTTTTCTTTACGACCAATATTACCTGGGTTAATACGTACTTTATCGATACCATTTTCAATGGCTTTTAATGCTAATCTATAGTCAAAATGAATATCAGCTACTAAAGGAATATGGATACGTTTTTTGATTTCGGCAATTGCATCTGCAGCACGCTCATCTGGAACTGCAACTCGAACTATTTGACAGCCTGCTTCTTCAAGTCGAAGAATCTCTGCCACTGTTGCATCTACATCATGTGTTTTGGTTGTACACATACTTTGAATGAATAATTCATTACTACCACCAATTGTTAAGTTACCGACACGTACAGGACGTGTATTTGTACGGTGACAAATTTCACTCATTAACTTTCTCTCCTTTTCGGGCCACTATTTTCAGCCGTCACTGTCATTTATTTTAGCAGTGTAAGAAAATAAGGACAAGGAAGAAACGCTAACTTTTCATTTTCCGCATTTGTTTTCAAGCTCAAATGAGAGAGGAAGCTTGATATTTTCACCTGGAACTAGTGCTTGTAATTGTAAGTGTGGGTTTAAGTTGTAAAAAAGTTGTAAGCGTTCTGGAAAGGTCATGGGAACTTTAGCAGGGTGTAGAGCAAATAAACTATGGATGGTATCTCCTTCAATCGTTTGTACAGTAATATAATTTGGCTCACGCTGTTGTTCACAAAGTCCATTTTCTGAGGTCTTTGTGGATAAAGCCGCAAGTGGGATGGACCCTTCTGTTAAATCTACTTTGACGACAAAGGCAATTACGATAATGATAGTTGTTAAGATGAATGCTCGCAAAAAATCCCCTCCTTTTCTACACTATATTGAGAAGAGAGGGGATTCATGCACATTATTTTAAATTTGGTTGTTTTGGATATTTTGTAAAGGCCACAATTAATAGAGAAATGGTTAAAAATAAAGATAGTACAGTGATAACAGTACTACTAACGGGCAGATAGTCTGCTAACATCGAAAGTAACGTAGCCCAAGTGATCGCAAAGGTAGTTGTTCTCCAGATATGGCGATACTCACCCCGACGCTTCATCGCTTTCAAGATAAATAAACCTGCTAAAGCATAAAGGGCAATTTGTGCAAAAATAAGCATTGTTGTCACGACGAAAAGCATTAGGAAGGTGAATGGATATAAGAGCCATTTAATGCCCTCTATGTAATCTGTTAAACCAGTTAAACTGTCCATATCGAATGTATCAACGGACATACCTGCTGCAAAACGACCTAAAGAGAATACGGAAACAATGGTAATCAGTAGAAAAGTATATTGAATAACCTTTCCAATAGGTAATAAACGATAGGCTGCTAGTTTTTTAGGATGTATAAGACTATCAATAAAAAGCTGTGAGTGTTTCATGCTATATCTCCTCCAATCGATATTTTAACATGTTCAAAGAGGACAAGATATGAAAGAAGTATAAATGAGGAGGGTCTTGATGTTAAAATGTTAACATTATGTAAAGAAGTTAAAGGATTTCTTTACTTTTTGTTTGGAATCATTTAATGATTAGAACGAGGGTAGTAGAGATGTAGGAATTGGAGCGAAAACAATTGACAATAGATTGGCAAAGCATTCTCTTTCAGTTTTTAGGTGGGCTAGGGGTCTTTTTATTTTCCATTAAATTCATGGGGGATGGGCTACAAAAATCAGCGGATGATCGGTTACGTGAATGGTTAAATCGCTTTACCACAAACCCTATTATGGGTGTCCTAGTTGGTATATTTGTAACGATTTGCATACAATCAAGTTCTGCCACAACAGTCATCACTGTAGGGTTAGTGAGTGCTGGTTTTTTAACATTGCGTCAAGCAATCGGCGTCATTATGGGGGCAAATATTGGTACAACGATTACAGCATTTATTATTGGTATTAATATTGGACTCTATTTTTACCCTTTATTGGCAATTGGGGCTGCCTGTTTATTTTTCTTAAAGAAAGCAACGTATCAACATATTGGTCAGATTCTATTTGGCTTTGGCGGTTTATTTTTAGGGCTAGAGTTGATGAGTGCTAGTATGCAGGCGTTACACCAGCTTGCAGATTTTGCATCGTTAACGCTTCATTTAAGTAACCAACCGATATTAGGCATATTTTTAGGAACCATTTTCACCTTACTGGTGCAAAGCTCTACCGCAACGGTGGGGGTATTGCAAGGTTTATATGCAGAACAATTAATTGGTTTAAATAGTGCTTTACCGATTTTGTTTGGAGAAAATATTGGCACGACCATTACAGCAGTTTTAGCTTCTCTTGGTGCTTCTATTTATGCTAAGCGTGCAGCAGCGGCTCATGTGTTATTTAATGTGATTGGGACGATTATTTTTATGTTATTGTTCACACCGTTTATGCAATATGTACAGTGGATTAGTGGCGTATTTCATTTAGAGCCTCGCATGCAAATTGCCATTGCTCATGGCTCATTCAATGTATTTAATATGATGATCCAACTACCATTTATCGCTGGACTCGCAGCATTAGTTACAAAGCTACTGCCGGGACATGATGGCAATATCAATGTAACAACTAAGCATTTAGATCCATCATTCATTGATTCCTCACCCGCTATTGCGCTGGGTCAAGCTAAAGAAGAGGTATTGCGAATGGGTGAACATGCATTGCGTGGGTTGGAAGAAACGTTTCTATACATGAAATCTGGAGAGGTAGAGCATATTCCAACGGTGCTACAGCTAGAAGTCGGGCTTAATCATCTAGACAATGAAATTACTGATTATTTAGTAATGGTGTCTAAGCAGCCTCTTTCCCGTGCAGACTCAGTAAGACATCATACTTTATTGACAAATGTAAGGGATTTTGAACGAATTGGGGATCACTTTGAAAATATTTTAGAGCTTTTACAGTACAAGGATCACCACGAGGTAAGCTTAAGTAAATCAGCGCGACAGGACTTAATAGGTATGTTTAGTTTAGCCATAGAGGCAGTACGCAAAAGTATAGAAGCATTAGATACCGCTAGCCTGAGCTTAGCTCAAGAAGTAACAGAGCTAGAAAGCCTGATTGATGATATGGAAGATAAACTACGTCAAAAGCATATTGCCCGATTAAACACGAATGAGTGTAGCGGGGCTGCAGGAATTGTTTATATGGATATCGTTAGCAACTTAGAGCGTATAGGAGACCATGCAGTAAATATTGCAGATTCTATTTTAGGCATTCGTCATTAATGAAACTTTTCACTTTGTTATTTCGTATGAAAGGCAATGCACGTTAAAAGGAGAGAATCTTTATGGAAGTTGTTGGCTGGATCTTAGTGATTGCCTGCTTTATTATTTCATTTATTGGTTTAGTGTATCCAATTATTCCCGGAGTACTGTTTTTAGTCGGTGGATTTTTGCTCTATGGCTTATTTTTCTCATTCGCAGAGCTAAGCTGGTGGTTTTGGGTCATTGAAATACTATTTGTCGTGTTGTTATTTGGGGCGGATACTGTGGCAAATGCGTTTGGTATCAAAAAGTTTGGTGGTTCCAATGCTGGCATGTGGGGGAGCACCATCGGGTTATTAATTGGTCCATTTGTGATCCCTGTGGCAGGGATTTTAATTGGACCATTTTTAGGGGCTGTGATTGCGGAACTAATCGTTGAGAAACGTACATTTAGTGAGGCAGTGAAAAGTGGTGTCGGTTCTTTAATTGGCTTTTTAACATCTACTGTTGTCAAGGCTGTTATTCAAATTGTTATGATTATTGTATTTTTTATCGCCATTTAATGCCTCACTTTTAAGGTTTAGTGAGTGTGAGTAAAGGGTAAGATAGTAAACATATCGGTATTTCGGTCAAAAGGCTGAAATCTTCAAATTGAAGTATTTTTCGTTGAATGGTTTGACCAATTTTGATAATCTAAGGATGTACTAATTATTTCTTATTTTAGGGAGGAACTTAACAATGGCTTACGAATTACCACAATTAACTTACGCTTATGACGCATTAGAACCACATATCGATGCAAAAACAATGGAAATTCACCATTCTAAACACCACAATACTTATGTAACAAACTTAAACGCAGCAGTAGAAGGTACTGAATTTGCAGAAAAAGACATTAACGACTTAATCGCAAACCTAGATGCTCTTCCAGCTGACAAACAAACTGCTGTACGCAACAACGGTGGCGGACATGCTAACCATACATTATTCTGGGAAGTAATCGCTCCAGGCGGTTCAAATACACCAGTTGGTGAAGTAGCAAAAGCAATCGATGCTAAATTCGGTTCTTTTGATGCTTTCAAAGAAGAATTTGCTAAAGCTGCTACAACTCGCTTTGGTTCAGGTTGGGCTTGGTTAATCGTTGATGGTGACTCAGTTGCTGTTACGTCTACTCCAAACCAAGACTCTCCAGTAATGGAAGGGAAAACTCCAGTTTTAGGCTTAGATGTATGGGAACATGCATACTACCTAAACTACCAAAACCGTCGTCCAGATTACATCGGTGCTTTCTGGAACGTAGTAAACTGGGATGTAGTAGAAGCTAAATTCCAAGCTGCAAAATAATAACGAATAATTGGCTGTGCCTAAAGTGAGCATTCACGGGGCATAGCCTTTTTTTGTTGGATAAAACAGCAAATTAAGAGTTAGAATTTAAAAATATCAGGATAATGAAGCTGAAATAAAAGGATAGCATGGAATAGGGCAACCTTTCTCCATAAAGTACCGTCAAATAAATGATGTTTTACATAAGAAATCGAAAGTGCGTGCTTTTCTGTCATACCTTCGAATGGTATACTAGGTATCGTGTATTGAAATGATCAGAAGATGAGGAGGGGAATACATATGCGCAAAGCACCAGGAAAAAATCGCGCGGCGAGTGTTAAAGCAAAACATCATTCTAACTTAACATTTCGTATGAATATCCTTTTCTTTGCAATATTTATCGTATTTTCAATGTTAATTTTTAGACTTGGCTATATGCAAATCGTCAAAGGGGAAGATTATGTACGTATTTTAGAGCGTACAGAAGAGGTTCCTGTCAACACAAGTGTACCAAGGGGACGCATGTATGATCGTTATGGTCGTATTTTAGTAGATAATCACCCAGAAAATGCCATAACGTATACGAAAATGCAAACGACCACAACAGAGGAGATGCTTGATATCGCGAAAAAGCTGGCACAATTGATTGAACAGCCAACAAAGCGTGTCACATTGCGTGATAAACAGGATTTCTGGATACTACAAAATCATGATGCTGCCTATGAAAAAGTTACAGAGGCAGAAAAAGCAAAGATTAATGCACAAGAAAATATTACAACAAGTCAAATTAATGCAGAGATTGATAAACTGGTACGGGAACGTATCACAAACGAAGAACTTTTACAATTAACAGAGGCAGATTTAGAGGTATTAGCGATTTATCGTGAAATGGTATCTGGCTATAATCTATCTCCTCAAATTATTAAAAGTGAAAATGTATCAGCTGATGAATTTGCTCGTGTATCTGAGCGTTTAACTGAACTACCAGGTGTTAATACAACAACAGACTGGAAACGTGTCAAATTATCATCTTTATCTATTCTTGGACGTACAACGGTCCCAACAAAAGGGATACCGAAAGAGAAGCTCAATTACTATTTAGCACGTGACTACTCACGTAATGACCGTGTGGGAGAAAGTTACATTGAAGCACAATATGAAGAATTACTACAAGGTCAAAAAACAGTTGTGAAAAATATTACCAATAAAAAAGGTCAGGTAGTCGATACAGTTACAACCTATGAAGGGGAGCCAGGTAAAGACTTAATCCTTTCATTGGATAGTGAGCTGCAGGCTGAAACGGATAAGATTGTAGAAGAAGAACTGCTTAACTTAAAAGCACTTCCAGGCTCCTATCTATTAGATCGCGCCTTCCTAATTATGATGGATCCAAATACAGGCGACATTTTATCGATGGTAGGTAAGAAAATAGAAAAAAATCCCGAGACAGGGCAAAATGAAGTCGTTGACTATGCATATGGATCGTTTACCACGGCTTATGAGGCAGGTTCATCTGTTAAAGCAGCAACAGTTCTCACTGGCTACAATCAGGGCGTTATTTCGATGGGTACTTCAATGGGAGACGAGCCGATTAAATTAGCTAGCACGGATCCGAAAACATCTATTTTTAACAGGGCTGGATATATTCCGATGAATGACTTGTTGGCATTAGAACGTTCTTCCAACTCCTATATGTTTAAAATTGCGTTGCTGCTTAATGGAACACCTTATAGTTATGGTATGCCATTACGCTTAAAGGACGATACGTTCTCAAAAATGCGTAATAATTATGCGCAATTTGGTTTAGGTGTGAAAACAGGCATTGATTTACCAAATGAATTTAGCGGAGTGAGTGGTCCATCAGGTCCTACAATGGGTGGTAAAACACTCGACTTGGCTATTGGTCAGTATGATACGTATACACCGCTTCAACTTGCGCAATATATTTCGACAGTTGCCAATGGTGGCTATCGTATTCAGCCACATGTTGTGAAAGAGGTTCGTGACCCATCTCAGGATGGAAAGCAATTAGGACAATTAGTAACCGAAGTAGGTCCAACTATTTTGAATCAAATTGATAATCCTAAAGAAGAGATCGATTATGTAAAGCAAGGGCTACGTCGTGTATATACTGGTTCACATGGTACAGCACGAGCACAATTTGCCGATGCTCCATATACAGCAGCAGGGAAAACAGGGACTGCAGAGGTAGTGTATTATGGTCCATTACGTGAGCATTACGGCACAAATACGATTAATTTAACGCATGTTGGCTTTGCCCCATATGAAAATCCTGAAATTGCCTATGCAGTTGTGATCCCATGGGTTAATACAAATTTAGCTCCACACTACTATCAAAATAATGTCATTGCTAGACGTTCTTTAGATAAGTATTTTGAATTAAAAGCTAAATATCAAGCTGAAAAAGTAACAGATAGTAATGTAAAACAGCCAATTTTACCAGCGATTACGGAAGAAAAAATTGGAGAGAATGAGCAGGAATAAAGGGTATTGGATACGCGCTAATACAAAACGGATTTGGAAAAATTATTTCCCAAATCCGTTTTATTTTTACTTTTTTTAAGACTAGTCATGAGTAATGGAAAGGGGCGTTTGCATAGCAAAACGCCCCTTTCAGATATTTAGTGCCTTTATGCGGATAATTGCTGAATGGCTAATTCAAATTGCTCTCTTGGTTTTACCCCATAAAGCTCTATATTGTTATAGAAATAAGAAGCTAGCATAAAATCAACCGCCTCTTGAAGTGTGTAGTCCCGATGTTCCATTACTAATGATAAATATGTTTTAAAATAATCGACATTTTGTACTTTTGCATGTTTCATGACAAAGGTCAAACGCTCCTTATCATTAAAATAAATATTTCCTAACACAATTGCTTATTATAACACCTTTCCTATAGGAAGCAAGTTTCCCCTATTGTAAATTCATCTTTACAAACGTTTACAAAGCATTACATTCCTTTACATCTCTTTTACGAACCGTTTATACGACTTCAACAATCAGTCATTATAGTAAAGATTGTAAGACAAATAACTATAAAACAGTTCATGACGGAGGCAAATGAGATGAAAAAGTGGAAGTACTTAACGATGACAGCGGTAATGGGTTCTGCATTAATGCTAGGTGCATGTGGTAGCGATTCTGCACAAAACGGAAACAATACAGAAACGAACGCACCAGCAAGCTCAGGACAAGAAGCTGCTGATGAAAAGCTACAAGGGTCTGTAGCTGGAGATGGCTCATCAACAGTAGCACCAATCATTGAGGCAGTTGTTGAAGAGTATGCAGGTACACAACCAGATGTCAAAGTATCAGTGGGGGTTTCTGGTACTGGTGGTGGTTTTGAAAAATTCATCGCAGGTGAAACAGACTTTTCAAATGCATCTCGTAATATAAAAGATGAAGAGAAAGCGAAATTAGAAGAAGCGGGCATTGATTTTACAGAGCTAGCTTTAGCATATGACGGTTTATCAGTAGTCGTGAACCCAGAAAATGATTGGGCGAAGGACTTAACGGTCGAACAACTACAAAAAATTTGGATTGAAGATGGGACTGAGAAAAAATGGTCTGATATTGATCCATCTTGGCCAGATGAAAAAATCGTTTACTATTCACCAGGTACTGATTCAGGCACATACGACTACTTTGATGAAGTGATTTTAGATGGTGCAGATCTAGTAAGCTCAGCAACATTATCAGAGGATGATAATATGCTAGTGCAAGGTGTTTCTGGTGATAAAAATGCGATCGGCTTCTTCGGTTATGCTTACTACCTTGAAAATAAAGATAAATTAAACATTGTCAAAGTAAATGGCGTAGAGCCAACAAATGAAACAATTGAAGGTGGCGAATATACACCACTTTCACGTCCATTATTCACATACGTAAAAAATAGTGCGATGAAGGACAATGAAGCAGCTTACGACTTCATTAAATTTACACTTGAAAACGCAGGCGATATGGCTGAAGCAGTGGGCTATGTTCGTTTACCTGAAGAAAAATATACTGAAGGCTTAAAAACTTTAGAAGGCTTAAAATAAGAAGACATGCATAGAGGGAAAGAGATGTATGCTCTTTCCCTCACTTATTTGAAAGGAGCTCCCAATGGTTTCTCAAAAGGAAGATAAGACATCATCTGTGCAGCAATTAATTGCAAATTCGCGCAACCAAAAAACAAAGAAAATAGTGGAAAAAGCCATGCCAGCTCTATTATTTTCTGCAGCTATTATTTCGATATTAACAACATTTGGCATTGTTTTCACCCTTATTTTTGAAACGTTTGAATTCTTTAAACGCGTGTCGATTACGGATTTCCTTTTCGGTACTAAATGGTTACCGTTTTCAGGTAACGAACCGTTATTTGGGATACTGCCATTAATCGCTGGTACATTAAAAGTGACACTTATTGCAGTTGTAGTAGCTGTACCATTTGGAATTGCTTCAGCTATCTATTTAAGTGAATATGCAAGTGAGAAAACACGACGTACAGTGAAACCTATTTTAGAGGTATTAGCAGGTGTGCCAACAATTGTTTATGGCTTCTTCGCTTTAACATTTGTCACACCAGTTTTACAAGAAATTGTACCTGGACTCAAACTATTTAATGCATTAAGTCCTGGTATTGTTGTAGGGATTATGATTTTACCAATGATTACGTCTCTTTCAGAAGATGCCATGTCATCTGTACCAAATAGTATGCGTGAGGGAGCCTTAGCTCTAGGTGCGACGAAATTTGAAGTAGCAATCAAAGTGGTATTACCCGCTGCGCTTTCAGGGATTATCGCTTCAGTTGTGTTAGCTATTTCCCGGGCAATTGGAGAAACAATGATTGTATCACTTGCAGGTGGTTCAACACCGAAATTTGACCTCAATGTGACAGACTCTATTCAAACAATGACTGCATACATTGTACAGGTTTCAACTGGTGATGCGGGTTACGGTACAACCATTTATTACTCAATTTATTCAGTAGGATTCACACTATTTATCTTTACGCTAGTAATGAATTTACTTGCTCACTATATTTCGAAACGCTTCAGGGAGGTTTACTAGCATGCGCTATATGGATGACACAGTCGTCATGAAACGAATGACAAAGCGTATTACAGCAAATAAAGTTTGGAAAACTCTATTTTTCTTAGCTACAACGTTTGCACTTGTTACTTTAGCTGTTTTACTGTACCGCATTGTGACACAGGGGATTGATTACTTAAACATCGATTTCTTGACGAATTTTGCATCACGATTTGCGGATAAGGCAGGTATCAAAGCTGCTTTAATCGGTTCGCTTTGGTTAATGGCAGTTGTAGCACCAGTATCGATTATTTTAGGAGTTGGTACTGCGATTTATTTAGAGGAGTATGCCAAGAAAAATAAAATCAATGACTTTATTCGCATGAATATATCGAATCTAGCAGGTGTTCCTTCCATTGTTTTTGGATTACTTGGATTAACTATTTTTGTACGTATGATGGATCTAGGAAAAAGTATTTTAGCTGCTGGCTTTACAATGAGTTTGTTAATTTTACCGGTTATCATTGTAGCGGCTCAAGAGGCTATTCGTGCAGTGCCAAACGAACAACGTGAAGCTTCATATGGCATGGGTGCAACGAAATGGCAAACGATTTTGCGTGTTGTATTGCCAGCTGCCATTCCAGGTATTTTAACAGGAAGTATTTTAGCCTTGTCTCGTGCCATTGGAGAAACAGCTCCACTAGTTGTAATTGGAATTCCAGTTATCCTGCAGTTTTTACCGAATGGTTTACTGAGTCAATTTACAGCATTACCAATGCAAATCTATGATTGGGCAAAACGACCACAAGAAGCCTTTCAGTATGTAGCGGCAGCAGGTATTTTAGTGCTTATGACAGTGCTGTTATTAATGAATTCGATCGCCATCTATATCCGAAATAAATTCCAAAAACGTTATTAATGAGGTGACCTTATGGTATTAGATTTTAAAGAGGAAAAAACAATTGTCAAACGGAATCAGGCAACGACTAAGTCTGTAGCAGATGTGGCGAAAAATATTGTCTATGATACACGCAATTTAAACTTATGGTATGGTGACCATCATGGTTTAAAAGATGTTAATTTAAGCATCTATGAAAATGAAGTAACGGCTATTATTGGACCATCTGGCTGTGGGAAATCTACGTATCTAAAAACATTAAACCGCATGGTTGAACTTGTACCAATCGTACGTACATCAGGAGAGATTTTATATCGTGAGCGAAATATTTTAGATAAAAACTATACGGTAGAAGAATTAAGAACACGTGTAGGGATGGTATTCCAAAAGCCAAACCCGTTTCCAAAATCTATTTATGATAACATTGCCTATGGACCAAGAATTCATGGCATTAAAAATAAAAAAATTCTGGATGAAATTGTGGAGAAGTCATTAAGAGGGGCAGCCATTTGGGACGAGGTAAAAGACCGTTTGAATCAAAATGCCTACGGATTATCAGGTGGTCAGCAACAACGTATTTGTATTGCACGTTGCTTAGCGATTGAGCCTGATGTAATCTTAATGGATGAGCCAACATCTGCCTTAGACCCGATTTCTACATTGAAAGTGGAAGAGTTGGTCCAAGAACTGAAAAAGGACTATTCCATTGTCATCGTGACACATAATATGCAGCAAGCGGCACGTATTTCTGATCGTACAGCATTTTTCCTAAGTGGAGAGGTTGTCGAATACGATAAAACGGATGTTATTTTCCAAACACCAGCAGATCAACGTACAGAAGACTATATTTCGGGACGTTTCGGCTAAGGAGGAGCAATGAATGATCGTACGTGAACGTTTTGAACAAGAGTTAAAAGAGGTACAGGGGCAATTTCTTGCAATTGCCAATAGCAGTATCCTTGCATTAAAAACAGCTTTTGAAGCATTGGTGGAGCAGGATTTAGAAAAGGCTTTAAAAATTTTGGAAGACGATTTAATCATTAATCGCCTTGAAGAAGAAATTAATGACCATGTGATCCTAATGATTGCCAAGCAGCAGCCAGTAGCAACAGATTTACGCCGTCTCATGGTTCTTGTAAAGGCAGCTTCAGATATGGAAAGAGTAGGGGACTATGCGGTTAATATAGCTAAAGAAGCAATTCGAATCGGTAAGGAGCCAATGATTTTCCCAATAACAAATCTCCAAACCATGTGTAATAAAACAGTAGAAATGCTAGAGAGCATCATGAAGGCCTTTACTGAGGAAGATACGGTACGCGCTAAAGAGATTGCAGAGTTAGATGATTACGTGGACGATTTATACGGAGCGACGATCACCCTTTTACTTCGTGCTGGGGTAGAAAATCCCTCCCATATTTCACAGATTACACACCTAACATTTATTTGCCGCTATTTAGAACGTTCTGCTGATCATGCTACAAATATTGCTGAACATCTATTTTACTTAGTAAAGGGCAAACATTATGAATTAAATAATTAAGAGAGAAGAGCTGCGTTTTAGCTCTTTTTTTCATTTGCAGAAAAAAATCTCCTGAAGCAGCAACATTGTCTTTGGCTGTAGCGTCTTTATAGCGAGCGTTTTTGTATTGTCAAAAAAATTTTTTGGTTATACTATAGACATTATCCAAAAAATGTGGTGCTTAGGAGGTGCTGCTATATGAAAGATGCAATTGAATCCCTCATCAAGCAATTTGACAAGCAGTTGACAATAGAACAACTTGACTATTTACGTTTTCTCTATGAAAACCTACATATAGAGGAGTTAAGTGAAGGGGAACAACATTATTTTATCGATTATTTTTTCAAGAGTGAACCATTACGAAATATGGCAGCATTTGCTCTGGAATTGACGGATATTATGCATGAAATCCAAGAGAATATTCCTGCTATTGAGAAGGCAGAACGCTTAGCAAACGGCAAAGAGCAACGCCAGTATTATGAACGAAAATGGTCAGAGCTTAGACGTCAAAAGCTTAAGCAACAGACAACGAAAAGCGGAAATATTTACTATGTACCTTTTCATGATAATCAACAAGACCCTGGCCCGATGATTATTTGTTTAGAACAAACGACAGGAATGGCCGCTTATTCTGAGATTTGTAAAAGTATGATTTTAGCGTTATTTATGAGTGCGCATCGGGAAGGCCGTGATTTATACATTGTACCGTATGATCGGCAAATTCATGTCCACTATCGCTTTGAAAATGGGCATTTAAATTTAGCTGATTTTAAGAGTTTTATCGAATATAAGGCAAAGGGAGAGGCAGCCATTTTACCTGTTTTACAATTTGTGAAAGCATTGCTACAGGAAAATCAATTAGGTACAGAAGCAGATGTCATTATTTTTACAGAAGGAGCACCTATTGATGGGCAGCATCTCGTTGGCAAGCAAGCCAAAACGATGCTAAAGGAAATGAAGCAAAAATATCATGCTGAATTTTCAGTGATTGCCATGCATGAACATAATTTTAATAAACAGCAATTTTGGTTTGCTAGTAAGGCTTTTTTTGCAGATGATGCCATACAATAACAAGAAGGGGCTAACCATTTCTGAAGGTCGGCTCCTTTTTGCTGGCGATACATAGGTAGTTATAAAGGAGATATACATGGATTCATTACATTGGTTATTACCTAAATTTACAGTCCCAACTTGGCTAGATGGCTTAATTGCCGTCATTATTTGTTTAGTCGGATGGCTTATTCAACGATTCATCATCAAAAAAATTATTCATCGTGTCGTGCTATTTTTAAAAGATCGTCAGCGCAATTTCCAAGCAAATGTACTGGCTCAATTTAGTAAAGCAATTGGCTATGCCTTTATGACGACGGTCATAGTGCTCAGCTTATCTTATTTAATAAAGGTTCCTTTATTTACGCATCCATCAACAAAGAATTTTGTATTGTCTATTATGGTGTTTCTTGCTTTTAAAGGGATTTATGATGTTTTGAATTTCTATACGAAACAACCATTTGAATTAACGAGCGAAGAGGATCAGAATGTATTATTACCGTTTTTCCTACGAATAGGTAAAGTGCTTATCATGATTTTTGCTATGTTTACGATTGCTTCCTTTTGGGATTTTAATCTGAATGGCTTTTTAACTGGAATTGGCTTAACGGGTGTGGCGATTGCCTTTGGGATTCGCGATACACTAGCGCATGTATTTGGTGGCATGTCCGTAGCTTTAGATAATCCATTCCAAATAGGAGATTGGATAGCGACAGAGGATCAAAAAATTGAAGGAACGATTGAGGATATCAATTTAAGAAGTACGTTAATTCAAACAGGAGACAAAGGACTTGTATATGTGCCGAACTCCTATTTAGTGAACCGTCCACTTTATAATTTATCTAAGCGAGAAAAACGGAAATGTGAGCAGTTTTTATATATCGCTGCTGATAATGATGAGGAAGACATACGTAGCGCTTTAACGGCCATTCATAAGGAAATTTATTTACATGCTAAAACAGAGAAAGACATGATTCATGTATTTATAGATGAGTTTCATTATGATTCGTATCGCGTGCTTGTTCGATTCTTTGTTGCCACAAATGATACTGCTGTTATGCTGGAAGTACGACAGGATATTTTATTTGCCATTCGTCAAATAATGGAGGAGCTATCGATTACATTAGCTAGCCATCCTGAAGATGAAAGTCTACGAAATAAAAAATAAATTGAATTGTAAGATAGTTTGCTTTACAATATTACCAAGAAATCAGCTTTGATGAAGAGTAGTAGCTAGTACAATTTGTTATAGAGAGCTAGTGGTTGGTGAAAACTAGTACAAATGTTTAGTGAATGGACTTCGGAGCTCTAATCCTGAAAACAGTATGGATTAGCGGATGCCTACGTTATAAGGCTTAAAGAGGGTTTTCTTATCAGGAGACCAATGAAGGTGGCACCACGGCTTTTCCGTCCTTTTGTGATGGAAAGGCCTTTTTATATTTTTTTCTTTAGACAGCATATATTTTAGCTGAATGAAGAGAAAGCCTTTAGCAGATTTCTGCTGCTAAAGATAGATGAGGTGTAGATGAGCAGAGCTTAGAGAAGGAGAGAAGAGAGTATGGCAGTTGAGCTTAGAAAGTATGCTATGAAAGTATTACAGGGGGATATGATGACCCCGATCTCTGTGTATCAATCACTGAAAGGGCAGCATAAAATGTTGTTCGAATCCTCAGCGAAACATGAGGAAAGTGGGCGATATTCCTTTATCGCTATCAATCCAGTGGCTGAACTAAAAGGAAACAATGAAGAATTCGTGTTTTCAAAAGGATCAAAAAATGACAAGGCTAGGGGCAATGTGCTTGATCGATTAAAAGAACTAATACCCTTTCATGAAGAAAGCTATCCTTTTGCTTTCTTTGGAGGAGCTATAGGTTTCTTTGGCTATGAAACAGCATTTTACACAGAACAAATAGGTGACTATTTACAGGATGATTTAGCTATGCCTGATGTTCATGTTTTTTTCTATGATACATTTATTGTTTTTGATCATCTAACACAGGAAATTACACTAGCTTCGATTGATCTATTTCAGGATGGACGTTCATTACAGGAGATGGAAGCTGCTATTACAACGATGGAGCAACAGCTTTGTGCAGGCACAACCTTTGAGGCATTAAAGGTGGATGAGTTACAGTTTAAGCCAATGATTTCGAAGGAACGATTTATTGCTTTGGTGGAACGTGCTAAACAGCATATTTTGAGAGGTGATATTTTCCAAATTGTGTTATCGCAACGTTTTTCTGCACCATTTACAGGTTCGCCATTCTCGCTCTATCGTCAATTGCGCACGTCTAACCCGTCACCCTATATGTTTTATATGGATTATGGGGACTATGTTATTTTAGGAACATCTCCTGAAAGTCTTGTAAAGGTAAAAAATCGAAAAGTGACAACCAACCCAATAGCGGGTACAAAGCCGCGTGGCACGACAATAGAACAGGATGAAGCAATCGCAAATGCGCTATTAGAGGATAGCAAGGAAATAGCTGAACACCGTATGTTAGTGGATTTAGGTCGCAATGATCTTGGTCGTATTGCAAAAGTCGGTTCCGTCAAGCTAGCCAAATACATGAAAATAGAGCGCTATAAATATGTGATGCATATGGTATCTGAGGTGATTGCTGAATTGCGAGATGACCTTCATGTTCTGGATGTACTTCGTGCTTGTTTACCTGCTGGTACAGTGTCAGGGGCACCAAAAATTCGTGCCATGCAATTGATTAATGAATTAGAACCAGTAAAGCGTGGGGTATATGCGGGAGCGGTAGGCTATATTTCGACAACTGGTGATATGGACTTGGCCCTCGCAATTCGTACGATGCTCATTAAGGACCAAAAGGCACATGTACAGGCAGGAGCAGGTATTGTTTATGATTCGATTCCATTGTCAGAATATGAAGAAACAATGAATAAGGCACGTGCCCTATTGGAGGTAAAAAATGATTTTAATAATAGATAACTATGATTCTTTTACCTATAATTTATTTCAACAAATCAGTATGCTTGGAAAAAGCGTCAAGGTCATACGAAATGATGCCATTACTATAGAAGAAATTCAAAAACTATCGCCAGAAGCCATCATTTTATCACCAGGGCCAGGAACGCCAAATGAAGCAGGTATAACAATAGAGGTCATCAAGGTGCTCTATCAAAAAATCCCTATTTTAGGTATCTGTCTTGGGCACCAATCTATAGGGCAGGCTTTTGGCGCAAATATTGTGCAGGCCAAAAACATTATGCATGGAAAGCTGTCCCCATTACAATACGAGCAAACAGGTTTATTTGCCCAATTAGATGGAGATATCGAGGTTATGCGATATCATTCACTTATTATTGAAGAACAAACTTTACACAAGGATTTTAAGATACTCGCCACAGCGGGAGATGACGGAGAGATTATGGCCATTCAACATAAAGAATATCCTCTTTATGGGCTGCAGTTTCATCCTGAATCAATCGGCACAAAAGAAGGCAGTATGATGATGCAAGCCTTTCTGGAAAGTATAGCTTAATAAAAAAGCTGTCGCCTCATCTGAATGGGCGACAGCTTTTTAAGTTATTGTTTCTTGCCTGTAATTAAATTAGCTATTTCTTCTAAGGTCATGGAAGAATTGACCTCATAGGAGCCGATTTGTAAGCTTCTAGCATATTTAGGGTTAGCGAGTAGTAACTCCATTTCAACACTATTGGTAATAATGCCACCGTCTTCAAGTTTTTGTGCCACACTATACGGTGTGATGCCACTATAGATTTGCAGAGACATCGTTGTTACATCCGTAGCCGTTTCTTCATCAGCTTGTTCAGATGCATCTGTTGTAGAAGTTTTTTCAGTCGTATGTACTTGCTTTAATTGATCCTTTAACGAGGCAATTTCTTGATTGGCCTTACTTAATTTGTTTTGTAGTTCTTCAACCTGTTGTTGATTGGAAAATTCCTTGGTAGGAAGACCGATAGTTACATCGAAGCGGTTTGCGAGTGCGAGCAATGCCCCAACAAGAAAAATGGCTATACCAAATGCACGAATGGCAGACTTATTCATTAATTAACGCCCCCCGTTTGCAATCACTTGCCGAACTTGCTCTTCTGTTAAATTTGAGCGAATACTAATATCTGCTACAGAAAGTCCCTGTTTATTTAATTCAAGTACCTGACTAATAATAATTTGATGAATCGGTTTTGCTGCTGCTGTTGTTTGTCCAACTTTTGAAGCCTGTGCAGCCTGTTGAACGGCCTGCATGACTTGGTGCACTTTAGGATCTTGACCTTTTGGAGGGATACTTGATTTTGATTTCACTTGGAACTCAGGCTCTAGTAAAAGTTCTTCCTCCACAATCTTAAGGCGACGCTTTAAATTATTCGTTTCTTGGAAGATGGAGATAGATAATTCTTCGACATCTTGTTCGATTTTTTTCGTGCTATTTTTGAAAAAGAACGAAACAATGATCAGAAAAATTCCGATACTCATTAATACGATGGATAAATCCAATAGTTTCACCTCAATGTAGTATGTAATTATAAGATATTTTACCATATGCAAACTTAATATGAAATGAAGGTAGATTTTTTTTCAGTTTATGTTATAATAGGTTAGTCGTATAAATCATGCTCAAATTTAAATTCTTGATATAGAGTGGGAGGGTTAATGATGCGCGTAAATATTACTTTAGCTTGCACAGATTGCGGCGAACGTAACTACATTTCTAAAAAGAACAAGCGTAACAATCCAGAGCGTCTTGAACTTAAAAAATATTGCTCTCGCGAGAAGAAATACACTCTTCACCGTGAAACTAAGTAATCGCTCATTAAGCCAAAACCACAAGTGGTTTTGGCTTTCTACATTTTATCAAATCATTCAATGTAACACTTCCAGGAGGATATGACGTTTTACGATATAGGAGGTAGCCTAGATGGATAAAACAACTTTACGAAACACGGTACGCAAAGACCTTGCAACCTTGACGGATGAAGATTATTATCGTCAATCATTAGCTGTGTTAAAAAAGGTGCTACAGGAACCATATATAATAGAAGCAAATACAATTGGTATGACCATTTCAAATAAGCCAGAAGTCGACACAATTCTTCTAATTGAGGAATTATGGAAACTAGGGAAAAAGGTCGCAGTTCCTAAATGTCACCCGAAAACAAGAGAAATGTCATTTTATGCAATTGATTCATTTGCACAGCTTGAAACTGTATATATGCATTTGCGTGAGCCCATTCCAGCAAAAAGTGAGTTTGTTGACGCAAATGAGATGGATATCATTATTGTACCAGGCGTTGTTTTTGATCCATACGGTTATCGAATCGGCTATGGCGGTGGTTATTATGACCGCTATGTATTAAACTATAACAAGGGTAAGCTGATGTCGTTGCTCTTTGATGAGCAAATCATTGATTGTGTTCCTACTGAAGCACATGATTGCCCAGTAGATATCATTGTGACGCCTACAAAACGTATTGACTGTGTTGCACAACGAGGAGCGAACGAAAATGGATAAAATGCTAGATATTTATGAACTCTTGAAAACATATGGTACCTATATTTATACACGTGATCCTATTGGCGATTTGATGCTGATGGAGGATGAAATACGTGAGCTCTATAAAGCGAATGTACTAGATATAAAAGATTATCAAATGGCCCTACTGCTTATTCGACAAGAAACAACAAGACTTCGTATGGAAGAGCATAAAAAGTAATGTTTGAAATATAATGTAATTGGGTATTGTAAAATTAATGTAACATGTATGTAATATTCTTAAAAACAGTGGGTTTCCGCTGTTTTTATGTTTTTACGAAACTTTTTACAATGCAAAACGTATATATAGATATCTGGTGCATAGAAAGAGCAAAGAGAAAAAATTTTCCATGAGATATGTGTTGATTATCTGTTAAAAAAGGATTAAGATATATTTTGTTTCCGTAACAAAATGTAAAAAATTATTATTTTTTTGTAAGGAAGTAGGGAGGATGTTAGGAATGAAATCAATAAAGTGGCCTAAACATTCATTTATGATACTAGCAATTATAGCAACTTGGATCAAAACGGTCATTGTTTACCACACAAGCTTTGAAATGAAAATTGAAAATGCAATGCAACAGTTTATTTTATTTATTAATCCATTAAGCTTCTTGCTATTTACGTATGGTTTATCACTATTCTTTAAATCAGCAAAAGCTAGAAATCGTTATTTGATTACGGTCAGCGTTATTTTGTCCATTGTTTTATACGGAAATGTAGCGTTCTATCGATTCTACAATGATTTTATTACGCTACCAGTATTATTCCAAACAAGTAACTTTGGTGACTTAGGAACATCAGTAGCAGCCATTGTTGAGCCTTGGGATGTATTATATTTCGTTGATGTCGTTATCTTAATCTTAGCGAATAAATTTTTACCAAAAATGAAAGATGCATTTAAAGTGAATATTGAATTCCGTCGTGCATTTTTTGTGCTTGCAATAGCAATGACATTCTTAAATTTAGGATTAGCAGAAACGGAGCGTCCACAATTACTAACACGTAGTTTTGACCGCGAATTATTAGTAAAAAACATTGGTACGTACAATTACCACTTGTATGACATTTATATTCAATCTAAATCATCTGCACAACGTGCGTTAGCCGATGGTAGTGAACTAGTAGAAGTGAACAACTATATACGCTCTAATCAGGCTGCTGTAAATCCAGAGATGTTTGGGAAATATAAAGGTCGTAACCTGATTGTGGTGTCGATGGAGTCATTACAAAACTTTGTCATTAATAATGACATGAATGGTCATGAAATTACGCCATTTTTAAACTCTCTAACAAAAGATAAAGATACGTATTATTTCAGTAACTTCTATCACCAAACAGGTTTAGGAAAAACATCTGACTCCGAGTTTATTGTTGAAAACTCATTGTTTGGTTTAGGTCGAGGTGCTGTATTCTTCACGCATGGTGGAAATACGTATAATTCAATGGCTGAACGCCTTGGAGAAAATGGATACTTTACAAATGTCATGCACCCTAATAATAAATCATTCTGGAATCGTGACATGATGTATCAATCGTTAAAAATTAATAAATTCTACGATATAGATTCATATACTGTGGAAGAGGGGCAAGCTGTAAACTGGGGAATGAAAGATGTTCCATTCTTAGAGCAATCAGCTGCTTTAATGAAAGATATGCCTCAGCCATTCTACTCTAGACTTATTACTTTAACGAACCATTATCCATTTACATTGGATCCAGAAGATATTATGATTCCTGAATATGATTCAAATTCAGGTACATTAAATCGTTACTTCCAAACAGTACGTTACATGGATGAGGCATTAAAAGACTTCTTCCAACAGTTAAAAGATCAAGGTGTCTATGATAATTCTATTATTGTGATGTATGGGGATCACTATGGTATTTCTGAGAACCATAATAAAGCAATGGCACAATATTTAGGAAAAGATCAAATTACACCAATGGATAATGCAATGCTTCAAGAAGTACCTTTATTCATTCACATCCCAGGAGCGGGCGATGGAAAAGAAATGACTGAGATTTCAGGACAAATGGATTTACGTCCAACGATCTTACACCTTCTTGGCGTTGAAACGTCAAAAGATATGCAAATGGGTGCGGATTTATTCTCTCCAGAGCATGAGGACTTTGTAGTCTTCCGTGATGGACGCTTTATTACAGATAAATACGTCTATGCTGGTGAAGCTTGCTATGACAAAGCAACTGGCGAAGAAATAGATGGTGAGCCATGTCAGTCTTATGCTGATCGTGCCACAATGGAGCTAGAAAATTCCGATGCCATCATTAATGGCGACTTACTTCGCTTCTATGACGAAAAAACAGGTAATTTAAAGCAGGATTCAGTTAAGTAATCAAAGAGAGATCTCGTATAGGGATCTCTCTTTTTATATTGCTGATATAAAGGAATTGGTCACAATCAACCATTCATAATATTTTTTTGTGAATCTTATGCTAAAGAAAACACCTTTCGCAATGTTTTACAACATGATGCAACGTGAATACACTTTATTGGGCATTTCTTTTTATTGACAAATAGAAAGATACGATTATAATAAGTGTAAATATCTGCATAACGAAGATTTGTTTTTCGCATTTCGGAGTATAAGAGTGAAAGGCATCGAAAAGAACGAGTAACTTTAATGGAACTAACAGAGAGTAGCCGGTTGTTGAGAGGCGCAAGGGGATATTAAAGTGAATACATCTTGGAGCTGCGTACCGAAACTTTAGTAGGCTACGACGGGGTTGCATCCGTAATCATTGCAAAAGTATCGCTATGGCTGTACTTGTTAAGGAGGGCTATGTGAATAGCTCTCGAAAAAAGGTGGTAACACGTTTATCTACGTCCTTTAGGAATTTCCTAAAGGCGTTTTTTTATGCCTTCTAAGCAAAAGCGGTACCCCACATTTACTCTTATAGAACTTGCAATATTAATATTTAATATTACAAGGAGATGTTTCGTATGTTTTTAACACCAAAGGAGCAAATGGCGATTATCAAGAAAGGTGCTAACAAGATCGTTGACGAACAGGATTTACTTGAAAAATTAGAGCGATCATATAAAGAACAGCGACCTTTAACGATTAAGCTAGGACTAGATCCGTCCGCACCAGATATTCATTTAGGCCATGCGGTTGTTCTACGAAAAATCAAGCAAATGCAAGATTTAGGCCATCATGCAGTTATTGTTATCGGTGATTTTACAGGACGAATTGGCGATCCTACAGGTAAAGCCAAGGGGCGAACAGCCTTAAATGACGATACAGTGAAGAAAAACGCCCAAACATATTGTGAGCAAATTTTTAAAGTACTAGATCCGAACAAGACAACGGTTCGTTTTAATAGTGAATGGTTAGCGAAGCTGTCCTTTGAAGAAGTCATCAAGCTAGCAGCCACAACATCTGTTGCTCGACTTTTAGAGCGTGAGGATTTTCAGAAACGCTACCAGCAGCACATCCCAATTGGTATACATGAGTTTTTCTACCCACTCATGCAAGCATATGATTCAGTAGAGCTTGTGGCAGATATAGAGTTAGGTGGAACGGATCAGACTTTCAATATTTTAATGGGACGCACCTTACAAAAGCATCGGGGATTAGAAAAACAAATTGCTATTTTTATGCCCTTGCTAGAGGGATTAGATGGCATAGAAAAAATGAGTAAGAGCTTAGGTAATTATATTGGCATCAACGAAGCACCTGAGATTATGTTTAAAAAGGTGATGGAAGTCCCAGATACTTTAATTATCAAATATTTCGAATTAGCAACAGATGAGCATCCACTACATGTGCAGGCTATTCAAGATAGACTACAAAAGGGAGAGAATCCCCGCGATTTGAAATTCCTATTAGCAGAAATTATAACGGCTTTATACCATGGATCTACAGCAATGGAGGAAGCAAGAGCTTATTTTGAAGCAGCATTTCAAAAAAGGGAAATACCAAAAAACATTCCTATACTGCTCTTGGAAATTGATAAGGAAAGAATCGTGGATATCATTCCACAACTAGTGGTAATGGGTTTTATTCAAAGTAAGAGTGAGTTTTTGCGGTTAATCAAGCAAAAAGGAGTATCCTTGAATGGAGAAAAAATGGCGATGGATGACTTATCACAAGTATTAATGAATAATGATGTCCTACAAATTGGCAAGAAGCGATTTCTTCAATTCAATAAGTAATAACAGACAAAAAAAGAGCAATCTCCGAGGAGACTGCTCTTTTTTTGTCTAAATTTTAGTGTAATTTTGGTGGGTAACCGCTGTGAACAATCGTCATGATGACGAACCATCCGAATACAGCAGCACTTAATAAGTTGAAAACAACGCTTAAAAGGTTCTTTTCTTTAATTGCTTGGAATGTACCAAATACAGCTAAAATCGCTACTAGACCAAAAATAACCATTAATAAGTTCATTAAAAATAGACACTCCTTTCGACATCAGAAAATGAATGTCGCAAACAATATTCCTCCTTAATTGTAAACGTTCTACTTGTTTTTGTCGAGGACTAAAATACTGTAAACTATGAACATTTATCGTCAAATTGTGGCAAAGCCTGTATAATAGGAAATTGAGGTGATAACTATGATGAACGTACGAAGTTATTCTCTTGGTCCCGTCCAAACGAATTGCTATATCGTATCGAATAAAGAAAAAGAATGTATCGTATTTGATCCAGGTGAAGAAGCGGAGCGTCTAATTAAAACAATCCGTAGCAACGGCTTAAAACCTCTTGCTATCTTTTTAACACATGCCCATTTTGATCATATAGGGGCAGTAGATGCAGTGCGTGAGGTATTTGATGTTCCTGTATGGATTCATGAAAAGGAAGTTAGTTGGCTAGCAGATCCAACGAAAAATGGCTCTAGTAAATATCCTGCATTACCAGATTATAGGGTAGCTGCACCAGCGCAAGATACAATTATCAAAAAAGAACAGCAAATTGAAATGAGTAATTTTGTGTTTCAAGCAGTTTTTACACCTGGGCATTCACCGGGGAGTATTTCCTATATCTTTGAAAATGACGGTTTTGCCATCGTGGGAGATACGTTATTTGAACAAGGTGTAGGACGTACAGATCTATTAGGTGGATCAACCAAAATTTTATTGGAATCGATCCATCATAAACTGTTGACATTACCTGAGGATACTATTATCTATCCTGGACACGGTAATTATACAACGGTAGGCGCAGAAATGGAGACAAATCCTTTTTTAAATGGATTTTAAAATATGGCTAATAAACTGTTTTAGCACATAAAAAAGCGTATCTCACCGAAAGTGAGATACGCGATTTTGTTTGTATTAATGACCGCCACCAGGTACGTGAATGAATGTTGTATAGTACGTGAAGCCAGCGAAGAATACAGTTAAATATGCTCCGAAAATGTACATGTACATACGTTCTGAAAGGTTTAAGAAGCCTAATAATAAGAATAAACCTGTATTACCTAAGAATAATAGCGATACCTCGTTCATACCTCCAAGGTAGAACATAACGGCAAAAATACCTGTCCAGAATGCCATAACTTTATACATATTATCCATGAAATTTCCCCTCCTTTTGCCCACGACACAATAATCTCTTACTCATTATAAATGATATGAAAGGTGTCTGTAAACTGGAACTTCTCCATGTTTGTGACAAACAAATGGATTTTTAATCTAGCTATCGATTTCTGTCACGTTTATTTCATATTTACATAAATCGCAATTATGTATCATACTTTCCATTTGCACAAATTCATTGTTCGTAAACAATGCATCTAATTGCCCTTTTAAATAGGATTCATGTAATAAACAAACAATTTCAGAATAGGCTGTCAGTTGCTCCTGGAAGGGACAATTGAAGATGGAGAAGATAACTTTTTTTCCATTCTCAGTTTGTTGAATTTGTGGAATATAACCAATTAATGCGGCATTGTCCGTTAATAGCTGAAGTTTTTCTTCGAAGGAAAGAGAATTACTTAATGTCAATTCAGCATTCATATAATTTTTCATTTGCTGGTAGCCGTCTTGGTAGCTAATTTCCTGACACTTTGTTAATGCAGATGGACCAAAGTCTTCAATTAATTGTATCGTCCATTTTAATAAACGATCTTCCTCACGTCTTGGAAAAGTAAGAGATACGCCTTTTTCTGAAGCTTTATAAACACGTCCAGGTCTGCCACCTTTACCTGTTTTTACATAGTCAGCTGTAATAATATTTATTTCTGAAAGCTTCGTTAAATGAAGTCGAGCAACGTTAGGATGGATACCGAATTTATCAGCAATATGTTGTACAGTAACTGTTTTTTTCTCTTGCAATATGTACTCATAAATAGAGTATCTTGTTTCATCCGCTAGTGTACTAGTAATTTTTAATGGATGGATCATGAGCTTCACCTCTTTAATTTTTATAAAAATTTTGTTCGTCTACCAAGTGTTAGGAAAATAATCATGTTGATACTATTATATTGTATTATTGAAAAAGATACAGTTCATTTCGGCATAAATATTAATTTTTTCATGCATTTATATTCTTTTTTAGTGGAAAATTGCACTTTATCCACATTTTTATAGCAAAAAACATTATTGGCAGAAAATTAACTTGCAAATTTTTATTTTCTGAAAAGGGCTTTTCTCGTGGCGAGTTCCTCCTTATACTAGGAAATAACGAATAGAGCGGTCATATTCGAATGAACTAAAAGAGAGGTGCATATATGCAGAGTTTTGAAACAGTTGTCGAACAAAAATGTGAGCAACTTTTACTAAAGGCCTATCATTTTGGAGCATCCGATTTATTGTTAGTTCCAGGAAACATAAAGTATCGGATCTATTTTCGGAAATATGATAAACTTCTCCACGCTGGTGAGCTACCTCATGAACTTGCAGAAAGAATGATCTCTTACTATAAATTTCTTGCCGAATTAGATATTAGTGAGCGTCGTAAACCTCAAAGCGGTGCCTTTCAAAAAGCAATGGAGCAAAATTCTTATTCGTTTCGAGTATCCACACTGCCTTCTGTATTTTTAAAAGAAAGCTTAATTATTCGTTTACTTCTCCAAAATCATGCATTTCCACTAACTTCCCTAAGCTTTTCCAAAAGCGCAGCTCACCAACTCATGGAGCTGGTACAAAACCGACAAGGTCTTCTATTTTTTACGGGAGCAACAGGTTCTGGCAAGTCTACTTCACTTTATTCCCTAATCCATTACTGTTCCACAGAATTGAATCGACATGTGATTTCTTTAGAAGATCCTGTAGAAAACAGCCAAGCCAATTTACTTCAAATTCAAGTCAACGAGCGAGCAGGTGTTACATATGCTGCAGGATTAAAAGCCATTTTGCGCCATTCACCTGATGTCATTATGATTGGTGAAATTCGCGATAGAGAAACAGCAAATATTGCCATCCAAGCCTCTCTAACAGGGCACTTAGTTGTCTCCACTATTCATGCAAAAGACTCCATTAATTGTCTCTATCGTTTAATGGATTTAGGTGTGTCGATAGAGGAGCTTCGTCAAACGGTTATCGGTATAGTTGCCCAAATGCTTGTTCAGACCTCAGCTCTACATGGAGAACGTCGAGCTGTCTATGAAATATTACATGACGATCATCTATCAAGAGCCATCACCGCCATCAAGGATAAGGGAAATTACAAACTTCCTTATGACTTAACATTAATGGGGCAAAAGGAATTAGTGGAGAGCCTATATGCAGTTACAAACATACATCGATAAAATTGTTCTTTTTTATAATCGGGCTACGAAATGGCGGGTAAAGGAACAAGCTCAGCTTTTCAATCGTTTATGTGTACTAATGCAGGAAGGATATTTATTTCCCCAAGCTATTTCCATGCTACTACCTCATCATATCGAAGCCCATGAGGACATACAGCAGCAAATTGATGAAAAGCTCAGACAAGGAGTAGGGGTTGCAGGGATATTTGAAACATTACAGCTAGGGAATCATTATTTAATGGCAATTAAGGTGGCGGAAAACAATGGCCACATGATAGAAGCATTTAAAGGTGTGGCTAAACAGATAACAGTAAGTGAAAAGACTAAGAAAAAGCTAATCAAGCTGCTGATCTACCCTGTCACACTGATTATCTTTTTATTGTTGTTATTTTTTGTGTTTCGTACATTTTTTTTACCGAACATTGAAAGAATGGTCGTCAGTCGTACCTCTGAAACAGAAGAGACAAGTATTGCGTTGTCCAATCTGTTATTACATGTACCAGATGTAGTTATCTCGACCATGTTCATAGTAATAGGTAGCCTAATCATTTTTCGATTCTATCTCAAACGACAAGCTGTTGCTCATCAACTAACAATTTTATTAAAAATCCCCTTTATACAGCGCTATTTTAGGCTGGCATTGACAAGGCAGTTTGCTGCTTATTTAGGCAGCTTACTACAAAGTGGATTTTCATTACAAGCAAGCCTTCAGCTATTAGAGGAACAGCAGCTACAACTATTTCTCCAAGTTCTTTCACAGCGTATAAAAGAAAGAGTCATCTTTGGAGAATCACTGACACAGGCGGTAACGATGATGGCCGTTTTTCAAAAAGATTTTCCAATGTTCGTAGAGCATGGCGAGCACAGCGGCTATTTAGGAAAAGAATTAGTATTGTATAGCGATTTATTAATGGAAAAGCAGGAACAGCTTTTACAAAAAATATTAGCTTTTGTGCAGCCTAGTTTCTTTATCCTTATAGCTGCTTGTATAATAGCGGCTTATATCAGTTTATTATTACCCATCTATCACATGATTGAATTAGTTTAGGAGGAAGATGATGAAACGACTCAAACAACAAGCTGGTTTTACTTTAATCGAGATGCTTATAGTTCTGTTAATTATATCCATCCTTATTTTAATTACAATCCCAAACGTTACAAAGCATTTCGCCACAATAGATAAGAAAGGCTGTACAGCTTATATAAGCATGGTACAAGGCCAAGTAGAGGCGTATCGTGTAGATTATATGGCTTATCCTACCTTAGATGATTTAGTGGCAAAAGGCTATTTAAAGGAAAATGAAACAACCTGCCCAAATAAAGAAGAAATAGTGATTACTAATGAGGGAGAGGTACGCCCAGCCAATGTCAACTTGGAAACAGGTACTGATAGCTAATGAATGTTCATAAAAACGGTGGTTTTACAATTCTTGAAATGCTGGTTGTCTTATTTCTTGTTATGAGTTTAACAGCGATTGTTAGTAAGTTCTCATTGAAAATAGCAGAAACCAAGGAATTAGAACGATTTTTTACGCAATTACAACTGGATATTCAATATATTCAAACCTCGAGTATGAGCCAACGACAATATATAGCCCTGAAAATGGAAGGTTCAACAAATCGTTATACTATTCAAAAAGATATTTATACTCATTTATATGAACGCTCTTTTCCAAAGGGGGTTGAATTTTTGCCAGCTGAGAGTTCAATTCAAACACTTGTCTATAACTATAGCGGCAATGTGATGACAGCAGGCACCATGGCATTTAAAACACCACAGGGCAAGAGAAAAGTAATCATAACATTAGGACGAGGGAGAGCTAGGATTGAATGAGTCAGGCTATTCTTTTGTAGAAACTATTTTAGGTGTGGGTATTTTGATGTTACTTTGTACTTCGTTAATCCCCATTACTTATACGATGAAAACAAATCTTGCTAATAAAAAAATGGAGCTAATTGCAGCTGAAACAGCATACGAAGGTTTAAAACAGTACCATGCGATTCAAGTAACAGAGGGCTCTCGAATCATTGAACAGGTTGCTTATCATTGGAAAGTTGACGAACAACAAGTTTGTGTCCAATTTCAAAATTTACAGGGATCACACCAAAAATGTATTCAAGTGACAGGTGAAGTTCATGAATGAGAAAGGCTATACATTAATAGAAGCTATGTTTCAATTAGTCGTTTTTGTGCTTATTTCTCATTTTTTTGTCCTTATAATACTTTGGTTTGCTGAAATGAAGTCCACTATGCTAACAGATGAACAAACAAAGTGGGAACTATTTGTTTCTGATTTGAACCTCTCTCTAAAAGATATTTCCACCTTTTCCATTCGTGAAGATCAAAAAAGAATAACTTTCCAAACAGCTAATACGCTCCATCATATTGATTGCTACTCGAATATTATCCGTGAGCAGGTAAAGGGTGGACATGTTCCTATACTAATAGGAATCAATAAATGTCAATTTAGCTATTCCGAAAATAAGCTGACGATAGCTGTTGAAATGGCTAGTGGTATTCTAAAGGAGCGAACCTTTTATGTGCCAATTATTGAAAAATGATAGAGGGGCTATTTTTTTGATCGCAATTGCATTATTATTTTTTGTAACTACTTTTGTTCTTGCGTATTATATGTCTTATGAAATGCAGTATCGAACATATGATGGGCTAGAAAAATTGAATGTTCGAGCTACGATAAATTTATTGGGACAAATTTTGTCAGACAGTGTAGAATCGTAGTTATAAGAAGGTGAATCGAATTGCGAAAAATATATTTAGTTGGTTTTATGGGTAGTGGAAAAAGTGCATTAGGAAGACGTTTAAGCTATTTATTGAAGATGCCATATTATGATATGGATCATGAGATTGTGCGTCAGCAGGGGATGACAATTCCACAGATTTTTGAAAAATACGGTGAGGCCCACTTTCGAGAAATAGAAACAGAATTTTTGAAAAATTTCAGGGACGAGGCTTGTATTATTTCGACTGGTGGTGGCGTTGCCATCAATGCTGAAAATCGAAAAATTATGAGACGTAGTGGACTGGTGTTTTTTTTAGATGCGTCGTTTGAAGATATTTATAAACGAGTTCAGCATGATCCAAATAGACCCATTGTACAGAGTTCTACAAAGGAGGAGCTAGAAAGTCTGTATCACTACAGAAGGAAGTTTTACCGTGATGCAGGTCATATTCAGGTACTGACAGAAGGTAGGACGATTCGCCAAATTCTAGAGTATTTAGTATTTCAAGTGAAAAGGTTGAAAAACGAACGATGAATTACTTTCTTTTATTTAATGTTCGTGTTTTATTATCTTTTAAAAAATGATTGCCTTTCCAATGCATTTAATGTTAGGATATAGACAAATAAGTAACTAAATGTTCATTGAATACTAAATAGTACCAAGATTTATCTTGGGCGGATGATTGTGCGGGGAGAGAGCGTGTAGACGCCACCGAAGGAGCAAGTAGCAATGGGCTATGAATCTCTCAGGTAAAAGGACTCGTACAAGACGCAACTCTGGAGAGAGCTGTAGTATAACAATAACAGCCACCAAAGGGGAAAGCCGACTGATTGGCAACGTAGAGCTTGCGAGCCAGTCTGGTGTAACTTTCAGGTGCAAGGACAGAGAATCCCGAAAAGGGGTTCGTCTGTCTTTTTTTATGTCTATAGCCTGATTTACGTAATTGACTGTAGGAATACAAAAAGCAGACGAACTACTACCAGTAAAAATGTAACTAACAATAAGGGGGCAAAAAAAGAATGGCGAATGAATTAAAACGTACACCTCTATTTGAAGAATACGCGAAATATGGTGCAAAAACAGTTGACTTCGGTGGATGGGAATTACCTGTTCAATTCTCTTCTATTAAAGAAGAACATGATGCAGTGCGTAATCGTGCAGGCTTATTTGATGTATCACATATGGGAGAGATTTTAGTAACTGGTCCCGATGCATTAGGTTTTTTACAAAATCTTTTATCAAATGATGTATCAAAAATTGTTGACGGTCAAGCACAGTACACGGCAATGTGTTACGAAGATGGTGGCGTTGTTGATGATTTATTAACATATAAATTAGCTGACAATCACTATTTATTATGTGTCAATGCAGCTAACATTGAAAAAGACTATGATTGGATGATGGAAAATCAACATCAATATGATGTGACGATTGATAACCAATCGGATGCCTATGCACAAATAGCTCTTCAAGGTCCACTAGCAGAAGAGGTTCTTCAATCCCTTACTTCGGCGGATGTAAGTGCCATTAAATTTTTCCGCTTCCAAGAGAATGTGGAGGTTGCAGGACATAAAGTATTAGTTTCTCGCAGTGGCTACACAGGTGAAGATGGCTTTGAATTATATGGCGCTCCAGAAGACATCAAAGCGCTTTGGGGTAAAATTTTAGAGGCAGGTCAAGAAAAAGGGGTTGTTCCAGCTGGACTAGGATGTCGTGATACACTTCGTTTTGAAGCTGGGCTACCACTATATGGTCAAGAGCTATCAGCAACAATTTCTCCTCTAGAGGCTGGTATTGGCTTCGCTGTGAAATTAAATAAAGAAGGCTTCATTGGTCATGAAGCATTAGTAGCTCAAAAGGAAAATGGTCTACCACGCAAACTTGTAGGCATTGAAATGATTGATAAAGGCATTCCACGCCATGGCTACAAAGTGTTTAAGGATGGTCAAGAAATCGGTGAAGTGACAACGGGTACACAGCTTCCTTCATCTAAACGTAATGTTGGTCACGCATTAATTGACAGTCAATTCGCAACAATCGGAACTGAGCTAGAAATTGAAATTCGCGGTAAACACTTAAAGGTAATAACAGTAGAAACACCGTTTTACAAGCGTTCAAAATAATAGTTGAAAAGAGGGACCTACATTTATGAAACATCGTTATTTACCTATGACGGAGCAAGATCAAAAAGAAATGTTAGACGTAATCGGTGTATCCTCAGTCGATGAGTTATTTGAGGATATTCCTGAGAAAGTCCGTTTTAAAGGCCTTTATGATATTAAAGAAGCAAAATCAGAATCTGCTTTATTAAAAGAGCTAACGGCACTTGCTGCTAAAAATAAAGACACAAATGCCAACGTATCATTTTTAGGTGCAGGTGTTTATAACCACTATAAACCAGTGATTGTAGACCATGTTATTTCTCGTTCAGAATTCTATACAGCTTATACACCATATCAGCCAGAGATTTCACAAGGTGAGCTACAAGCCATCTTTGAATTCCAAACGATGATTGCTGAGCTAACGGGAATGGATCTTGCTAACTCTTCTATGTATGACGGTGGTACAGCATTGGCAGAAGCGGGTATGTTGGCAGCTGGTCATACGCGTCGCAAGAAGATTTTAGTGTCAGAAGCAGTGCACCCAGAATATCGCGATGTTGTTGCTACATATGCCTATGGTCAATCCATTGACATCGTGACTATTCCGCAAAAAGATGGTGTGACAGATGTGGATGCATTAAAAGAGTTAATCGATGACAACACAGCAGCTGTTATTACACAATATCCAAACTTCTTTGGCCAAGTGGAAGATATCCAAGTGATCGGGGATATTGCACATGCTGCAAAAAGCTTACTCGTTGTATCTTCTAACCCATTGGCATTAGGAATTTTAACGCCTCCTGGCAAGCTTGGTGCTGATATTTGTGTAGGTGATGCGCAAGTATTTGGTATTTCTGAAGCTTTCGGCGGCCCACACTGTGGCTTCTTTGCAGTGACAACAAAATTGATGCGTAAGGTACCAGGACGTCTTGTTGGTGAAACAGTGGATGGTGAAGGCCGTCGGGGATATGTTTTAACACTACAAGCACGTGAACAACATATCCGTCGTGATAAAGCAACTTCGAATATTTGCTCGAACCAAGCACTACTTGCACTTGCAGCTTCTGTAGCGATGACAGCTCTAGGAAAACAAGGAATTCGTGAAATGGCTACTCAAAACATCGCGAAAACACGTTATGCAAAAAATGCCTTTGAAGCAGCAGGCTTTACAGTAGCATTCCAAGGTGCACACTTCAATGAAATCGTTGTGAAAACGAATAAATGTGTGAAGGAAATCAATAAAGGTTTAATCGAAAAGGGTATTATCGGTGGCTATCCTTTAGGTCAAAATTATGACTCTCTTAAAAATCATGTGCTAATCGCAGTAACTGAATTACGCACGAAAGAAGAAATTGATGCACTTGTTGCAGAAATGGGGGCTCTTAATGCATAACGAAAATCAATCACTCATTTTTGAAATTTCAAAAGAAGGTCGCGTTGGCTATAGTTTAGAAGCACTAGATGTGCCTGAGGTAGACCTAGCAGATTTATTACCTGCAAACTTAGTACGTTCAGAGGCAGCAGAACTACCTGAAGTGTCTGAGCTTGATATTATGCGTCATTATACAGCACTTTCTCGTAGAAACCATGGAGTAGACTCTGGCTTCTATCCGCTTGGCTCTTGTACGATGAAATATAATCCGAAAATTAATGAAACAGTTGCACGTCTATCAGGCTTTGCAAATGTTCACCCATTACAGGATGAATCAACAGCACAAGGGGCAATGGAGCTTCTTTATGATCTTCAAACTTCTTTAGTAGAAATTACAGGGATGGATGAAGTTACATTACAACCAGCAGCAGGTGCTCATGGTGAATGGACAGCGTTAATGATGATTCGTGCATTCCATGAAGCAAATGGTGAAGGTCACCGTAACAAAGTAATCGTTCCTGATTCAGCTCACGGTACAAACCCAGCATCAGCGACAGTAGCGGGCTTTGAAACAATCACTGTTAAATCAGATGAAAATGGCTTGGTTGATATCGAAGACCTTCGTAAAGTAGTGGGTTCTGATACAGCAGCTCTAATGTTAACTAACCCGAATACACTAGGGTTATTTGAAGAAAACATTATCGAAATGGCAGAGCTAATTCACTCTGTAGGCGGTAAAGTGTACTATGATGGTGCGAACCTCAATGCTGTAATGAGTAAAGCACGTCCTGGCGATATGGGCTTTGACTGTGTGCATTTAAATCTACACAAAACATTTACAGGCCCACATGGTGGCGGTGGTCCTGGTTCTGGTCCAGTAGGTGTAAAAGCAGATTTAATTCCATTCCTACCAAAACCAGTATTAGTAAGAACTGAAGAAGGCACATACCACTTTGACTACGATCGTCCACAATCAATCGGTCGCGTAAAACCTTACTATGGTAACTTTGGTATCAATGTTCGTGCTTATACGTACATTCGCACAATGGGTCCAGATGGCTTAAAAGCTGTTACAGAATATGCTGTATTAAACGCCAACTACATGATGCGTCGCTTAGAGCCATTTTACGATCTACCATATAACCGTCACTGTAAACATGAATTTGTCTTATCAGGTCGTCGTCAGAAGAAACTAGGCGTTCGTACATTAGATATCGCAAAACGTCTGTTAGACTTTGGCTACCATCCACCAACAACATACTTCCCATTAAATGTGGAAGAGGCGTTGATGATTGAACCAACTGAAACAGAATCTAAAGAAACATTAGATGCATTCTGTGATGTAATGATTCAAATTGCGAAAGAAGCAGAAGAAAATCCATCAATCGTTCAAGAAGCACCTCATACAACAGTCGTATCTCGTCTAGACGAAACACGCGCTGCTCGTACACCAGTGCTTCGTTATCAAAAAGCATAGTCTACAAAACCGTTCACGTTCATGTGAGCGGTTTTTTTGCACCTTAAATTACAAGCTAAATAAATCTTCAATAGTGAAATGTATTACAGGATTATGTGATAGCTAATTTGCGTGTTGTGAGTACAAAAGGTAAACCAAAACATTTTGCTTTATTATAATGAATGAAAAGACATGTATTAGTTGATTATGATAAATCTGAGTATCTTACAAGAGAAGTGCCAAGTAATGCAAAATTAAAAGTTGATGGAAGTTTCGTTGGTAAGTATATAAGATGGGTGTTAAAAGACACTGATCTTGATTTATTTCCATCTTAAAGGATCCGATTTATGGACTTAGAGTTAGTGTCTAACTATCTACAATCGATAGTATAATTAATCAAAATCTTTTCACCTTGTTATGCACAAAAATATGATAGGGTTAGGATGGATCTATTAAGGGGGTTAAAGTGGTGGAAGAAGATATCAAGTTTGGTGATAGTCTATTATACTATAAATGTGATAATATTGAATTTTTAAAAGGTTATGGTCAATTATATACAGAATTTGATGATGGCGTTGCAACTAGGCAGATCAACATAATTAGCAACGATATGTATAGTTCTTCATCATTGCATGATTGGAACGAAGATATTGGATTTTTATTGTATGACGGACATATCGATAATTTAGATTTAAGCGATAGTATACCTATTACTCGATTAGACTTTGAGAATAAATGGCAGGAAGGAATTGTAGCTAACAAATCTCAAATCAACTACTTAAAGGGCGATGCTTCTCTTCCTTTAGAAGAACATACACTCATCATCCATGTTGTTAATATTTTAGGAATTTGGGGAGAAGGCTTTGTTTTATCTTTATCAAAGCAATTCCCTTTAGCCAAAAGGGAATATGTTAAATGGTCTAAGGATAAAGAAACTTTTGAGTTAGGAGAAGTTCAGTTTGTATGTGTAGACCAGCTGAAAGCTACTTTTGTTGCCAATATGCTTGCACAACATTGTGTGAGGAAAAATGACAAAGATCGTACAACCTATATGGATTATGATGTGCTTCGTTTATGTTTAAGAAAAGTTGCGAGATTTGCATTAAAAAATAGATTATCGATACAGATGCCTAAAATTGGTTCAGGTTTAGCTGGAGGAGATTGGAGAGAGATTGAAAAAATAATAAATGAGGAATTGATTTATTATAAAATTAAATGTACTGTTTTTGAATTGTGATAAATTTTAAAAAAGTTAGGGGTGGTATCTATGGTAGATACAAAATTGAGGGAGCGGGTGTTTGACACTTTATACGGTGGGATTATTGGTGATCTAATGGGCGTACCTGTTGAGTTTAAACAAAGAGGGACTTTCCATGTGCAAGATGTGATGGGCTACGGTACTTACAATCAGCCACCTGGCACTTGGTCTGACGATACTTCTCTAACACTCTGCCTAGTCGAGAACATTATTGAAAATGGGGATACCAAAACATTAATGAACAAATTTGTACAATACATGGAGCAGGGCTATCTCACACCATTTGGCGAAATGTTTGATATTGGAATTACTACAGCGGATGCCGTTTCGAACTATAAAAAAGGTGTTCCACCAGCACAATGTGGTAAAACGGGCGAGTTTGATAATGGCAATGGTACGTTAATGAGGATAGCTCCTTTAGTATTCATGGTCATGCATGAGTTAGATTTTACTAAAAGAAAAGAATTAGTTCATCAGTATACAGAGATTACTCATGGTCACCCGCGTTCCATAGTAGGGTCCATCATTTACATTGAACTATTATTAAGCTTATACCGAAATAATTCACTAGAAGTGGCCTTAAAAGAGGTCTTTGACTTACTGCAAAATAATTTACAGAATGAAATGAAAGCAGAGCTAAATGCTTACGTAAGGATTTTTCATGAAAACTTTTTAAATACGCCTGAAGATGAGATTCAATCAAGCGGCTATATTGTTCATTCACTAGAAGCAGCCATTTGGTGTGTAGGTAATTCGACAACGTTTAAAGACGCGATTCTAAAAGCAGTTAATTTAGGAGAAGATACGGACACCGTTGGGGCGATTACAGGATCAATCGCGGGTATGTATAAACAGTTGGACAAAATTCCAGAAGAATGGTTAGGTAAAATTGTCAGTAAAGAAAAGGTAGATGACTTAATCTTGGCGTTTTATGAATTTTGTGCAGCACAGACGTAAAAAAAGTTTGTTGGAAAGGACGGTGACGACATGTTACCTATACATAATAGATATACTGTAAATCCACCAGCAACAGATCACCAAATTGTACACATAGAAAATAGGCTGAATTGCCAACTTCCTCGTGCGTATACACTTGTATTAAAGGAAAGTAACGGTTTATCGTTTACAAACGGCGTGTTCATTTATGGTACAGAAGAAGTTTTAGAAAGAAACGAGACTTGGGAAGTGGAGGAATATGCAAAAGGCTATATTGCAATTGGTGATGATAGCGGAGGAATTGTCTTTTTAATGGACATAAAGGCAGAGGATTCTCGTGTTTTAGCAGTAGATAGTGGTGATATGAATCCAAAGCATGCAACATTGATTACTTATGATTTATGCAAATGGCTACAAGCAGGGTGTCAGTATTAGCAAGAGAGACAAATGAAAAGCTTCTTCCTACTAGAAGGAAGGAGCTTTTTCATTTGTTTTCTATGTCTATTTTTGGAGAAAAATAATTGAAAATAAAGCAAAATTATTACGTAATCTATTATTTTTTGAATTTTTTAGAAAATTATGTTGAATTATTGGAGAGAGGTAGTATAATAAAAATATAGTTACATAAATGGTTAATAATTCCTTATAAAGAGGAATTATTGGCAAAAAATAGTGACTATAAACTTAAAAAATGAAGAAATGAGGCGATTTTAATGATTAACATGATTCAATATTTAGAGCAAAATCCGACGTTAGTGACATTGTTAAAAGAAAAAAAAGCTTCTCTCATTGGTGTAACAGCATTAGAACAAAAGGCAATTTTGGATTCGTTTGATGAAGAACTGAACCTTGAAAATCGTTTGTGGAATTAAAAACAAATAACAATAAAAGGTTTTGGTTTACTATAAGTGTATATTTAATAATAGGTCTCTATTTATTATTTATCATTTATAGTAAACCTTTTATTAATATAGAGGTTAAAGAGGAAAATGGTGTTTGGAAAATAACGAATCCTTATTATAAAGATTGGGCTTTAAAGCAGCAAATAGAGATTGGAGATAATATTTTAAGCGTAAATGGGAATAATATAGATAAAATAACTAATCTTAAATATGATTTAGTAATTAGATCGGCAAATGAAATAACAATAATGAAACCGAACGGGGAACTAAAAGAGATAAAAATAAAGCCGTTTGACATCACTCAACAATTCTATTCTGTTCTCCTTGTGCCAACTAGTTACTATTTATTATCTCTATTAATTTCAATTTATTTGTATCTGAAACCTAAAAATACAATCTTAATAAACTTATTAATTTTGTTTATTTTATCTGTTTCTTTAGCTTATCTAAGCATAGGTGCTTCAGGTATATTAAACCCTTTCGGAATTATAGTAAACCGTGGTAGCATGCTTCTCTGTCTAGTTCTTTTATTAAAGTTTTTGAAAGAGTATTTTGGCTTCCTAAATATAAGATGGCCGTTTATAAAAAATATTAATTCGTTATATATACTTCCCATAGCTGTAATTATTTTAAGTATCTTCGGAATAGTTTATGACGGAATTCATTCTATAGTTTCAAGTATTATTTTAGGTCTATTTTTTTTATTACTAGTAGCTATTCTTAGTATAATGATTTTTAGTTACGTTAAATATAGTATTCCAGAACTTAAAATCCTATTAAGTAGTATAATAATTCCTTTTATACCATTCCTTTTTCTATATGCGTTACCAGAAATTTTTTTCCACAATCAAATTCTTTCGGCAGATATAAGTTCAATATTTCTTTTACTAATTCCATTCAGCTTCATTTTTACACAACTCACTGAACGTATTTTTGATATGGAGTATTTCATTTCTAGATTACGTTATTATTTTAATTTCTCATTTGGCTTTACGATATGGCTGTTAATCGGTTTATATTTATTTGCAGATTTATCAGTTTCGCACATGACGGAGATTTTCTTTTTTGCCTTTCTATCGTTAATGGCGTTGTTCTACATTAAAGAGCGGATTGATTATCGTAAGCGGAAAATTTTATTTTCTACAAAAGGCGACTACATCCACCGCTTGTATACGACCGTTGAGAGTATTGGTAGAGTGGTGAAGATTGAGGACTTATTAGAGAAATTTGTACAAGAGGTTGTGGTTCAGCTTGAAATGGAAAGTGTGTATGTGCTCACATATGATTTTCAAACGCATCAAGTTACCTTAACAAATAAATCCAAAGAATACACGCAGCATCAAATAGATGAGGTACTAGTTGAACGATTAGGCTTGGGAGATATTAAAAAGACAGATCATTTCTATATTGCCTTTATTCATCAAGATGTGAACTATAAACGAATCCTTGTTGTGGATCATAATAAAACGATTTATCTCAAGGACGAGGAACTGCTATGGCTAGAATTATTGCTGCTCTATTTAAATAATTTTATCGAAAACACAAAAATGGTTGAGGAGCTTTTAAATCAGTTAAAGCATATGAAAGAAGCCGATAATCGACAGCTACCATGGCTCAATAAATTACTCTGGCTAAGGTTCGAGGAAGAAAAATATCAGTTGGCACAGGAACTTCATGATACGATTTTACAAGAACAATTGCACATTGCAAGGGAAATGGATGTCCTCATGCATACAAAAGAAAAAGAGGAGATCCCATCTAAACTTACAAAGCTTCATGAACATATGATTATCTCTCTGAATGATTTGAGGGGCTACTGCGAAAACTTAAAGCCACCTCTATTAGATACATTAGGCTTAAATGCAGCCCTTGAAAAATTAATACAAAAAATTCATAAACGGGCTAATTTTGTTTTGATATATACGATTGACCGCCTCTATTTAGAGGATGAGCGTTTAAATTTAATGATTTATCGACTGTTCCAAGAACTATTAAACAATGCGTTAAAACATTCCTATGCTAATACAGTTGAAATACATTTATTGGGCACCGAAGAAGGGTTCCAAATTTTGTATAGTGATGATGGTGTTGGTTGTAATATAGATGATATTCTACTTGCCGATTCTATGGGCATACAAGGAATGCAGGAGCGAGTTCAAGCTTTTAATGGGAAATTCGCATTAGATAGCAAAGTAGGAGAAGGGATGACGATTCGTATTCAAGTAAGTGAAACCCAACATACGAATCCCTATACCTATAAGACCCTGACCCGACCAACTTATATGATACGAGGATAACCAGATGAAGCGGAAGCATACGTGCATATATTTTTTTAACACCTTTTAATCTCTTCGTAGAGGCTACGAATGTGGGTTAGAAGGCTTTTGTTTGAAAATATATTTATTTATTTAAGTTAATAAATCAAAAATGATAAAATGTTATCAAAAAAATATCATTTGGTGAATAGCAAATCAGGAAAAAATGCACTTTTTGGAGTATTTACCTAATTTTCAAGGAAATTATGGCCAGATGACCGATATAATCAGGAGAAGGATTGAGGAGGTCAATAGATTTGAATAAAAAATTATTTTTAACAGCAGCAGCAATTCCTGTAGCACTTATTGTTCCAACTGTAGCAGGTGCAGCTGAAACAGTTTCAGTCACTGGAGATAATATTGTCAACGCAACATTAAAAGTAGAAAAATTACCAAATGATAGTATCGTCAATGCCTATCAATGGTATTATCTAGAGGAAATTACTGGGGAAGAGGGTTCAACAAATAAGCCCATTTCTGGAGCAACATCTATTTCCTTAAAAGTGCCTGTTGAAGCAGCTGGAAAAAGCATTTTTGTGGAAGCAACTACGACAGACGGTAAAAAATTTAAAAGTGCACCGCGCACTATTCAGCCATTAGAGCTCGATATCACCATTCCGACGTTAGAAGGTCAATCCGCTGGTTTTGTAGCACCTGGAGAAACAGTGAAAGTAGCTGGTATTACTGTAACTGATAAGAATGGTGCAAAATTGCAAAGTGATCAAATTACATATAGTTATCAATGGTTTTATAAATTAGGTGATAACTCCTTTACTATCATAGAGGGTGCTTCAGGTAGTACATATACGATTCCGAAGGATGCCATTGAAAAGGATATTAAAAATATTGCTGTCACTGTCAAAGCAAACGTGGGTCTTTCCTTTGCGGAATCTAAACTATCTGATACCATCACTGTCTCTAAACAACCCACTGATACTTTAACGAAAGAGATTAAAGCTTTACTGGTCAATGATAATAAATACAATGTATCAAGCTTAGCAGAATTTGGTGCTAAAGTTACGGAACTAGAAAAAAACTATCAATCCTTATCAGCAGCAGCTAAAGGTAATGTGTCTAATTATGATGTCTTAAAGCGAGCACTTACTGATGTTGAATTAATAACTAAGTTAAATGAAAAATGGAGCAAAATAGAGACTAGTAATGAAAAAGAAATAAAGGAACTAGAAGATGCTTATAATAAGCTAGATCTGTTACAGCGTAGCTTAGATGTAGATGAGACCCTATATACGGGCATTAAAAATCTATTAAACGAGCCAAATGATCTTGAAGAGATAAAAGAAGTGAGAAAACTCAATCAAGCTATTATTAATTTATTATCTTATGAGAATTCACTTGTGAAGTATGTAGCTTCTGATGTTGATTCCTTACAAGCAAGCGTGAAGACAATCGAAGCAGATATTGAGAAATTATCACAAAGCTACCGAGCTGCTGTCCAAAACCAAGCAATTTTGTCTGAGGCTAAATCGGATATTAAAAAGGTCGAGCAATTCATTAAATCATTTGATAAATTAGCTACAAATAGTACGCCTAATAAACAAGTGACGACTGCTAAATCAATCCGTACAGCCTATGAAAAATTAACATATAAACAATTAAAATTAGTGCCAGATGTGTATGTCCAGCGTTTGACTACAGCAGAACGTGCAGAAGAAAGCCAAATTATAAATTTAAATAATGTTATAGATAGCTATATTAGCGATGATGTTTATCCGTTCAATCCGTCTGCTGGTTCATGGCAAAGTCATGTCAATAATGTTAATCAAATGATCAAGGAGTATAAGAGCTTAACGAAAGCCTCGGCAGCACAAATTATTGGCTACGATAGTCTTGTTAGCTTACAGAAAGATTTAAAAGCAGCTGAAAAAGTAATTAAAGATATGGATGCCTATCAAAAGTTATCTGCAACAACTGGTGTAACGGAAAGTAAACTTAATTCAAGCTATACAAGTACTTTAAAAGCTTATAATAATCTTACAAATTTACAGCAATCACTTGTATATAATGCTGAAGAATTTTTACTAAACACGCCAAAGATTTCAGTTGATGGCAATGGTAAAGTGCCTACTGATAAAGCAGCAGCAGAGGCGTTAAAGACGGATATTGCCAAATTTGCGGATGTTACGAAATATTCATTCAATCAATTAGAAACCGCTGTTAATACAGCTTCTGAATCCTATAAAAAATTGTCTTCTGCTGCAAGAAAATACGTGACAAATTATTATTTATTAACAGCAGCAAATAAGGATATTACAGGTGTAAAATCCTTCTATAAAAAAATACAGACTGCTAGAGAAGAAACAGATGCTGCGAAAAAGGCTAAAAAAATTGAAACAGTGCAAAAAGCTTATGCGAAATTACCTGCGAATCAGCAGCATTTAGCAAAAGAACAATATGAAGCTTTATTAAAAAATCAAAATATAGATGAAAATGCATCGAAAATTACACAGCTAAATAATGATATTGCCACAATTGTTTCCAATAATCTCTATGTCGTAACGATTGAACGTATTAAAAATCTTTCTACACAATATAGTAGCCTTAGTTCAAGTGAGAAAAAACTGATTACGAACTATGATATCTTAAAAACTGCGCTTGCAGACGTGAAAAAAGTGGAAAGCTTTATGAAGACCTATGAGAAATCCTTTGCTTCAAATCCAAGCACTGTGATCAAGGCATATGAAAAGCTTACATCTAAACAAGTGAGCCTGATTGATGCAGGAACTAGACAATTGATTATTGATAAGCAAAAAGGACAACAGCAAACGAATGAAAATGCATTGTCATTAATTGAATCCATCAATTCACTTCTTGTAAAAGGTGAATATATCAATGGTTTACAGGAGAAAGTAAGTGAAATCCGTAAAGCCTATGATGCTCTGAGTGATGCTGATAAGAAGGTTGTTAAAAATTATTCGAAGCTCACACAAGCAGAGGGTGATTTGAAGAAGGTTGAAGAGGTGCATGCTATATACGAACCAGCAGGGAGCAGTAATGATGCTGCACGTAAAGCGTGGCAAACAGCCTATGGAAAGCTCTCTAAAAGATTAGAGTTACTCTATACAAACATGTATCCAACGGAGCAATAATTGTTACTTTCAGATGGCCTCGAACAGTTTTCGAGGCTTTTCTTTATACATAAGATTTGTCTAGTAATTTGATTGTCCGCTATACTATGTACAACAAGGGAAGAAATTTTTTACATAAAGATTGTAGTTTCACAAAGAAGGTAGGAACAAAAGATGTATAAAATAGGTGTTGTTGGTCCCATTCAATCCGTTGAAAGAATTATTGCCTTAGCACGAGAAATCGAACAGGATATGGAATTTATTCCGTATATATATGAAGTGGCGACGGAAACAAAGCATCTTGTGGAGACACACAATCAGGCTGTCGATTTCTGGTTGTTTTCAGGTTACATCCCTTATAAGCTTGCCAGTCAAACGAATGTATCCAAAGATAAATTGACCCATATTATTTTTTCCGAAGCGGCTATTTATCGGGGTTTTTTAGAGCAATCCTATCAGCAAAAAAAGTTTATAGAAAATGTTAGTATCGATATTATTCCTTCGCCTTCTCAAATGGCTTCAGAAAGTCTTGCAGAGATTCAGCATAATGTCCATCATATGTATCTAAAGGAATTTGATGTCGCTATTGATCCACAAGAGCTATTTGATTTCCACTATAGTCTTTGGCAGGCGGGCAAAATTGATTTTGCGATTACTTGTTATCCCTCTGTAGATGAAGAGCTAAAGGAACGAGGAGTTCCATCTTATTGGGTTTCCCCGACAAAAACAGAAATTTATCATACAGTTCAACTTTTTACAGAGAAGATCAAAACGTCCTATTACAAAGAGACACAAATTGGTGCAGTCATGCTTGAAATTAAGGACTTCGATTCATTAAAAGAGCGCATGAAGCAAGGCTATCGTATTCAATATTTAGAATTGCGTACGAAGGAAAATCTACTACAGCTCTGTGAACAGATTGATGGTTCTCTTATTGAAGAGGGGAATGGCAAATATACGATCTTTAGTACAAGGGGTGCGATTGAAGGGCAAATACGATTCTTACAGGAAAAAATGTATCAGTTGTCGATTGAAATGGAGACAAAGGTGACAGCAGGCATTGGCTTTGCTCAAACAGTGTTCAATGCTGAGTTACATGCTCACCGAGGACTAAGACAGACGAAGAAAAATGAGGCTATTGACATCGTGATGATACAGGATGATGGCACCATTATTGAATCAGTAGGGAATGTAGAAGAGCTATCATATTCCTACCGAGCAGAAGACCCTTATATTTTAGAAAAACTAAAAAAAGGGAATATTAGTATTAAAACCTATATGAAAATCCATGCACTTGTACAAAAAATGCATTGGAAGCATTTTACGACAAAGGATTTAGCGACACAACTGCAAATGAGCGAGAGAAATGCCCAACGAATCGTAGCAGATTTATGTAATGTAGATTTGGCGAGAATTTGTGGGGAAGAATTGCAGCATACTCGAGGCAGACCTATTAAAATGTATCAACTTGTCTGAAAAATTACAGAAATGTTCCAAACCAATAAATGGTGTGGGACATTTTTTTATGCTTTTTGCAGCCTTAAATACTGATAAATCACTAAATTCAGCGGTTATTTAGGTAAATAATATGGATTTACGAAGACGATTATCTATTAGAAATTTTCAAAAAAATCTTGTCTTTTTATTGAACTTTGATTATTATACGAATATATAACGAAAATGTCGGTATATAAAAGGGGATTTACGGACAAGGGGGCAAGCATATTCAAGAGTAGTCGTGGCAATAAAGAGAGGATTTCTATATATGGGAGGGATATAAATGACAACAAATGAAATAACGAAGAAATCTAGAAATGTCATCCTTGCACTTTTATTTTTAGGCTGGTCTTTAGGGAATTTAGATCGCTATATTATGAACTATGCAGTGGTTTCGATTACAGGGGATTTGCAACTGGATGCATCTTCTACGGGTATTATTTTAAGCGCTTTCTTTTTAGGCTATGCCATTATGCAAATACCGGGTGGCTGGCTGGCCGATAAATTTGGCGCAAAACGAGTTTTATTGATGGCTGTTATTATGTGGTCTATTTTTACGGGTCTAACAGCTATTGCGTGGTCCTTAACAGCGATGATTGTGATTCGTTTTTTATTTGGCATTGGTGAGGGTGGTTTTCAGCCATCAAGCTCTAAAATTATTGCTACGATTTTTCCAAAAGAGGAAAGAGGTAGAGCGATGTCCATTATGCTTACTTCTGGTGGCATTGTTTCACTCATCGTCCCTTTACTAGCTGCTTATTTATTAGGAACAATTGGCTGGCGCATGATGTTTATCATTATTGGGGCAATTGGAGCAATAATTGCCTTTTTATATTGGAAATACATTAAACTCCCACAAGATGAGGCAGCTATAGCTGGAACAGAAAATACTACGAACAAAGTGAATTTTAAAGAATTATTGAAAACACCCCTAATGTGGAATTTAATCATTGCTTATTTTTGTATTTATGCAGTGAACTGGGGATTAGTTTCTTGGATTCCAACATATCTTCAAAAAAATCGAGGCTTGGATTTAATGTCTATTGGTTGGGCACAAACAATACCTGCCATTACAACGATAATTGGTGTATATGGTAGTGGCTATATCATTGATAAGTTACCAAAAGGTATGGAGAAAGTGTTAGGCTCCATCTCCTGCGCAGTCATTGGTCTTTTATTGTATTTAATGTTTACTGCCAAAACAGTGACGTTATTTATTGGTTACCAAACAGTCGTGTCGATATTTATTGCGTTTGTCATTACATTACTACCTGTTATTGTACTCAAGAAATTACCTTCTTCTATCACAGGTTCTGCAATGGGGATTGCCAATACAGGTGGACAATTAGCAGGATTTGTTACACCAATGGCAATTGGATTTATGGTTGATGCCTTTAATGGCTCCTTTGATGCAGCCTTTTGGATGTTAATTGGCTTTGCACTTATCTGTATTGTGTCGCTTGTCACACTAAACGACCAAAAAGGAACATTGTTAAAAGCATAATGAAATTGGAGGGACAAATATGAGTTATCATGAAAAAATTTCAACGTTAATTGAAGCAAAACAGCAAGCTACAGTAGCATTAAGCGATGCGATTTGGGCTGTGCCCGAGCTTCATTTTCAAGAAAAGAAATCGATGGAATATATGAAACAGGCACTAGAAAAAGAGGGTTTTAAAACAAAAGTCGGTGTTGCTGGTCTTGAAACAGCGCTTGTTGGAACTTATGGTTCTGGCAAGCCAGTTATTGCCTTTTTAGGTGAATATGATGCGCTTCCAGGCTTGAGTCAAAAAGGTGGGGCAACACAACATGAGCCTATTGTGGATGGTGGAAGCGGACATGGCTGTGGTCATAACTTATTAGGTACTGGCGCACTCGCAGCTGCTGTTGCTGTAAAAGATTATTTAGAGCAAAATCATCAGTCAGCAACAATCCGCTTTTACGGTTGTCCTGCAGAGGAGAATGGATCTGGTAAAGCTTATATGGCAAAGGCTGGCCTTTTTGATGATGTTGATATCGCGATCTCTTGGCATCCAGGTACGTTTTCGACTGTGATGACATGTAGTTCTCTAGCAAACTATGCAGCAACGTTTAAGTTTACGGGCAAAAGTGCTCATGCCGCAGCTGCACCACATCTTGGACGAAGTGCTTTAGATGCTGTTGAGCTTATGAATGTTGGGGTAAACTACTTACGAGAACACATCATTCCAGAAGCTCGTGTGCATTATGCCATTACTAATTCAGGCGGGACTTCGCCAAATGTAGTTCAACCGTATGCAGAGGTAACGTATCTAGTTAGGGCACCTAAAAAGCAGCAAGTGCAGGAAATTTATCAGCGCGTTGAGAACATTGCAAAGGGTGCCACAATGATGACAGGGACGTCAGTGGACATTGAGTTTGAAGGTGCTGCTTCGAATCTTATTACAAATAAAACACTTTATGATGTGATGTATCAACAAATACTTGAAATCGGTATGCCAGACTATACAATAGAGGATGAACAGTATGCGCAGGCTATTTTCAATACGTTTACACCAGAAGTACAAGCAGCTTCATTAGTGGGCTTGCGTAAAGAAGATGCCAAGCTATTACAAGAAAAAGTGATTGCTAATCATGTTCCAGGCATGCTACCTGAATTTATTATGGGTGGCTCTACAGATGTTGGAGATGTTAGCTGGAACGTACCAACCGTGCAGTGTACAACTGTATGCATGGCATTAGGGACACCATTACATACATGGCAGGTAGTGTCTCAAGGAGTTACCCCAATAGCGCATAAAGGAATGCTACAGGCTGCTAAAATTATGGCTTGTACAGCCTTAGCGTTGCTGGATAATCCTCTATATATTGAAAAAGCGAAAAAGGAATGGCAAGAACGTCTTGATGGTGAAACATATCAATCTTTAATTCCAGATGGAACACAGCCACCTAAGCGCTAACAGGATAGAGTCTTCATAGGAGAACTATGGAGGCTCTGTTTTTGCCTCATTTTGAAAGGAGAACGCAACATGTCAACACAACCGAATCATCAGCATCAACTTTTAGCACAGTGGGTATCACAGTATCGTGCTACTGCCAAAGAAGGGCAATGCGCTAGTTATATCCCTGCTTTAGCCCAAAAAGATCCCAACCAATTAGCTGTGGCGATTGTTGGGACTGAAGGCCATGAAATCAAAGCGGGAGATACTGAAGAACTATTTACCCTTCAAAGCGTTTCCAAGGTCATTACCTTTATTTTAGCCTGTATGGATCGAGGCTTACCATATGTTTTAGAAAGAGTAGATGTTGAACCAACAGGAGATACCTTTAACTCAATTATTCGCTTAGAAAGTCATCAGCCAGGTAAACCCTTTAACCCGATGATTAATGCTGGAGCTATTACGGTATCTTCCATGTTGGCTGGTCATTCTCCACAAGAGAAGGTCACTAAGATTCTACAATTTTTAGAACAAATCATTGGAAAGCAATTAAGTATCAATGAAGAAGTATTCCAGTCAGAGTGGCAAACGGCTAATCGTAATCGAGCATTAGCCTACTACTTAATGGATTCTGGGTTCTTAGATTGTCCAGTAGAAGCGGCGCTTGAGGTTTATTTGAAGCAATGTGCAATTGAAGTCAATGTATCAGATTTAGCCATGATTGGCCTAGTTATTGCGAATGATGGCTATCACCCACTGTTAAAGAAACAGCTATTCCCTAAACAAGTGGCAAAATTAGCAAAGGCTTTGATGGTGACATGTGGTATGTACAATGCCTCAGGGAAGTTTGCGGCATTCATCGGCCTTCCTGCCAAAAGTGGTGTATCAGGCGCGATTCTTGCGGCTGTTCCAGGGCATGCAGGCCTGCACTCGCCGTTTCCTACTGGCTGTGGTATTGGAATTTACGGACCAGCGATTGATCCAATAGGAAACAGTGTGGCAGGTGTAAAGTTGCTAAAACAGCTAGCAACAGAATGGGATATGACGATTTTTTAATGAGTAAAGATGATTTCAGCGCTTAGTCTGAAGTCATCTTTTTTTCATTTTATAAATAATAAATAAAGCGATAAACCAAATTGGTGTTAACAGCAGTGCTGTACGCGTAGCCTCAGAAATAAACATCACAATTAATAAAAAGGCAAAAAATGCAAGCACAACGTAGTTGATAAAAGGTGTCAGTGGTGCTTTGAAGATGGAAGCTTCATGTAAATCACGTTTTTTTCGTTTGTAGATGATGTGCGAAATGATGATAATGCTCCACACCCATATAAAACAAATTGCACTGATTGTCGTCACAACACTAAAGGCGTTCTCTGGCATCAACTTACTTAACAGAGCACCAATTGATACAACAATAGCGGAAATAACGAGTGCATTACTTGGCACACTGTTTCTGTTGAGTTTTGCGAATGCTGGAGATGCCTGTTTATTGTTACCAAGATTATAGAGCATCCGACTTGTGGAGAATAACCCACTGTTACCTGCTGAAGCCGCTGAAGTAAGCACAACAAAATTGATAATACCAGCAGCAATCGGGATACCTGCTAATGTAAAGACTTGGACAAAGGGGCTGCTTGAAGCAGACATCTCATACCATGGGTTAATGCATAAAATGACAAATAATGCCCCTACATAGAAAAGTAAAATGCGAAATGGAATTTTATTAATGGCAGAAGGAATATTTTTTTGAGGATCTGCTGTTTCAGCTGCTGAAACCCCCACTAATTCCACCCCAACAAATGCAAAGACAACCATTTGGAAGGCCATTAAAAAGCCGTATATACCATTTGGGAACATGCCTCCATGTGCCCACAGATTTTCAACTGATACTGTTCCTGAACTAGTTTGAAAGCCAGTTACTAACATAAAAAGACCAATAATAATAAGCGCTACAATCGTAATAACTTTAATAATAGCGAACCAAAATTCTAGCTCACCAAAAAGCTTAACAGTTAATAGATTTAGTAGTAGTAACAATACGAGGCAACCAATGGCTGGCACCCATTGTGGGATATCAAACCAATATTGTGTATAAACCCCCACCGCAATAATGTCTGCCATCGCCGTCATAATCCAACAGAACCAGTATGTCCAACCTGTTACATAACCTGCCCAAGGCCCTATGTATTCGGATGCAAAATCCGTAAATGAAGTGTAGCCTGCATTGGATAGTAATAATTCACCTAAGGCACGCATCACAAAAAATAGCGCTGTCCCTACAATTAAGTAAGCTAGGATGATCGAAGGCCCTGCTAAGGCAATGGCTTTCCCAGAGCCTAAAAATAAACCAGTTCCAATTGTTCCACCAATGGCAATAAGCTGCACATGGCGATTTTTTAAATCTCGTTTTAATTGTTGCTGTTCCACGTTAATCCCCCTCAAAGATGCATAAAAAACTATGGCTGGAAAAATAAAAAGAGACTAGTTGTGACACTAGTCTCGGAAAAACGTCAGAATAACAAATACCATTTACTCGCAGATGTCTACATGAAATAGGTTAAATATTTTATGTAGCATCGCTTATAAAAGCTGTATTACTCCTCTGTCCTTTTGCCTGAGATAGTGAACCCTTCGGCGACGCAATGTGCGCTCTCTCCAGAACTGCTCCTGCTATAGTTTGATCCATAGCATTCATAGCTTATTAACTTTATAATCAATTATTATTGTAAGATATTATACATCCTAACAGTGCTTCTAAAATTATTCAACAATAAATTTTAGCTATTTTCAGAAAAATAGAAGAATAGGGTTCATAACTGGCATTTCTCTAACGAAAAATAGTATTTTTGGTTATACAAAGTGTTTCGTGAAGGGTTTTTAAATATGAGGTGGATTATTGGAAGCTTGCTCGGTTATAGCTATCGAAGCATTCAAACATATGAGAAACTCGCTCCAAAAAGGTGTCAAAGCGCTCAGACGGAAGTGAAAGCCGCTCCAAAAGAGTATGAAAGCGCTCATTTTTATGAGGACCCGACTCAAGTAGTGAAAACTCGTTTAAAGAAGACTTGGTATCAAAAAGGGGACTATATTGCGTTTTGTAGCATTACTTTTTTTATTTTAATGCATGATCAAGGACTTCGTATACAAGAAGCTCGTACAGCATCATTCGAAATAGATATAATATAGTAGAAACTCTGAATTTTTTAAAAAAGAAGTCGTCTCATAGTACTTTGAGACGACTTTTTTTGATGAGAGCATTAATATTTTTTTGCTTTTATTTTACCTGTCCAAGTTTTGAAACCACCTTGAAGTTGGTAAATTTGGTTGTACCCACGTTTTTTAAGAAATAGTGCAGCACGTGAGCTACGGCCTGTATTTTGACAGTATAGATATACTGGTAAATCTGGGCGGATTTCTTTATAACGTTGACGAAGTGTTGTCGAAGGAACATTTCGTGCACCAAGAATGTGACCAGCATCAAATTCTTTTTGCTCACGAACATCGATCAGCTGCGCTTTACGATAGCCTTCAATAAATTGCTCTTGTGTTAGGTTGGTTACGGCTTTTTTGAGTCGTAGTGCATTAATTCCGATATATGCAATTGTGACTACTAAAACGACACCGATTGTGATAAGTATGTCCAAGATTTTCTTACCCCTTTCTATCTTCTCTATTATTATAAAAGATGCGCTAGCGATAGTCCAATGAGTTTGATAAAATTAACTAGGTTGTAGCGAATTCGCCTTTTTCGTTACACAAGCAATTGTTCGCAATTTGAATTGTAGCATAATATTCGTTCAAGTTGACCCACAGGTGGGGCCTGATGGATCATTATATTTGTAGGAGATGAACATATGACAACTTGGTATTTTTTAAATTCAGGGAAATGTAGTCCTTCTTTTAATATGGCACTAGATGAAGCATTACTTGATTGGCATAGTGAGGGGTTAATTCCACCAGTAATTCGTTTCTACGAGTGGGAGCCTGCGACATTATCTATTGGGTATTTTCAACAAGCAAAGAGAGATATTAATTTAGATGCTGTGCGTGAACAAGGCTTAGGTTTTGTACGTCGTCCAACCGGTGGACGAGCTGTCCTACATGAACATGAGCTAACTTATAGTGTCATTGTGACAGAAAGCTATCCGAATATGCCAGAATCTGTAACAGAGGCATATCGTGTGTTAAGTGAGGGAATCTTGCAAGGTTTCCATAACCTGGGTATGGATGCCTATTTTAGTGTACCTGATACAGAGGAGAAAAGAGCGGACCTGAAGAGTCCCAAAAGTGCTGTTTGCTTTGACGCACCAAGTTGGTATGAACTTGTCGTAGAAGGGAAAAAAATAGCTGGAAGTGCTCAAACACGTCAAAAGGGTGTCATTTTACAGCATGGCGCCATTTTATTAGATTTAGATCAAGAGAAATTATTATCCGTATTTAATTTCTCCAGTGAAGAAGCGAAAAATCGTATGCGTAGAAAGCTACCAGAAAAGGCTGTTGCCATCAACAGTCTTGTAAAAGAGCCAGTGACAGTTGAGCAATGTGTGACAGCATTTAGAGATGGCTTTGCAAAATCGTTGCAAATTGAATTAAAACCATTTACACTTTCTGAGGAGCAATTAGAATATGTCCGAGCTTTAGAAGAAAAAAAATATGCTTCAGATGAGTGGAACTTTAAAAAGTAAAAAATGGTATGAAAAAAATATTTTTTAACGTTCAATCCTAGTCATAACAAGTAGTTCTGAATCTATTAAAAAAAGCAAGAGTTGAATTAAAAAACTATATATAGTATCTTTTTTAAAGACATATACACAATATGTAGTGTTTAACAACACGAGATATTGTGTATTTATTTTGTAATGAAGAAAACAAGGGAGGCTAAACGATGGTACTCACAAATCATCAACCCGAAGTAAACAATCAATTTGAACAGTTAAACAAAGATATTGAACAATTCCCGCAGGTACACCCCGTAACATCTGATATGCATATTACACACAAAGGTGTATCGAGACTTGTCATGATCGATCGCTATTCGTTTAAAGACACAGAAAAGAAAACATTGAAAGCCGGCGACTTTGTTGTATTAACGGTAAAAGCTGATCCGAAATTTCCTGCACGTGGTTTAGGGACAATTCAAAAATTGGATATGTCTACAAAAACAGCAGAGATTTTGATTGAAGAAGATTATCGTAGCGCATTAGACGATCCGCAAGAGCAAGAAACGGGTGTGATTACGCGTTCAATTGACGTGTTAGAAAAGCCTCTTGAGATATTTTATGAACAAATTGCAAAACGAAATGCAACAGGCCTTGCTGCTGTTGAAAAAACACCAGAAAAACGCCAAGAGTGGTTTGAGAAATTTTATAAGCAATTAGTCTCTTTAAAATTCATCCCTGCAGGGCGAGTGATTTATGGAGCTGGTTCTGAAACAGATGTAACTTTCTTTAACTGTTATGTGATGCCATTTGTCGCTGACTCTCGTGAAGGGATTAGTGATCATCGTAAGCAAGTAATGGAAATTATGAGCCGTGGTGGCGGTGTAGGAACAAATGGTTCAACTTTACGTCCACGCAACACGCTAGCTCGTGGTGTAAACGGTAAATCATCTGGTTCTGTCTCATGGTTAGATGATATTGCGAAGCTGACTCATCTTGTCGAACAAGGTGGTAGCCGCAGAGGTAAGCATAATCTAGGTGCTTCTGCGTAAACAAACCTCGTGAATTGCTGGGAACTCTTTAACGGAAATATTGTCACTTTAATCGAGGTGGGAAATATGGATGTTTATGATGCGATACAACCACATGAAAATGTTAAAAAATGCATTATAAATGCACTGCTAGCTACAACGTAATCGGAAACGGTAAACGTGAATGCTTGAAAATAGCAGTGGGATAAAGACAATCAGCAGCCAAGCTCCTTTTAAAGGGGAAGGTTCAACGACCATCGAAAACACGCTAAGTTAGCGGAAGTGAGTAGAGTAGGAGTGAAGCCACTCCGAAGTGCGAGGGCATCTAATGAGATGTAAGATATGGTCTCAACTTCTATGGTGACATAGAGAGTGGGTGTAGCGAGCCCGCGTAAGAAATCGGCACAAATGATTATGCTAGCAGATTGGCATCCAGATATTGTGGAGTTTATTATTTCCAAAATGCAAAATCCACGTATTCTGCGTTACCTGATCGAAAACACAACGGATGAAACAATCATCCGTCTAGCCAAAGAAAAATTAAACTTCAAGCCACTTTCTATGCAAGAGGAAGCGATGTATCAAGGCATCGTGAATTATAAAAACATTGAAGGCTTAGGTGGATTTGATACAGCTATCATTCGTGAGGCTGAAAATAAATTACGTGATGGTGGCACGTACACTGTTCATAACCCAGAGTTTTTAACAGGTGCCAACATTTCTGTGACATTAACAAAAGAATTTATGGAAGCAGTTGAAAAAGACGCTGACTTCGAGCTTCGTTTCCCAGCCGTTGAAGAATATACAAAGGAAGAAATGAGCGTTTACAACACGAAATGGCATGAAGTTGGTGATGTTCGTGAATGGGAGAAAATGGGCTATAAAGTCCGCACATACCGTACAATTAAAGCAAAAGAATTATGGAATTTAATTAATGTATGTGCAACATACTCGGCAGAGCCAGGTATTTTCTTCATCGACAACGCCAATGACATGACAAATGCAAAGGCTTATGGTCAAAGTGTTGTAGCGACGAACCCATGTGGTGAGCAACCACTTGCACCATATTCTGTGTGTAACTTAGCTGCTGTGAATTTAGCACAGTTTGCGAATAAAGAAAATCAATCAGTTGATTACGAAGCACTACGTGAAACAGTTCGTGTTGGTGTTCGTATGCAGGATAATGTGATTGATGCGACACCTTACTTCTTAGAAGAAAATCGTGTACAAGCTCTTGGTGAACGTCGTGTTGGTTTAGGCGTTATGGGCTTAGCTGATTTACTGATTTACTGTGAAAAAGAATATGGTTCAGAAGCAGGTAATGCGTTAGTCGATGAAATCTTTAAAACAATCGCTGAAACTGCGTATGAGGCGTCTACAGAGCTTGCGAAAGAGCGTGGTAGCTTCCCGTTCTTAGTAGGTGCTACAGACGAAGAAACAGCTCGTTTACGTAAAGCCTTCACAGAGACAGGCTTTATGCAAAAAATGCCTGCTCATATCAAAGAGCAAATTTTAGCGACTGGTATCCGAAACTCACATCTATTAACTGTTGCACCAACAGGGTCCACAGGAACAATGGTAGGGGTAGCAACAGGTCTTGAGCCATACTTCTCCTTCACGTACTATCGTTCTGGTCGTCTAGGTAAATTCATTGAAGTAAAAGCTGAAATTGTCCAAGAATATTTGAACCGTCATCCAGAAGTAAATGAGCAAGAGCTTCCAGAATGGTTCGTTACAGCAATGGAGCTAAAACCAGAAGCGCATGCTGATGTGCAATGTATTATTCAAAAATGGATCGATTCCTCTATTTCTAAAACTGTAAACGCACCAAAAGGCTATACAGTACAGCAAGTTGAGAAAGTGTACGAGCGACTATATAAAGGTGGCGCTAAAGGTGGTACGGTCTATGTTGACGGTAGCCGTGATTCACAAGTACTTACACTAAAAGCAGAAGAAAATGATATGGATCAACTTTCATTTGAAGAGGAATTGGTTGAAGAACATACAAAACGTCCAGTCGTATTAGTAGATACGATTCAAGCGCTAGAGTCAACAACTGTTATTGGCTCAGACGTTGGGAATACATGCCCAGTATGCCGTAAAGGTACAGTCGAAGAAATGGGCGGCTGTAATACATGTACAAACTGTGGCGCACAGTTGAAATGTGGCCTGTAATAATATTTTAAATTAATTTGTTGTGGCTTTGAAATAAAGTTGCGATCTAGATAATTGCAAAGAAATACCTCTTTAGATATTTTATCTAATGGGGTATTTTTCATGTCTAACACAAACAGAACATCTAAAATTGGCTATATAACAAGAAGAATTTTTTTAGATGCAAATTACTTCAATTAAGAAACTTTTATTGAGCTACGGGGAAGCTTAGTCCAACCAAAAGAAGTGTTGTTAGATATATTAAATAAACTAAATGAAAATGATCTTGTGCAGCAATTCATTCAAGTTAGGGGTGGCACTATCAACATCATTTTATGGGTGATAACATTAAAGCAAAATAAGATTTTCCCAAGCATGTCTCGTAAAGCAACGTGTGCAGACAATGCGGCCATGGAGAATTCTTTGGCTAAATGTATTACGGAGAAGAATTAATATCCTACAAAACATTAAAGAAGAAAATAGAAAAGTATATCGATTACTATAATAATGATCGAATTAAACAAAAATTGGCCGGCATGAGTTCAGTATTTTACTGAACTTATGCCAGCCAATTAGCTGCATAAATAAAACTCTAACTTTAAGGAGTCACTACCAATACAAGCGGTCTAACATTTTTTCTTTTTGTTTTTAGCCTCTTGTATTTGGCTTTTTCTATTCTGAAAGCTGTTCTTTTCCAACTGTATCTTTTATATAAGAGTGAGAGTTTGCGGCTTCTTCAATTTCCTTGAATGCCCAATGTGTTGCTTTGACATCTGGGAAGCTTGGTTTTGTGACGCCGTTTAATGGACCACGTTCAAACATGCGATTCATCATTACGACTACTTGTGCACGTGTTAAAGCAGCATTTGGTGCAAAGCTTCCATTCTCAAGACCATTGATGATGCCTGCAGTACGGTTTGCTTCAATAATCCATTGTGCCCAGTGGTCTTTTGTATCCTTGAATGTAATCGCTGCCCCTTCTTCTACAGAAAGCTGTTTATAGTTGGCTACGACTGCCGCCATTTCAGCACGTGTGATGTTGGCATTTGTATGGAAGTTACCATTGTTATCACCATTCATAATGCCCTGTTCTTTTACAAAGGCAATTGCTCCTGCAGCACTATGGTTTTTGGCTACATCCTTAAACGGTGCTTTCTTCAATGCTTGTCCTTCTGTATAGCCTAAAATACGAGCCATCATGATCGCTACTTGTGCACGTGTAACATTCTTATCAGGACCAAATGTGCCGTTTGGGAATCCTTTAATATAAGCATCATGCTCGCTTACCTCTGGCTTTTCAAATTGAATAATGGTAAACGTACTGAACTTATCTACAGTGAAGCGTAGACCAAGCTCACCCTTTGCCATTGTGACGACTTCAGGAAAGACCATTTTTTTCTCACCATCTGAGTGTTCAATAAAGACGGCTAGTTGCTCTAAGAATCTTTGACGTGCTGCTGCTTCTGTTGGTACATTTACATCTCTTAGTGGTAGTGTTACTTGTACTGGACGACTTGGCATATTTGTTTCTATTGTCATTGGACGAGCTACCACACCCCAATCGTTACTTTGTAGTGTCTCTCGGACAACTTTTTCTACTTTAGCGCGTTCTTCAATCGCTTGACGCTCGCTTTCTTTCTTCACTGGTACTAAACGGAAGTAGAAGTTATCGTCAAGGCCTTCCATTGAGCTATGTGAAATTGCAATATGACCATTTACTGTTGAAATTTCTAGTGATAAACCATTGTCACGTAATGTTTGTAGAGATTGCTTTGGAATTTCTACTGTTACTTTATCCACCTCATCATTCACATCAGGAATGACGATACGTGCAATGTTATTGCCAATTTGTTTTGCTTTTTCTACAGTTTCTAATGCTTGCGATGGTGTGAAGTTGACGAAGTCTGTCATTTCACCATTGGCATGTTTAGTGCGCTCAATTTCCACTGTTGTTTTTTCAAGTGGATGGTTACCATCAATTTCTAATGCTACTTGGATTTTCGTTGTTGTCGAGCTTGGATTAGTTGTTGCAGGGATAGAATTTGGCGTCCATGTATCACCATTGCTACTTGATTTTTGAACCGTAAAATTAATTTTATATGTTTTTGTTGTAAATCCATCTTCTGCTGTGACAACAATTGTTGTTGTACCTGGTAAACTTGTTGCATTCGTCACAACAGCACTCGCTTTATCCTTATCTGCGACAGTCGCCATTACCTTAGGAACCATAGTAGTGTATGACGGTAATTCAACATTGTATATTTCTTTTTGAGATTCGAACTCTGCTACAGATGAGGCGTTAATAGTTAGATTACTTAATGTTGCATTATTGCTTAAAGTTGGTGTTAAATTTTTAACCGTAAAATTAATTTTGTATGTTTTTGTTGTAATCCCATCTTCTGCTGTGACAACAATTGTTGTTGTACCTGGTAAACTTGTTGCATTTGTCACAACAGCATTCGCTTTATCCTTATCTGCGACAGTTGCCATTACACCTGGAACCGTAGTAGTACCTGCTGGTAATTCTACGTTGTATATTTCCCTTTGAGATTCAAACTCTGCTACAGTTGAAGCATTAACTGTTAAGTCTCTTAATGTTGCATTATTGCTTACAGTTGGCGTTGAATTATTTTCAACATCCTCTAAAGTCTGTTCAATATTGCTATCTAAACTATAAAAATACTCAACTGTTTTAGCTTCACCAGGTTTCATGTTACCAACAGCAAAAGTTAAACTAATCTGTGAATCATTTGTTGTTTCGGCTACTTTACCGTCATCATTAAATGCAGTTGGATCAAATGGGTTGGAACTATCAATGGATGCGCGTGATTTAGAATCTGTAGACATCAAAATCAATGCATTCCCAGTAATAGGACCCTTCGATAATACAACAGATTTAGCATCATTCGGATAGTTAAATGGAACCGAATTGATAGTATCAAAATTATCATTTTTATCCGCGTCAATATCAGGATCTACAGAACGCATATAACGTACATCTAAAAGTTCTCTATCTGCTATATTCGTCATTTTAACTGTAGCTTTAAAGAATTTATCATTTGCTTTAAATGAAACAGTTTGTTCTATTTTTAATGCACCATCAGATGTTACCCCACTCGTTTTTGCTACTAAATTATCTTCTGTCGATAAATCTTCATTAGTGCTCATTAGAATCTCCATAGATCCTAAAGCATTTGCATTTAAAAATAATTTTGTGCTATCATCATTTTCTTTATAACCAACATAAAATCCTTCGTATGGACTTCCAGGTAAGAAATAATCGCCACTACTCATTGCTTCCCCACTATCAAACCCATCAGAATCTACTGTAAATCCTAAATTTTCACGTCCAGTAGGATGGAAACCTATTGGGGCTGCACTTTCCGTTCCAAACGAACCACCTTTTGAAATCCCCATCTCAATATATTTTCCTCCAAGGAAGATATCATCACCAACTTTTTCATGTCTCGCATAGGAAACATTTTCCGGAACTATCATCTCTTCAGGTTGAGATTCTTCCGGCGCTATAGGCTCTTCAATTTGTGATTCTTCTGCTCCTACAGAATTTACAGGAAACAAGCTAAGTAATAACATACAAATTGTCATTATCAATAATTCTTTGCTTTTTTTCATAACTTTTTCTCCTTTCCGAATAGGATAATGCCTCGTTTTATATTTTTTTATAATGAGGATTCATTAACAAAGTTATTATAAATAAACAAACTCTCAAATAACTCTCAAAAAAATAATGAATTTTCCTATTTAGATAGAAGAGTTTTACAAGTCTTTAATAAATACATTTAATCCATACTTATATTTGAATATGTAATCTTTTCGTGTTATTCAATAATTTATCAGATTTTTTAATTATTAAAACAATCATGAAAAATAAAAAAAGAAATCATTTCGATTGCTACTCCTTGTTTTTTTGAGGGAATAGAGGGAGCCTATCATCTAGCTAGATTTGTAGAACGAGATGATTTTTTTGGATATTTATGTTAAATTCACTATAATGTATGTGGAGCAGGTTAGTTTATTGATTTGCTTAGATATTTTGAGTTTCATTTATTAAAGCTTAAGGAGACAAGCATATGACGTTATATTCTGTCCTAGTGGCGAACAGTTCTTTACAAACAGTTGATTGTACAGGAATTGCTGAAATAACAGTAAGAGAATTAAAAAAATTATATCCAATTACAGAGAGTACACCAACACAGCCGTGGCATCTGATGGATGATGATGCACGAGTTTTACATGCAGCAGATGAATCGGCTTTTGGAAATTTAAATATATTCCAATGGAATAATCCACCTTATGACTTAGGGCTTTATAATGAAAAATCCTTTGTATACGGCATCGAGGGAAATTGGGGTCCTCAATTTTTAGAAGATTTTTTAAGTTATTTGAAGGAACATATACAACCAGAGCAAGGAGCTGAATTAATTAGGTTTTGGGCAGGGGATTATGATAAAAAACTAAAAAGCCGTCGTATTACGATGGAAGACCTTGAATTGCATCACCTTGAAAGCTTAAAGAACGAGGAATACATACGTGTCGCTTTTGTATAGCTAACTCTGAATGATGGAACTCCACATAATAGATGCAGAGGAAAATCAAGCGTTATCAGAAGATGAGGTAGAAATTTATCAAAAGAAGTAGATAAATTATTTCAGGATGATTAATCTTAACTATCTACATGTTATCAAGACAAAATTGATTAGCCTCATTCACAGAGTGGAAGAGGTTAGAAAAGGGTATAGGTATAGTTACTCGTCTCAAATTAAAATCCAATAATATAGCGGTAGTTGGATGGAATAGATACCTAATCGAAAGCTGTCATTTTGTTTCAAAATGGCAGCTTTTTGACAACAGGAAGGTCTTTTTATTTGATGATAGATTTTGGAAGGAGTATTCTTCAAAATGTGGAATTAAAATAAAGTTCGATAAAAAAATGCATTTTACCATCATCGATACTCAGTTTTAGTGGTTTGGCACATCACTTTATTAATCATTACATGTTTGGAAACAGAATGAACAATAAAAGGAGAGAAAAACATGAGTATAGAAATTTTTAATGGAGAACGATCTGTAGAGAGTGTGCAATTTGAAAAATTATTGTTTTCACAAAGTAATAAAAAGAGCTTTTCTAGTATTGAAAATGCTCAACAATTTATTAAGCAAAGAGGAACAGAAAATATTCACCCCTATGTGATTGGGGAGGATGTCAATCTTTTAAGCGAGGTGAAGGAGCAAACATTTGAGGATATGCAGGTTTTTATTTTAAATGACCAAAAGTCTTCATCACAAATGGCGATTCTTTATATACATGGTGGAGCTTGGACAAATCAACCTTTAAATTTACACTGGTTGTTCATGGATAAAATGGCACAAGCCTTAAATGCAAAAGTTATTACGCCTATCTATCCAAAAGTACCTCATTTTAACTATCAAGATACGTACCCAAAAATGCTCAGCTTCTATAAAGAGATTCTAGTATCTATTGAAAGCTCCAATCAATTAACCATTATAGGAGATTCAGCAGGTGGAAATATAGCACTCGGTCTAATACAACAGTTGAAGCGGGATAATCTTCCTCAGCCGCAAGATATTATTTTATTGTCGGCATGTGTTGATATGAGTTTAGAAAATCCACTTATTCAGGAATATGAAGAAAACGATCCCATGTTAGCTAGTGAAGGAATGGAAGTCATAACAAAGATATGGGCAGCTGATAAAGCTCTGAAGGACCCATTGATTAGTCCTATTTACGGTGATTTTCAAGGGATTAGCAAGATTACTCATTTTATTGGGACTCACGAAAGCTTATATCCAGATGCAATACAATTTGATGAAAAGCTAACAGACCAAGGTGTTGCGATCACTACCTTTGTTTATCCTAAGATGAATCATGTGTTTGTTGTGATGCCGATCCCTGAGGCAGTGGATGCTCAACAGAAAATTATAAATATCCTAAGTAAATAATTCACAGAAAAACGTGTTTTGACCCATTCAAAATACGTTTTTTCTATGTACATTTTTAGCAAGGTTTATTTATCTGTAGATGTTTGCAGAAATCGCAGAAGGATTTGTCAAAATTAGTTGGTGTCTCAAAACAATCAATCATTGCAATTGATTTGGGAAAATATTAGAGTTTACCTCCAATATTTTAAAAGCTCCCGAATATGATGGGTGTTTTTACTGCCTTGCTAGTAAGTAAAAAAACATTCTAAGTAAGCTAACTTGTACGTTTAACCCCTTGGATAGGCCTATCTAGAGGGGAGTTTTTTTATTGTTCAAAAAAATCTTTTAAATTGACCACTTATTCCTTGATAACGACCAGTTGTCGATAATCCATTTACAACATGTATGGAAAAATTTATAGTGAGGCGTAGAAAGGACAGTGATCATATGAAGGTGGAAGTATCGATTGACCCTACATATAAAGAACCCAAAGTAATCATTCTCACAGATAAAATGACTGATGACATTGAGCATCTTATACAAATTATTACTACGACAGCGGAAAGCACTTTATTAGCTTTCTCCCATAAAGGTGTTGAATTGATCGATAGTAAGGAGATCGTGCGTATTTATACAGAGCAAAAAAAGGTTTGTGTCCAGAGTATTCACGGTGTTTATACGGTACGTTTGCGTCTTTATGAGCTGGAGGAAAAGCTCAATCCTCAAATGTTTCTCCGTATTTCAAATGCTGAAATAGTTAATCGCTACATGATCAAGCATATGGACATTAGTAGAACAGGTACAATCGGAGTTGAATTAAAGAATGGCACGAAAACATACGCTTCTAGGCGTTATGTAAGCAAAATAAAGAAGCAATTAGGAATCTGAGGTGATAAATATGCGAAAAGACATTTTAACACGTATTATTGGTGGATTTTTGATCGGTATAGTAATGGGACAAATTGTGCAATTCTTTGTCTCGATGGGCATAGGGCAAGGAAACTATGTTTGGGTGGTGCCAGAATTTCGTACTTACTTTACAGATGAAATAAGTGCAATTATTACTCAAATTCTATTAACGGGTGTCATAGGCATTACCTTTGCTCTTGCAGCACTTATTTTTGAAATGGCTAGCTGGGGAATGTTGAAGCAATATTTCGTCCACTTTTTCATAACGGCAATGATTTGGATACCGATTGTAACGCTACTATGGATGCCAAAAACAATAGCGAATGTTTTTTCTCTCGTAGCCAGCTTTCTCGGAACTTATATTGTGACATGGGTTTTACAATATCGATTTTCACAGCGTGACATAGAAAAAATTAATGCGATTCTGATTAATCGAGGTGAAGAGCATGATGATTAACATAATAGATTTAACAAAGCTTTATAAAGAGCGTGTAGTCGTTAATCAATTAAATTTACAAATCCATCAAGGTGAACTTTTTGCTCTTTTAGGACAAAATGGCGCTGGCAAAACAACCATAATCAAAATGTTGTGTGGGCTCCTTTCACCTACAGAGGGGGATGCCACAATAGATGGAAAAAGCATTGTGCAAAATACACAGGCTGTAAAACAAGTGATTAATATTTCGCCCCAGGAAACGGCGGTTGCACCTAATTTAACGGTATATGAAAATTTATTATTATTCAGTCAGATTTATGGCTTTGAAAAAGAAAAAGCACAACAACAAGTATATGACAAAATGGCCTTATTCGGACTGACACCACATCAGCATGACAAGGCTAAGACACTATCAGGCGGCTACCAGCGTCGTTTAAGTGTAGCAATGGCCCTAATGTCAAACCCAAAGGTATTGTTCCTCGATGAACCGACTTTAGGGATGGACATACGGGCAAGGAATGATGTATGGAACACATTGAAGCGCTTAAAAGGACATGTCACGATTATTTTGACCTCCCATTATTTAGAAGAGATAGAGGCTTTGGCTGATCGTGTAGGAATTATGCATCATGGACAAATATGTGCACTAGGAACGATACAACAATTGATCACTGAAACAGGCAAGCATTCTTTAGAAGAAGTATTCTTGGAAAAAACAGAGGAGGTGTTATTGTGAGGATAGCTGCGTTTGCAACAAGGAATCATAAAGAGATTGTCCGCGATCCAATCACTTTATTATTTGGTATAGGCTTACCAATTCTTTTATTAGGCTTATTTTCTGTTATGCAAAAAAATATGCCACTTGCTTTATATGAAATGAATAATCTAGCACCAGGCGTCATTGTATTTAGTTTTTCTTTTCTCACACTGTTTTCAGGAATGTTACTAGGAAAAGATAAAAGCTCATCCTTTTTAATGAGGATTTTTGTTTCTCCTTTGTCTGCTGCTGATTACATTTTAGGGTATATGATACCTTTACTACCAATAGCCCTGCTACAAATTTTTGTTTGTTTAGCTACCGCCATGTTATTAGGGTTGCCATTTAGTAAGTCGATCCTCTTTTTAATCCTTGTACTTCTAATGATCTCACCACTCTATATTAGTTTTGGTTTATTATTTGGGACATTATTTACAGATAAGCAGGTAGGAGGGATATTTGCCATCTTTGTTAATGTGACAACTTGGTTAAGTGGAACATGGTTCGAATTAGATATGATTGGTGGAACATTTCAAAAGATTGCGCAGCTTTTACCTTTCATGCACGCAGTCGATGCAGCTAGGGCTATCCTACATGCAGAGTATGCTCATGTGTTTTATTCACTTATTGTCATCATTGGTTATACGGTAATTATGACAATTCTCGCCATCTTTATGTTTAAACGGAAAATGCAAGGCCGTTCAAAATGAAAAAAGGCAGCTCCGACGTTGGGCTGCCTTTTTGATTAATCATGATTTAATGTCGCAGCGATTTCAGGTTGCTGCTCTACTTGGCGTAGCATATTAAAGGAAGCAATCGCTACTTCTACTTGATCGTCCTTTGGTTCACGAGTTGTAAGTAATTGGAGCCATAAGCCAGGGTAGCCAAGGAAGCGTAGCACTGGAATATTACGGCAGGCATTTGTCGCTTGTAAGACTTCAAATGAGATCCCCAGAACAACAGGAATTAATAGGATACGATCTAAAATACGAAGCCACAGTGGATCTGTAGGCACAAAGAAATATAAAAACATACCGACGAACACTGTGAATAATATGAAGCTACTACCGCAACGATAGTGTAGGCGTGATTGAGCTTGAACATTTTTTACGGTAATGTCTAATCCAGCTTCATAGCAATTTATCACCTTGTGCTCTGCACCATGGTACTGAAATACTCGTTTAATGAGGGGCGTTAACGAGATAAAATATAAATAGGCTAGCAGTAATAATAGTTTAATACCGCTTTCTAGTAAAATTTGTCCCGTTTTTCCTTCAATCCATTTTGAGAAAAAATCAGCTATAAAAACAGGAATTAATGTAAAGGCAAATTTTCCAAATAAAAAGGAAAGAATACCTACTACAGCAACGCCTAGTATCATTTGAAGTTTAGAGCCTTCTTCTTTATGATCTTCCTCTTCACCAGGTGCCACATCATAACGATCCCCAGCAAATTGCATGTGACGAGAGCCTAAGCCAGCAGATTCAATCAGTGCGACCACGCCTCGTACAAATGGGATTTTTTTAAGCTTTTGTAAAAAAGGTTTTTGTACTTTTTTGAAATGATAATAATCAATGGAATCATCGTTACGACGAATGGCTGTAACAGTATGTTCCTTTCCTCCGAACATCACACCCTCTAATTGTGCTTGTCCCCCGTATACAGGTGAATTGCTCAAGGCTAACACCACTCTCTTTATATATTTCAACTGTACCATTGTACTAAATTTAGTGAAAAACCTCTACCGTTACGCATAGTAAATTTTCTATATGGCTACACTAAACGTACATTTTAGGAAATAATTAGTGTGCATAAAGGAGAGGTATATGATGAAAGTAGCGACAATTACAGCACTTGTCAATGCGCTTGTTTTAGCGCTGTGCTTAAAGGGTTTACATTATTTCCATCTCATTAAATGGCATCCGATAGGGTTTTATAAAAAATGGAATTGGTTTGAAGAAAGCTCTAAATTATTTCAATGGACCTTTTTTATTTTTCTACTATTTATTATCGGCTTATTTTTATACATGACTATGCGCTATGTATATATCATTCCAGCTGTCTTTTCTTCCCTTTTATTAGGTCTGTTGGTGACCATCACATTGGAATGGATTGCTTTAGATTTACCATTACAGCTTACGTCTTTTAAAAAACTGTCAATTCCCTTTATGGTGACCGTTATTTGTTTATTACGTTTCTTGCTTGAAACCGCCAATTTCCATCAAAAGGAACATACAGCACAAAAACAAAGTTGAAGGTACAAAATATCCCCTTCGTTTAAGGGGGTATTTATGGCACCACTAGTTGAAATTAGTTGCTGAATGCATGGTGTATGATAAAATAAATGGCAAGTACATAGAAAGAGGCGAATAGAAGCGTGAAGTTATTATGTTTGAATGGACCTAACTTAAATCGACTTGGTAAACGAGAGCCACATATTTATGGACATGAAACATTGGATGATGTTCGAGAAAATGTTCAAAATCTTGCGGCATCTTTAGGTGCTACAGTTGAATTTCGTCAATCCAATCATGAAGGGGTACTAGTAGATTGGGTGCATGAAGCAGAGGACGAAAAATATGATGGTATTATCTTTAATCCTGGTGCATATACCCATACAAGCATCGCATTGCATGATGCGATAGCAGGTATTTCCGTGCCAGTTATCGAAGTACATATTTCCAATATCCACAAACGTGAGGCTTTCCGACATCATTCCTATCTTGCTCCGGCCTGCCTTGGTCAAATTTGTGGACTAGGTACGAAAGGCTATGAACTGGCACTACGTACATTTATCGAGAGGGAGAATTGATTATGTTGAAATTACAAAAGCTACGTAAAGCACTTCAAGAACAAAGCATCGATGGTATTTTAATTACGAATGGGTACAACCGTCGCTATATGACAGGTTTTACAGGGACAGCAGGCGTAGCAATTGTGTCTCAAAATGATGCTGTATTTATTACAGATTTCCGTTATACAGAGCAGGCTGCTGCACAAATTCAGGACTTCCGTATTGTCAAGCATGATGCCACAATTATTGAAGAAATTGCTACTCAAGTAAATAATATGGGTATCAAATTATTGGGCTTTGAGAAAGATACTGTAAGCTATGGCACCTATGAACTGTATAAATCGAAGATTCAAGCAGATTTAGTGCCGATTTCTGGGCTAATTGAAAAAATTCGCTTGATTAAGACGGAACAAGAGATTAATATTATTAAGGCTGCGTGTGAAATTGCAGATCACGCATTTACACATATTTTAGGCTTCATCAAGCCTGGTAAAACCGAGCTTGAAGTTTCGAATGAATTAGAATTTTTCATGCGTAAACAAGGAGCAACTCAGTCTTCGTTTGACACGATTGTTGCGTCTGGTCTTCGTTCAGCATTACCACACGGCGTTGCAACGAATAAAGTGATTGAAAAAGGCGACTTTGTTACATTAGACTTTGGTGCGCTTTATAATGGCTATATTTCGGATATCACACGTACTGTGGCTGTGGGAGAACCATCTGAAAAATTGGTAGATATGTACAATACAGTCCTTGCTTCTCAACTGTTAGCACTTGAAAAAGTGGGTCCTGGATTAACAGGCATTCAAGCGGACGCGATTGCACGTGACTACTTAAAAGAAAAAGGATATGGCGAAGCATTTGGTCATTCTTTAGGACACGGTATTGGTCTTGAAGTACATGAAGGCCCTGGCTTATCGATGCGTTCTGATACAGTGCTAGAGCCAGGTATGGCCGTGACGATTGAACCAGGTGTTTACTTACCTGGAATCGGTGGTGTCCGTATCGAGGATGATATTTTAATCACAGAAACGGGTAATGAACTACTAACACATTCGTCAAAAGAACTCATTATTTTATAAACTTTGGAGGAACACAAATGATCTCAGTAAACGATTTCCGTACAGGTCTAACAATTATTGTTGATGGCCAATTATACCGCGTGTTAGATTTCCAACACGTAAAACCAGGTAAAGGTGCTGCATTCGTACGTTCTAAATTACGTAACCTACGTAACGGCTCAGTGAATGAAAAAACATTCCGCGCTGGTGAAAAAGTTGAAAAGGCACAAATCGATAATCGTAAAATGCAATATTTATATGCACAAGGTGACGAGCATGTATTTATGGACTTGGAATCATATGAGCAAACTGAACTAGCTTCATCTGCTATTGAGTATGAATTAAAATTCCTAAAAGAAAACATGGAAGTGCATATTCAATCTTACCAAGGTGAAATGTTAGGTGTTGAATTACCAAACACTGTTCAATTAGAAGTAACAGAAACAGAACCAGGAATCAAAGGTGATACAGCTTCTGGCGGTACAAAACCTGCTACTCTTGAAACAGGTCTAATCGTACAAGTACCATTCTTCGTTAACCAAGGTGACGTTTTAATCATTAACACGGATGAAGGTTCTTACGTTTCACGTGCATAATGATCAGCCTACTCTTTTCATTAAAGAGTAGGTTTTTATTTTTTTCTTATACATATACTGTCAAATCGTTCATTTAATGTGATAATAGATAGAAGCACTAGTTAATTTTTATTGAGGTACTATCAAATTTCTATCATCAGATAGATGGTTATTACTGGTAGAATTGTTTACAATCAGAGTAAGGAGTGAAAGGTATGTTACAAACAACATTTGATATGCGATATCCAATTATACAAGCACCAATGGCAGGTGTGACATCGCCTAAATTTGTGGCGGCTTGTGCTGAGGCAGGGCTATTAGGTTCAATTGGTGCAGGTTACTTAGATGGCGAACAAACCAAGCAGTTTATTCAAGAAGTGAAGAAGTTAACGACAAAGCCCTTTGCGGTCAATTTATTTGTGCAAGAAGAACCCAAAATTGATGTCGAGGTTTTACAACAAGCCAGAATGGCACTGCAACCTTTTTACGATGAATTAGGATTATCCCCTGTACAGAGCGTAACATCAAAGGAAGTTTTTGCAGGACAGGTTCAAGCTGTGATTGAAGAAAAGGTAGCAATTTGTTCATTTACATTTGGGCTGCCATCTCCAGCAGTTCTTAAACAATTAAAAGATCATGGCGTCTATACGATTGGTACTGCAACTACATTAGAGGAAGCCATACTAGTGGAGCAAGCAGGAATGGATGCGGTTGTATTACAAGGGGGAGAGGCTGGTGGTCATCGAGGCTCTTTTACTGACCCTTTGCAATTAATTCCATTACATCACTTACTACAACAAGTAGTGGGAAAAGTTGCGATTCCGATTATAGCTGCGGGAGGCCTTGTGACCAAAGAGGATATTCAAAAGGCACTTGAAAGTGGGGCACAGGTAGTTCAAATTGGGACGGCTTTACTAGTGGCAGATGAATGCGAAATTTCGCCACTCTATAAAAATGCTGTATTGGCATCAAAGGAACAACAAACGACGATTACGCTTGCATTTACTGGTAAACCAGCAAGAGGTTTAGCAAATGATTTTACGAAACGTATGGAGGATGCGACAGTAGCACCCTATCCGCTACAAAATTATCTAACGACTACCATTCGTAAGGAAAGTGCTGAGCAAGGTAATGCGGAATACTTATCCATGTGGATGGGTGAAAATAGTCATCTCATACAGCAAAAGGATACGGTCAAAAACATTGTAAGCAAACTAATATAATTTTTAATCGTAGAAGATCTCTATACATCTGTATAGAGGTCTTTTTTTTTGAAGAGCGACATATATTGCTGTACACGAGGGGGCGTAGGAATGGAATTACAAGACGTATTAAGAGTTGCTGGAGTGGGACTAGTCGTTGCGCTTCTTCATGTTTTCTTTGATCAAACAGGGAAGAAGGAGTTTTCATTTTTCCTCTTTTTCATTGCTTACTTATATATGACAGCAGAATTACTTCGATTTTTACGTCTATTCTTTAATGAGATTTTAACCTTCTTCCAATGGCTTACCTCATCCGGGTAATGTGAATGGAAATTGTCATCGTTGCTGTTGTCATGCTGCTTTTATTATTGCTGATAAAAGAAGTTATACAGCCACTCCATGCGCTAATCAGTGTGATGTTTTCTTTTTTGCTTTTTGGCATGTTGTTCTCGACACTTTTATTGCCGTTCACCAAACAATTGTTAGAAACACTTGCGTTTTTACCTTATGCGAAGGCTATTTTAATCAGTGCAAGTATGTTCTATGTCGGGCAGTGGGTGGCATTGCTTTTGGCAGAACATAATTATAAAGTGCTCGGGAACATCGTTTTTGCTGCGGTAAAAATTGTGATTTTGCTGTATTGGTTCAAAGAATTTCTGGCTGTTCTACAGGAGGTGTCGGCCATTTTAAAAAGGCTAAACTAAGGAGCGAAGCCATTGCAGGAGCAAATATTATCGTTTTTAATCGACCCATTCTTTCTCTTGCTCAAGATGACGCTCATGCTTTGCAGCTACGTCATCATCATTTTGATTGTGAACATGCTATTACCAGAGTTTGAAAAAGGGACAAGGATACTTTTTTTTCTTATCGTTTTAGCAACAATCGGTCCTGTTGTTGTCAACTCCTTTACATTAATCGATGAAATTGCACAAGGACTAGCCCATCTATTTACAGCATTTTATCCAATTCTTACATCGAGCTTTTTATTATCCAGTAGTATTACAGCAATTGCTTCCTGGCAGCCTTTTTTACTGTTTTTTGTACAAGTCCTCACCATTATCAGTAGTAAGTGGCTTATTCCTGGCGTGCTTTTGGCCATTGTCTTTGATGTATGCAGTGTGATTGTTAAGGAAATATCCTTTACTCGAATAGCTGAATTGATTCGATTTACGATTATGAGCATCGTGTCGGCCTCAGTTATTTGCTATGTCTTACTGATGACCGCAAGCGGTGTAGCAGCATTTAGTGTCAATGCGGCTGTAGCGGAGCCCGTCAAAAAATTAATTGAAGAAAATATTCCAGTTGTAGGTTCTTTTATTGTGGATAGTTTTTCGATGTTTCAGCATATGACTCAATTTACATCTTCTCTTACAAGTATTAGCGCCTTTATTGCGGTCATTACGGTGTCTTTTATCCCAACCGTGCAGCTTGTAGTTAGTGCCTATTCTTTGAAAATGCTTGCTGCTATTTTAGAACCGATTGCCTTTGATGATATTTGTAGACTATTAGATCAAGTTAGCAAATCGCTATTTACTTTATGTGCTGTATCATTTTTAATTGCTTTTTCATTTATGTTTTCTTGTTTTTTCCTCATTGTGTTCGTACAAGTCATGGCAGGGGGGAGATAGATTGATTCTTTTATTGGCATTGCTGTTTGTCTGTCAGATTTTTGTGTTTCTAACGGATGATAAGGAAATAATTTCACTGACAAAGTTGGTCATCACGTTAGTATTTTTGCAATTGCTATTAAAGATTCCATTTATCAATTCATAGGAAGAAACAAGCGTACATACACTTGAAAAAGAGAAGATGAAAGGAGGCAATGTACAAGTGATGTGGAAAAGACACGAAAAAAAACAACGTCATTAATGGTATTAATTTTGATAGCTGCCTCCGTGGGAATTTTCATCATTTTACCTATGTATCAAACGAATTCAACAAGCGACAAAGGTTCACCGCTCACAAATGAAGAAAAACTTGAGCAAACCCTGAAGGCAATGGAAGGTGTTGGGGAGGTTAAAGTCTACTTTTATTATGGAGAGATGACAGATGATCAGGATGCCAATAAACTATTCAGCCAATATTTTCGAGGGACTGAACAAGGCGCGAAAAACGTGACAGGAATGCTCGTTGTTTCAGAGGGTGCTTCCGATATCTTTGTAAAAAATGAAATTCGTGCTGTCGTCAGTCAAGTGATGCAATTACCGATTCATCGAATTATTATCGTTCCAATGGAAAATAAGGAGGAAAAGTAAATGCGCGTACGTAGAAGAACAGTTTGGTTTATGACATTATTAAGTTTAGTAGCAGTCATTTCAGTGTATTATTTGGTAGATCCAGCAAAGCAATTCAATGGTCTTACTATTTTTACAGATGATACACTGCAACAAACAGCTGTCACAGGTGTTACAGATCAGGAAGCAACAAATGATATAACACAAGAAGTATCTTCACCAAGTCACTTATTTGAAGAAATGCGTATGCAGGTTAGTGATGAGAGAAGCCAACTTCGTGAACAGTTAACACAAAAGATTGCCTCAGAAGAATATTCTGCCGAAGAAAAAAATGAGGCATACAATGAAATGGATGGCCTGATTAAACGTGAATCAGCGGAAGCTATGCTTGAGATGCTTGTAAAATCATTAGGCTACTCTGATGCGTTTGTACGTGCTGAGGGAGAAAAAGTGTCGGTGACAGTGATGGCAGAGGAATTGTCAAAAGCACAAGCAAACGAAATTATTTATCTCGTAAAAACAGAGATGGAAGGCGCAAATGATGTGCAAGTCAAGTTCAGTGCAAATAATTATTAAAAAATAAAGAAAAAAATAAATTTTTAGTTAATTTATAAAAGGTTGTTATATATCAGCTTCATGAAAAGGCTTTCGCTTAGTAAAGGAAAGCCTTTTATTTTGTTCATATTTACTTAATTTTCATTTAACTATTTCAAATTGATACGAAAAAATATAGAATAGTTATTGTAGTAGATTTTAATTCATAAGGAGAGTTAGAAATGTTCAAAATTCAAGAAATTCGTGAAATTATCAAATTAGTGGATTCTTCTTCAATTGACGAGTTTGTGTATGAAGTAGATGGCGCAAAAGTAAAACTTAAAAAGAATAATGTTGTTGTTACAGAAACTGTAGCACCTAAAAAAGAAGTAGTAGCCCCTGTTGTACAACAATCTGCACCAGCAGAAGCTCCAGCAGTAACACCTGCACCAGCGAAAGAAGAAGCGCCAGCACCAGCTGCACCATCAGTTAACGACCCATCGTTACATAAAATTGTATCTCCAATGGTCGGTACTTTCTATCAAGCACCAAACCCAGATTCTCCTGCATACGTAAAAGTGGGTGACAAAGTAGGGGACGAAACAATCGTATGTATCGTAGAAGCAATGAAATTATTCAACGAAATCGAAGCAGAAGTGCAAGGGGAAATCGTTGAAATTCTAGTTAAAGATGGCGACTTAGTAGAGTACGGCCAACCATTATTCCTTGTAAAAGCTGAGTAAGGAGTGCAAAACAAATGAAAAAAGTTTTAATTGCAAACCGCGGCGAAATCGCTGTGCGTATCATTCGTGCTTGTAAAGAGTTAGGCATTCAATCGGTTGCTGTGTACTCTGAAGCAGATGCTGACGCATTACATGTGAAGTTAGCAGACGAAGCTTATTGCATCGGACCGAAGCTATCAAAAGATTCTTATCTTAGCTTCCCAGCGCTACTTAGTGTAGCTGAAAAGACAGGTGCTGATGGCATCCACCCAGGATATGGCTTCGTATCAGAAAACGCTGATTTTGCTGAAGCTTGTGAAAACGCTGGCATTAAATTTATCGGTCCATCCTCTGATTCTATTAAAATTATGGGCATCAAGGACGTTGCACGTACAACAATGGAGGCAGCAGGTGTCCCACTTGTTCCAGGTACTGGTATTGTACCAGATATCGAAACGGGTAAAGAATGGGCTGCTAAAATTGGTTACCCTGTCATCATCAAAGCAACTGCTGGTGGTGGCGGTAAAGGGATCCGTGTAGCACGTACAGAAGAAGATCTTGTAAAAGGTATTGAAATTACGCAAAAAGAGGCTGCTGCAGCATTCGGTAACCCTGGCGTATATTTAGAGAAATTTATCGAGTACTTCCGTCACTGTGAAATCCAAGTTTTAGCAGATGGCTACGGTAACGTGGTACATTTAGGCGAACGTGACTGTACGGTTCAACGTCGTATGCAGAAGTTAGTAGAGGAAGCTCCATCTCCAGCCTTATCTTCTGAGCGTCGTGCTGAAATGGGTGCGGCAGCAGTAAAAGCGGCACAGGCATGTAACTATGAAGGTGCCGGCACGATCGAGTTTATCTATGACTATCAAGAGGACAAGTTCTACTTCATGGAAATGAACACTCGTATTCAGGTTGAGCACCCAGTAACAGAAATGATTTCTGGTGTAGATCTTGTACAACAACAATTAAAAATTGCATCTGGTGAGAAGCTTCCCTTCACACAAGATGATATAAAATTAAATGGTTGGGCGATTGAATGCCGTATTAATGCAGAAAATGCCTATAAAAACTTCATGCCTTCAGCAGGAACTGTTGATACGTATATAACACCAGGTGGCTATGGTGTACGTATTGATTCTGCTGTCTATGCGGGCTATACAATCCCACCATATTACGATTCAATGGTAGCAAAACTAATTGTTCATGCGGATACACGTGAAGAAGCGATTGCAAAAATGAACCGCGCTTTAAGTGAATTCGAAGTATCTGGTCCTGGAATTAATACAACCATTCCATTCCACCAAGCACTAATGAACAATGACGTCTTCAAATCAGCGCAATTCAATACGAAGTTCCTAGAAGAGAACGATGTATTGGGCGTAGCAGAAAAAGTGAAGTAAGCGTTCGCAAGTTTAAACCTCCTAGCTTTTATTAGTTAGGAGGTTTTTTTATGTCTAAGCATAAATAGATAGAGGACTTACTTGCAGGTAGAAAGATCAATCATAGAAGAAAATTGATCGTTATAGAAGCTTAAACCGTTACCAATTGAAGTAATCAATAGTAAAAGAATAGTGGTGAAAAGTACTAATTTATAGATAGAAGATCGTTATCGGGTGTTAGCATACCATTCTTTGTTGTATAATCTCCTATGTTTCTATAAAGCACTGCTGTTTTTATCACATGGCCATCTTTTGCAAATACAAGAAGGAATATATCTTCCCGTACATCTAAACCACTGGTACTACCTCTAAACTGTATGTCCATTGTTTCTTCAATCGTATCTTTCGTTGTATAAGGTCCAAAAATTTGCGCTTTTTCCCAATCAAAATCCGTTAATTTATTTAGTGAAACTACTGTTGTACCACTATTTGCTTCTTCCATTATATTTTTCGCAAGCATTGTATCTTCACTAGCTCTATCCCCCAAAAATAAAAAAAGCATTGTAAACATGAGGACAACTCCACCGATACCAAACAACCATTTTTGTAACATACTCTACCCCTACTTTATCTCAAATCAATTCTATATTATAGAAAGAATACTATATAATAGAAGATAGTGATAGTAATCCCCCTGATAAGGAGTTAAACAATGGATGCCTATATATAATAAGCTAGTGAGGGATAAAGTTTTAGAAGTAATGGAAGCGAAGGGTTTATCCTATCATGCACGCATTTTAGAACCTTGTGAGCTGATAAAGGCAATAAAAGCTAAAATGATAGAAGAAGCTACAGAATTTTACGAAGCCGAGGATAAAAAAGAAAGTGTTGAAGAGCTCGCAGATATACTGGAGCTCCTTCATATGGCTATCGGTGTGATAGGAGTAAGCATTGAGGAGCTAGAAGCGATCCGTGAGCACAAGAGAAAAGCTCGTGGAGGATTTGAAAAGGGAATTTATTTAATCGATGTAGCGGATCAGTAAAGTCGGTTTTAAATTAAAACGGCTTTCGACAGCCAAACCTTCCTTTTTATAGTATAATAAATGTAAGTACAGCACTTGTTTGAGATGTGTAAGGGAAAGGATGATATTTGTATGGCAGAGAAAGTAGGACAATCTTTCGTACAACCAACACCTTCTGGTAAAGAAGAGCTTGGAAAAATTGAGGTAGCGGCAGAGGTGATCGAAGTTGTGGCTGGGATTGCTGTTAATGAAGTAGAAGGCATTGCTGCAACTCGTGGAAATATTGCGACGGGTGTCGTAGAACGTTTCGGTAAAAAAGTACACAATAAAGGCATTAAATCAGGTGTAACGGAAACTGGTGAAATTGGAATTGATGTATTTTGCTCTGTGAAATATGGATATGCCATTCCTAAGGTAGCAAAAGAAGTTCAAACGCAAATCCGTCAGGCTATTTTTAATATGACGGCTTTAGAAACAGCAGAAGTAAATGTGCATATTACAGGTATTCATTTTGAAAAAGAAGAAACAGTAGTGCATGAATAAAAAAGAAAAGGATTGCCCGATGATGATTCGTTCATCAAAGGGCAGTCCTTTTTATATGGATTTCTCTAGGGTGTGGATGTGTATCGCTATTATTATAATTCTATATGCTTTGGCTTTCTCCAGAATAACGCAAGTATGACGCCAAGCACCAGTACGATTGTAGCAAAGTAGTATGGATAGTTCAGATTGATATCGAACAATACACCACCTAGGATCGGGCCAAAAATATTACCAAGACTTGTAAACATAGAGTTCATTCCACCAACAAATCCTTGTTCATTTCCGGCAATTTTCGATAAATACGAAGTAACAGCAGGTCGAATTAAATCGAAGCCTACGAAAATAAAGAATGTAACGAATAAGATGGCAAAATAATGACTCACGATCGTCATGGCGAATGTTAATACTGCTGAAAGGATTAGTGAGTAACGAATAACATTAATCTCACCCATTTTCTTTGTCAGCCAATCAAATAGTATTAATTGAGCTAGTGCACCTACAATACCACTTCCTGTAATAATTATGGCAATATCCGATGGTGTAAACGCAAATTTGTGATCAACGAACAAGCTAAACAATGATTCGAATGCAGCGAGGCCAAATGATAACACGAAAATAAGAATGAATGGTATGAAGTAGAGTGGACTAAACACACGCTTGACACTACCTAACATGGATGGTGCTGCTTCTTCATTGTCTGTAGCACGTGCTGGCTCTTTTAAAAACAGGAATGATAGGATAGCTGCGAACAGACCAAGTACCCCAGCTGCATAAAATGGGACACGTGTACCAATTTCAGCCAAAAATCCACCAATCCCAGGACCGATAATAAAACCTGTGCTAATGGCTGCACTCATATAGCCAAGTGCCTTAGGGCGCTGTGCCAATGTCGTAATATCAGCTATATAGGCGGTTACGGCTGGCATAATGAAAGCTGCACTCACGCCACCTAACATACGAGAGACAAAAAGAATTTCAACAGAACGACCAAATCCAAATAAAAACTCAGAAAGTCCAAAAATAAAAAGACCTGCAACAATCATAACTTTGCGGCCAATAGTATCAACAAGCTTACCTGCAATTGGTGATGCAATTAGTTGTGTAATGGCAAAGGCTGCCACCATATAACCAACAACAGAACCAGAAATATGCAGTTCATTCATGATGGTTGGTAAAACAGGGATGACTAAACCGATCCCTAAAAAGGCAATGAAAAGATTAGATAATAAAATAGCTAAGGTTATATTTTGCTTCTTGCTCATAAACTTCTCCTTCTAATTGTTCGCGATACATGTTTTCAATCTACTAGAATAGAATATTTCCATGTAATACGATAAACCCTATAGTAACTATAGGGTCAAAAGATTTGTTTTTATTTTTTAAAATTTTTATCAGTTTGGGAGTTCTAGTAGAGAGTTATACGAATGCGCCACTAATTTTTCGGAGCATTTTTGTGTCTCTTGTTTTTGCCTAATCTTTAATTCTACTATAAATTTCTTTTCTTGTTCCATCGTGAGCGTTGCGGGCATGTATAGCTCATACACTTGCGACTCAAATAGTTCCTGCTGAGCCAATACATGATTTCTCAATTTTTCATAAAATGAAAAATAAGTATCAGGGTCGTAAATAAAGGCAATGCATACATATTTACCGCCAGGAATAATGGTTTGTTGTATGTTTGGTGAAAGCTGCGAAAATGTGCGCTCCGTTAATAGGGGAGTGAAAATAGCATCATAAATGATGTCATTGACATCTTTATAAGGCTCTAGTGGATAAATACAACCATAACGACTGTTTAAGACACTGCCTTCCTTTTCGATGATTTTAATTAAAGTGGCATAGTATGTACTGGTGCTCGATGTGGGTGTTAATTCAGTAGTGGTTACTTGAAGAACGGGCATTGCTTCCTCTATCTGCACATAAATCTCACCGAAGACTGGGATATCAATTTGCTCTTGTAATTGCTTTTTTGTTTTCAGTAAAGTATTTTTTGCTTCGTTTAAACGTGAAATTTTTTCATTGATGCGTAGCTCCTGCTGAGCTAAAAAATCAAGCAATTCCTCAGAGGTTAATCTAAGTGCTTTTTTTATATCATCGAGCGTCACGCCGATATATTTAAGGGACTTTATAATGTCTAAATAGAATAGCTGATTGCCTTTATAATATCGATAATTGGTGAAGGTATCGATATAAGCAGGCTTAAATAAATCAATTTGATCATAATAACGTAATGTCTGAACCGATAAGTTTGAAAGTTTGGCAACCTCACCTATCGTATAATAATGTTCCTTCATAAATGGCCTCCACTAATAAAAGCTAAAAAAGTTTCGAATGGCATCAAAACGAATTTTATGCTTGCAATCCACCTAGTAAAATAGGAGAGATTTACGTTCCTTCATTTGTTGATATTGTTCTTCTCTGTCAACCATTTTAAATGTTTTTTGCAGCTAGGACATATAGCTTCATGTTGCATTGTGACACCTCTTAAGTTTTTTCTTTATTATACCATTACGAACAGGAAACATTCATTTTTGAATACTACTATTCGTTGAGAAGTGGGCTTAAACAAAAAGTTCCTTGAAAAAGGTTCAGATTATTGAAAACTTGCTTGAAATCGTGTTTCTCATGTGATTTTATGCTATTATAAACCTTAATGCCACTTAAGAAGGAGAGCTTTACATGAAACGACATGAAGCACGCGAAAAAGCGTTGCAAGTTTTGTTTCAGCTAGACAATACGGATCTAACAGTTGAAGAAGCAATGGGCCATATTAAAGGTCAACCTACCAATGCTTTCTACGAAAAGATCGTGAATGGAACAGCTGAACATTTGGAGGAAATCGATGCTACATTAGAACAGCATCTTGAAAAGTGGTCACTTGCCCGTCTACCCAAAATTGAAAGAACGGTTTTACGTTTAGCTGTATATGAATTGTTATACATGCCAGAAACACCAAAAAGAGTAGTACTAAACGAAGCAATCGAGTTATGTAAAACATTTGGCGATGATAGTTCATCTAAATTCGTCAATGGTGTACTTTCTAAATTTACAGAACAAGAATAATGTGTTGAATTGGAAGGAGTAACGAAGGTTTATGTCAAGTGCAATTATTAATGGTAAAGAGATTGGTCAAGAAATTCGTAATGCTGTAGCAGAGCGTGTCATTCGTTTGAAAGAACGAGGATTGACACCTGGTTTAGCGGTTGTGTTAGTTGGAGACAACCAGGCATCGGCTACATATGTGAGAAATAAACAAAAATCTTGTGAAGCGATTGGTATGTTTTCAGAACTCATTAAATTACCAGAAGAGACAACGCAAGAGGAATTACTAGCACAAATTGAGCTTTTAAATCAACGTGAGGATATTCATGGTATCTTAGTTCAATTACCACTCCCAAAACATATTAATGAGGATACAGTCATTGCAACGATTGCTGTCGAGAAGGATGTCGATGGATTCTCACCTGTAAGCGTTGGAAAAATGATGCTTGGCCAAGAAACATTTTTACCTTGTACACCGTTTGGCGTGATGAAGCTTCTTGAGTATTCAGGAATTGAAATCGCAGGAAAGCATGCTGTAATCGTAGGTCGTAGTCATATCGTTGGTAAACCAATGGGACAACTACTTCTACAAAAGGATGCAACGGTAACCTATACACACTCTAAAACGCCAGATTTACCTTCATTTACAAAACAAGCAGATATTTTAATTGCTGCAGTTGGACGTGCAAACTTTATTACGAAAGAGCACGTGAAAGAAGGGGCTGTTGTTATTGATGTAGGCATTAATCGCGATGACAACAATAAATTATGCGGTGACGTAAACTTTGCAGAAGTAGATGGAATTGCGTCTCATATCACGCCTGTACCAGGTGGTGTAGGACCAATGACCATCACGATGTTACTATTCAACACAGTGCAAGCAGCTGAAAATACGCTTGCAAAATAAAAAACCTTTTGAAAACAGTCATCTCAACATTGTGTGAGGTGACTTTTTTGTTGTGTAAATCAGAACTTTTCTTCGATTTGGTCGTCTAATGTAACGTTTGGGACATACATACTGAGGAGGAGGTTTTTATGGAAAATATCGATATGATGTTAATTGTCAAGCATATCATTATTGGACTTGTCCAAGGCTTTACAGAGCCAATTCCTGTATCGTCGAGTGGACATGTAATGATTGCTAGCGAAATGCTGGGACTAGGTGAACAGGGTTTTACTTTTGCCATCCTAACAAATACAGCTTCGTTACTCGCTATTATGTATATTTATCGTAAGGATATTGTTCGTCTGATCAGTCATTTTTTCCTTTACTTGAAAACTAGAGAAAAGCGGTATAACGCGGATTTTCGCTTTGCTCTCTACATTGTCATTGGTTCAATTCCTGCTGGCGTTTTAGGGGTGTTATTAAGTGATGTGATTGCAGATAACGTAAGTATGACGACGATTGCGCTCATGCTATTTGTGACAGGGACTGCATTATGGCTAATTCGTAATATGCGTGGCAAGAAGAACGATGCAGATTTACGTGCTAAAGATGCCATCATTGTAGGGTTGGGGCAAGCAGTTGCTTTAACACCAGGCATTAGCCGTTCAGGAGCTACGATTATTTCCGCCATAGCAGTAGGGATGAAGCAGGATACAGCCTTACGTTTTTCCTTTATGCTTTATATTCCTGTAAGTTTGGGTGGGGTAATCCTTGGCATTACAGATTTTTTAGACGAGCCGAATAAAGATGCCTTAGCTCTTCCATATGCTGCCACTTTCTTGGCAACACTCATTATGACTTATTTTGCGATGCGTTGGTTTATGGGCATTATGAAAAGTGGCAAACTTAGCTACTTTACGTATTATTGTTTTATCGTAGGAACTCTTTTATTACTATTCTATTAAAATATAAAGTCTCATAACGTATGAAGTTATGAGGCTTTGTTTGTTATTTGTCATAATATACGGTTTCTAATAGTGAGAACGTGTAGGAATGTGTTATAGTTGTTTTTCGATAGAAGAAAGACAGTCATTTTTTCTACCGAAACTGCATTTTGGCACGTCAACGACTGCAAAAAATGTTATGATAGGTGTAGTTTTGTGAAAAACTTGATTTTAGTAAAGGAGCCGAAAACATGTCCTCTGCTTCTTATTTAACAGTAAAGGCGTTAACAAAATATATTAAACGAAAATTCGATGCAGATCCACATTTGCGTGAAGTGTATGTAAAAGGTGAATTATCGAATGTGAAAATTCATCAATCCGGCCATATTTACTTTACATTAAAGGATGATGGTGCCCGAATAGCTGCGACGATGTTTAAAACAGCGGCTACGAAATTAGCGTTTGAACCAAAGGAAGGTATGCAAGTATTTATCCGAGGGGATGTAAACGTTTACGAAGGCTTTGGAACCTATCAGCTATATGTACAGGAAATGCAACCGGACGGCATTGGTAGCTTATTTGTTGCCTTCAATCAATTAAAAGAGCAATTACAAAAAGAAGGTCTTTTTAAACCTGAGTGGAAACAACCGATACCAAAATTTCCTGAAAAAATTGGTGTGCTCACATCAACAACTGGTGCAGCTATACGGGATATTTGTACAACCTTAAAGAGGCGTTACCCACTTGCTGAAATTTTGATTTATCCAACCCTAGTACAAGGAGCTCAGGCTGCACCGAATATTGTGCAAAATATTCAACGGGCTAATCAAGAGGCAAGCTGTGATGTGTTGATTGTCGGGCGAGGAGGAGGCTCCATCGAGGATTTATGGGCTTTTAATGAAGAAATTGTGGCAAGAGCTATTTTTGAAAGCCGAATCCCTATTATAAGTGCGGTTGGCCATGAAACAGATACAACGATCGCCGATTATGTCGCCGATTTACGTGCACCTACTCCAACAGCTGCTGCTGAGATGGCTGTGCCAGATCAGGCGGATCTCTACCAACGAGTGCTTACGCAGAAATCACAGCTTCATCAAATGGTTAGGTCGCAACTTATGGCAGAGCGACAACGTCTAAATAAGCTCCAACAGTCTTATCCATTGTCAATGCCAGAAAGACTTTATCGACCTTTTACAGAAAGATTGGCACAGCTTGAGTCAGGATTACAGGCAGCAATGCAAATGAGCTTGATGAAAAAAGCTACCCAACTTCAACAATTACATAGTACGGTGGAGCAACATTCACCCAAAAAGGCACTTGCTTTTCATCAGAGAGAGCTTGAAGCGCGGATCCAACAATTATCACGTGCTACAACGTATTATGTGGCAAAACAGCAACAACAATTTGAGTCAACCGTTAGAACATTAGAAGCTTTAAATCCACTGTCTATTCTAACAAGAGGATTTACAGTAGCATATAAAGATCAGCAAATGATCAAATCATCCACTGAGGTGCAAAAGCAAGATCAACTGACATTGACCTTCCATGATGGAAAGGTTGTGGCTAAAGTGACGAATATCTTGCCAAAGAATGAGGGGGAATTGTTGTGACTGAAAAGCAACAAACATTTGCAGAAGCCATGACGGCACTAGAAGAAATCGTTCGCCAGTTAGAACAGGGTGATGTGCCATTGGAAAATGCGATTGATTTATACAAGCAAGGAATGGAGCTATCAAAGTTTTGCCATAGTAAGTTGCAACATGCTGAGGAGCAGCTTGTATCAATTGTCCAAGAGACTGGTGAAACAACAGCATTTGATCCACTAAAGGGAGAGAATTAGGAAATGAATGAGCCATTAAAGTACTTTATTGAAAGCAATACACCACAAATTGAAGAGACGATGTTTTCGCTTGTTGAACAAATTGATGCACCAGCAGATTTAAAGGAATCTATGCTTTATTCATTAAAGGCAGGGGGTAAACGAATTCGTCCGCTTTTTGTGTTAGCGGTACTAGAGCTTTACCGTGAAAATCTTCAGGACGGTTTGATTGTCGGTTCGGTCATTGAAATCATTCATACGTATTCTTTAATCCATGATGATCTACCAAGCATGGATAATGATGATTTTAGAAGAGGCAAGCCAACAAATCATAAAGTTTATGGAGAAGCGCTGGCTACGCTTGCTGGTGATGCATTAAACACACTGGCATTTGGCATTTTAGCTCGCATGGATATCTCTGCTGAAAAGCGTATTGAACTTGTCCAATTGCTAAGCATTGCAGCAGGTGCAGAAGGCATGGTTGGTGGTCAAGTACTAGATATGGAAGGGGAGCAACGTCAGCTTAATTTAGCTGAATTGGAACAAGTCCATGTCAATAAAACAGGTGCTTTATTGCGTTTTAGTATTGAAGCGGGAGCCGTACTTGCAGATGTATCAGCACAAGACCGTGCTACATTGAAAGAATATGCGCATCATATTGGTTTAGCTTTCCAAATTCAAGACGATATTTTAGATATTGAGGGAACGACTGAAGAACTAGGAAAAACAGCTGGAAAAGATGTCGCTAGTGATAAAAGCACTTATCCAGCCCTCTTAACCCTAGAGGGAGCGAAAGAAAAGCTTGCTGAGCATTATCAACATGCCATTAACGCACTCGATCAATTACCAATAGATGTCAGCCTATTACGTGACTTTGCTGCTTATATCGTTCATCGTAAAAACTAAGAGAAAATCAAGGCGTTGAAGGAAAAGAATATGCTAGAATAGGTGGGAACGTTTGCAATATGTAAACAATGAAGTGTTCGTACTTTTAGCATATTGATAACACTGCTATAATGGTGGAAACACAATTGCGGTGAATATTTTATTGAAAAGGTGTGTGAGAAAGGTGGATTTAAATAAAATAACTAGTCCATCCTTTTTAAAAAACTTAAATAAGAAGGAGCTTGAGCAGCTTGCCCAAGAAATTCGTACCTTCTTAATCGAAAAATGTTCTGTCACAGGTGGGCATATCGGGCCGAATTTAGGCGTAGTTGAGTTAACGATGATGCTGCATAAAATGTTTGACAGTCCTAAAGATAAGTTTTTGTGGGATGTTGGCCACCAAGCTTACGTGCATAAAATTTTAACAGGTCGTGCGAGTCAATTTGACACACTACGTCAGTTCAAAGGGCTTTGTGGATTTCCAAAGCGCGTGGAGAGTGAACATGATGAGTGGGAAACAGGTCATAGCTCGACATCTTTATCAGCAGCCATGGGTATGGCAGCAGCACGTGATATAAAAAAAGAAAACAACTTTGTTATCCCTATTATTGGTGATGGGGCTTTAACAGGGGGTATGGCACTTGAGGCATTAAATCATATTGGCCATGCAAAAACAAATATGATTGTCATCCTCAATGATAATGAAATGTCGATTGCACCAAATGTTGGCGCATTACACAATGTTTTAGGTCGTCTACGTACAGCCAAGGAATACTCAAAAGCCAAGGAAGAGCTGGAGTCACTTATTAATAAGATTCCAGTATTAGGTGGAAAGCTTGCCTCTACTGTTGAACGCGTAAAGGATAGCTTAAAATATTTAGTAGTATCCGGTGTGTTTTTTGAGGAGCTAGGTTTTAAATATCTTGGTCCAATTGATGGACATGATTTTGAAGCGCTTGAAATGACATTATCACACGCGAAAAAAGTAAAAGGGCCAGTCCTTGTTCATGTGATTACGAAAAAAGGAAAGGGCTATAAGCCAGCCGAGGATGATACAATTGGGAATTGGCATGGAACAGGTCCTTATAAAATTGAAAATGGTGCCTTTGTGAAGTCTGAGACTACTGGACCCGCTTGGAGTAGTTTAATTGCTGAGACGGTTCGTAAAATTGCTCATGAAAATGAGCGAGTGGTAACGATTACACCTGCCATGCCTGTAGGTTCAAAGCTACAAGGTATTCAACAGGACTTCCCAAATCGTTTCTTTGATGTAGGGATTGCGGAGCAACATGCGGCAACGATGGCTGCAGGATTAGCTACGCAAAAGATGAAACCATTTTTAGCGATTTATTCTACGTTCCTGCAACGTGCATATGACCAAGTTTTGCATGATATTGCTCGCCCGAATTTAAATGTCTTTATTGGTATTGATCGGGCTGGTTTAGTGGGAGCAGATGGGGAAACACATCAAGGTGTATTTGATATTGCTTTCCTTCGTCATATTCCAAACATGACAATCATGATGCCAAAGGATGAGAATGAAGGGCAACATATGGTAAAAACAGCGATTGATTATGATGGTGGTCCAATTGCACTTCGTTATCCACGTGGTAATGGAATGGGTGTGCCATTAGATGATGAGCTGATAGCTTTACCAATTGGTAGCTGGGAAGTTTTACGTGAGGGCAAAGACGCATCTATTTTGACATTTGGAACAACGATTCCAATGGCAATGGCTGCTGCTGAAATGCTAGCGCAACAAGGAATCGATATTGAAGTGGTCAATGCTCGCTTTATCAAACCGATGGATGAGGATATGCTACATCGTATATTATCTAGTCAAAAACCGATTTTAACAATTGAAGAAGCTGTTCTACAGGGTGGGTTTGGTAGTGGTGTATTAGAGTTTGCTCATGACCACGGCTATTTAAATGCGTTAGTTGATCGAATGGGCATCCCAGATCAATATATTGAGCATGGCAACGTAGATCAGCTACTCGCAGAAATTCATATGACAGCAGAAGATACGGTTGCACGTATGCACGTATTACTTCAACAAAAACAGCAAGTGGGTTTGAATAAATAATGACAAAACAACCAAAAGAACGAGTAGATATTTTACTTGTAGAGCGTGGACTATGTGAAACAAGAGAAAAAGCAAAACGGTCCATTATGGCAGGCCTTGTCTTTTCAAATGAAATACGAATTGATAAGGCAGGCGAGAAAATTGCCGTCGATGCACCGCTACAAGTAAAGGGCTCAGATTTAAAATATGTGAGTCGTGGAGGCCTTAAATTAGAAAAGGCGCTACAAATTTTTGATATGTCTGTAGAAGGGAAGCTAATGCTTGACATTGGCTCCTCTACAGGTGGCTTTACAGATTGTGCCTTACAACATGGAGCAAGACATTGCTATGCACTAGATGTTGGTTCAAACCAATTAGCATGGAAAATTCGCTCCGATGAACGAGTGACAGTAATGGAGAAAACGAATTTTCGCTATACAACGGCAGCCGATTTATCAGAAGGTTTACCTGATTTTGCAACAATCGATGTTAGCTTTATTTCGTTATCACTGATTTTACCGGTATTAAAAACATTATTGCTGCCAGGCGGGGATGTTATGGCTTTGGTGAAGCCTCAGTTTGAAGCTGGGAAAGATAAAGTAGGTAAAAAAGGAATTGTGCGTGATAAAAAAGTACATTTAGAAGTTTTGGAAAAAACAGCTGCAATGGCAACTGATATTGGTTTTGTAGTAAAAGATGCTTCGTTCTCTCCAATCACAGGTGGAGAAGGGAATATTGAATTTTTATTCCATTTAGTGAATCCTATTGGACAAGAAGTGCTACCTGCATATACAGCTTTTAATGCACTCGTTGAAGAAGCGCATAATACTTTAAAATAACACGTGCTCGCTTATAGAGCCGTGTTTTTTCTTGTGCTTTTTTGTGGAAAATGGTAGTGTGATTATACACATATACAATTATTTATAAGAGGTGATTTCGTTGAATAAAGGACAACGACATATACGGATTCGGGATATTATCGCCAATCATGAAATTGAAACACAAGATGATTTAGTCGATTTTTTAAAAGAAGCAGGCTATAATGTGACACAAGCTACAGTATCACGAGATATAAAAGAGCTTCATTTAGTAAAAGTACCATTACAGGATGGGCGCTATAAATATAGCCTACCCGCAGATCAACGTTTCAATCCAGTCCAAAAATTACATCGTGCATTAGCAGATGCTTTTGTAAGTATTGATGGGGCATCACATTTTTTAGTCATGAAAGCTCTTCCAGGGAATGCGAATGCCATTGCTTCCTTACTTGACCATTTAGATTGGCCGGAAATTTTAGGTACAATTTCTGGAGATGATACCATTTTAATTATTTGTCGAAATGAAAATGAGCGTGAAAATACAAAAAATCGTTTATTAGACATGCTATAAAAAATGGTTAATTTGATTTAGAGGTGACAATTTGTGTTAAGAGAGCTTAGTATTCGAAACTTTGCCATCATTGAGGATTTGACTGTCAGCTTTTTAGAAGGCTTAACAGTTCTCACTGGGGAAACAGGTGCCGGAAAATCCATTATCATTGATGCGGTGCATTTACTTGCAGGTGGACGAGGTAACACTGAATTTATTCGTCATGGCGCAAGAAAAGCAGAATTGGGTGGCTTATTTCAAATTTCGAGTTCAGTTCATCCTGTTCTGAAAAAGTTAGAAGAAGCAGGCATTGAAATAGAAGAAGATACAATTATTTTACGTCGAGATTTGAATGATACTGGTAAAAGTATTTGCCGAGTGAATGGTAAGCTTGTGCCTTTATCGGTACTAAGAGACATTGGGGCAAGTCTCATTGATATTCATGGCCAACATGAAAATCAAGAGCTAATGGATGAAAAGCAGCACATCAATTTGCTTGATCAATTTGCAGAAGAAGAGTTGTCGCCGATTCAAAAAACCTATCGAGCGCAATACGATGAATACCGTTTGCTCAAAAAAGACTTAGCTTCGATATCCATTGATGAGCAGTTGATGGCACAACGTATCGATTTGTATCAATTTCAAATTAAAGAGTTGGACGAAGCTAATTTAAAGTTAGGTGAGGAAGACGAGCTTCTAGACGAACGCCGTCGTCTGATGAATTTTAATAAAATTTTTGAACGCTCTAGTGCAGCCTATGAAGCCATTCAAGGTGAAACAAAAGGGCTTGATTGGATCGGAACGGCAATGGGTGCTTTAGAAGATGCTGCAACGGTTGATGAGCAATTCAAAGAATCATCTGAGGCAGTTACAACTGCGTTTTATGCATTACAGGATGCAGCCTATCAGGTCAAAAATGTGTTAGATGAATTAGAATTTGACCCTGCGCGTTTAAACGAGGTTGAGCAGCGATTAGCGTTGTTGCAAACTTTAAAACGCAAATATGGTTCGACAGTGGAAGAGATCTTGGCTTATTATGAAAAAATTAAAAACGAGTTAAATGAGCTGTTGAATCGTGATGAGATTTTGCAGGTGAAAGAACGACGTGTGTTAGAGATGGAAGCTGTACTCAATGAGCTGGCTAGTGAACTTTCAACTGTACGTAAAGCTGCAGCCCAACAATTGAGTGAAGCAATTATGGCAGAGCTACGTGAATTACATATGGAAAAAGCAAAATTTATTGTCAATTTCGATGAATTACCCTATTTCGACGCAAATGGGAAAGATCAAATTATCTTCTACATTTCCACAAACGTTGGGGAGCCACCAAAGTCTTTACCGAAAATTGCATCAGGCGGAGAATTATCACGAATGATGCTAGCATTGAAAACCATTTTCTCTTCTTCCAATGGAATTACTTCCATTATATTTGATGAGGTGGATACAGGTGTCAGTGGTCGTGTTGCGCAAGCGATTGCAGAGAAAATTGCCGCAATTTCTGTTAATTCTCAAGTTTTATGTATTTCACATTTACCTCAAGTTGCAGCGATGGCTGATCATCATTACTTCATCAAAAAAGAAGTCGAACATGATCGAACGTTTACTTCCTTATCAGAAATTGATCAAGATGCTCGTATAGAGGAAGTTAGCCGTATGATGTCTGGAACTGAAATTACAGCTTTGACACTACAGCATGCCACGGAGCTTTTAAAAATGGCAGATGAACGAAAAAAACAAATGCGTTAACCATTATTCCAGAAACAGTTTCAGCTGTTTCTGGCTTTTTTCATTTTGCGCAAATATTTACCGCTTATAAGAACGTCACAACAACACATAGTAAAAAGACAAAAATGAAAAGGAGGTGTCGTATGAATCGTCATTGGCGTCAATTAGTCATTTTGCCTATGCTCATCTTTTTATTAGTGATGCCTATACAAGCTTTAGCCGCCAAAAAGCTTATACCGATGGGCGAAGCAATTGGAATTCAACTTCAATTGTCACATGTATTTGTCGCACACGATGTACTGTTAGCTTCCAATCAGTGGATGAAAGGAGGCGCAGTTATTGAAAAAATAAACGATATACCAGTAAAATCCCTTGCTGATGCCAAGCAGGCTGTGGCAAAAGATGGCCAACAGAAATGGACGATCAATAGTGAAGGCCAACAAATTACATTGGAATTACAAAACCAAGAAGCAGAGCATGTCATTTCCTTTTTAAAAGATGAAACAGATGGAGTAGGAACACTGACTTATATTGATCCAGAGACAAAAAATTACGGTGCACTAGGTCATCAAATTGTCGATTCAACCCTACAAGAAGCCCCTGTTTTTAGAGCTGGCTCCATTTTTTTAGCTTCTATTCAGCAAATCCGAAAAAGCACACCAGGCCAACCAGGCTATAAAATTTCCTCCATTGAAAAGCATCAAGAACGTCTAGGTAGTATAGATAAAAATACTATTTATGGTATTTTTGGCCGCTGGGAAGACGGTTATCAACAAAGATTACCCAAAGCGATAGAAATTATGCATGAAAAAGATATAAAAACGGGGAAAGCTGAAATCTATACAGCCATTGAAGGCAGTAAGGTGGAAACCTTTTCAATAGAAATTACCAAAGTGGAAAATGAACGCCTTGAATTTATAGTATCTGACGAGAAGCTCATTGAAAAAACAGGTGGCATTTTGCAGGGAATGAGTGGCAGTCCTATTATCCAAGACGGTCGTTTTGTCGGAGCTGTGACACATATGTTTGTGGAGGAGCCGAAAAAAGGTGCAGCGCTAACAGTAGCGGAAATGTTAAGAAGGTCTTCATAAAAAGGTATGAAAGGTAAAAATCCGTTTAAATTTCCCCAGGCAGGACAAAAGCCGCGGGAAACTACACGGATTTTTTACCCTTATTTCATCGAAACCAACATGTATTTCCGATAATTTCCTGAAGAAGGCATGATATTTAAAAAAACTGTAGTTTTATCTACTAAATTTATCTAAAATAAGTTATAAGAGCATTCGACAAGTCGCGTCATTTAGCGTAACTTGTCGATATTAAAAGAAAGTATCGGACTACATACTCATTTTTGGAAATAGAAAAGGTTTTTAAAACAAAAATGTCGAAAATTCCACAGTGTGCCAAAAACGGCATTTAGGGGTTTAGGTTATCGCTTTGAGGTGTTCAAAGCAAGTCCAGAAGGAGGAATTGAAAATGACAAAGGTAAAAGTAGCGATTGCAGATGATAATCGTGAGTTATTAAAAACAATGGAGCAGTATTTTCAAGGACATGCCGAAATAGAAATTATTGCAACTGCTTCAAATGGAAAAGTATGTCTACAAATGCTTGAGGAATTTACACCAGATATTTTACTTCTAGATATAATAATGCCTCATCTTGACGGTTTAGCTGTATTAGAGTCCATGTATCAAAATGAAAAAATGTCATCAATTCAAGTCATTATGCTAACGGCTTTTGGCCAAGAGGATGTCATGAAACAAGCGGTGGATCTAGGAGCTTCTTATTTCATGCTAAAGCCCTTTGAATTCGACCAATTGGTACAAAAGATTTTACATTGTGCTGGACAGAAGGCGACACTTCCGAAAAAGACAAGCGTATTACAACCGACAGTACCTCAAAAATTAAATCAGCATCAATTAGACAGCACGATTACAGCCATCATCAAAGAAATCGGTGTACCTGCACATATTAAAGGCTACTCCTATTTGCGTGAAGCCATTCAAATGGTCTTTGAGGATATTGAATTATTAGGATCTGTGACAAAAATTTTATATCCAGAAATCGCCAAAAAATTTAATACGACACCATCCCGTGTAGAACGTGCGATTCGTCACGCCATCGAGGTAGCCTGGAATCGTGGCAATTATGAATCCATTTCGTCAATGTTTGGCTATACAGTCCATCACTTGAAATCCAAACCAACAAATAGCGAATTCATCGCTATGATCGCAGACAAAATTCGTATTGATATGATGGCTAGCTAGTACCGATATATATCATTAACATATACAGCAATTATACTTCGCATAGTATAGCGCCTTTTTAAATCTTATTGTTTAAAGGGGCGCTTTTTTTGTTACTTGAACAAATACTGTGGAAATTTCTGTGGCTGATCTTTAATATTGAAAGCGTTAAAAGAACGTCTAAATCAGCTAAAAATACACGATATATACATGAATAGTGAATTTAAAGTCATATTCTAAAGTTGAATAATTTGAGACTTTTCACAAACTTATAAGTAGGTGATCACAATAAAAAGTATAAATTTCCAATTAGAGGGAATGAATTCACTCGAAATCACACAGATAACAGAAGAGCTATTTGAGGTGCGTTTAGTATTCGATGGTAAAATAAGTATGCAATATATGAATCGACAGCAATTGATACAACTAGGATCTACTTTCCAAATTGAAAGTAATATCAATACGAAATTAGTTAAAAAGACCTATAAAGACCTATAGTTTAGTGGGAAGCGCCCCTTGATACCTGTACTTGGAAGATGATTTATTCAAAATAGCATGATGGAATTACTTTGAATTTATCGGTAATTTTAATAAAAAAGCTCAAAAACAAACAATTTATTAGTATTAAATATCTACAATTTTTTAGAAAAAATAAAATATTGTCTTATATTTTAATGATTAAGTGGTACTATTTTCTTTCTCGGTAGTGACAATGGTCTCTAAACAAATGTAAGTGGATTGTATATACTTACATATAGAGGGAAGGAGGAGGTAGCTTGATTCTAGTTCGAAATGAAAACTTCGAAATTTCTGAGGAAAATGGCAAGGTATTTATGCTTACTTTTAGCGCAGGTTTCCCATTAAAAGAATTTGATAGCATCCTACGTAGTCATCCACGACTGAAATTATCTAATTTTTCAATTTTAAAAAATGTGTTATCAACCCAGAATACCAATCCTGTTGAAATTGGACGCTGGCTTCCGAACATTGAAGCAGAAGTGGCACGTGATAAGATGTCAGCCTCTGTTTTTATATATGAAACGCATGATTATATTCAAAATAATAAAGAAAAATTAACACAACAAATCCGAGAAACACTCAATGAAAATGGAATTATACACGGCATATTAGATTTTGATATATTGAAGGCTGAACCAGGAAAAGCATTCTTAATTGCTCAAGGCGAGCAACCTATAGCAGGAATAGATGCACAAATTACATATTTACCTAAACCCGAGAGAAAGCCAGTCATTCGTGAAGACGGTAAAGCGGATTACTATGATATGAATTTTATTTCGGAAATTTCAGAAGGCTCTTGGCTAGGTGAAAAGATCCCTGCTACATTAGGTAAACCGGGGAAAAATGTGCTAGGTCAAGAAGTTGCTGCTGTACCTGGTCGAGATTATCCTATCAAATATGATACAAAATCTGCCTATGAAGTGGAAGAAGACGGAAAAATCGTCATTCGCTCGAAAATTGCTGGCGTTTTAGATGATGTCAAAGGCATGATTGGTGTAAACAGGCACCTTCCTATAAATGGTGATGTTGGAGTAGAAACAGGAAACCTTGAATTTAATGGTTCACTTAGTATTAAAGGTACAGTAACAAATGGCTATACAGTTATTGCGACTGGCGATATTTCCATTGAAGGGGCTGAGGGTGTAAGCGGTGCTAAGCTTATTAAATCCATTGAGGGTGATGTATATATTCGTGGTGGCATCTTTGGGCTTGGTTCAACAGTGGTAGAAGCAGGTGGCAATATATTTGTTAAACATGTGAATGAAGCAAATTTATTTGCAGCTAATAGTATTCATATTGGTTTTTATGCACTAGGATCCCAGCTTTCTGCTCATTCGATATATGTGGATGAACGAAAAGGGAAAATTATTGGGGGACGTGCAGTAGCTAAAAATACGATTGTGACGGCCATTTCAGGAAACCGATTAGAGCGTCGAACAGATTTAATAATAGAAAGTATTAATAAGCAGGAAAATAACACCGTGATGCAGGAAAAAGCAGCACAGCTAAAACAATTGCAAACAGAGATTTCAGCACACGAGAATAGCATGAAAAATTTATTGCCTTTTCTCAATCAAATGTCCAAAGAACAATCAGCGTCATTTGAAGTAACAAAGCAAGCCTTAACAAAATTAAAGGCAGAAGCGATTACGTTAGATCGTGAAATAAAACTATTAATGGATGAAATGCGTCATGTAGGGAAAGAAGAGATTATTGTGACAAAAGAGGCCCACCCTGGAACTTATATTCAAATTGGCAGAAAATCATCTTTATTAAGCAAAATGACGAATGGTAAATTCCTGCTAGAATTTGGTGAGTTAAATGTCTAAGGCAGCCTTTATCCCCGTTTTTGCACATCGAGGTGCTTCTGCTTATGCATTAGAGAATACCTTTCAAGCTTTTGAAAAGGCATTAGAACTAGGTGCTGATGGGATTGAACTAGATATTCATTTCTCTAAAGATGGATTACCTGTAGTGTATCATGATCCACAATTATCGAGGTTAGTAGGCACCAATAAATTGGTGAGTGATTGTACGATGGAGGAGCTTCTGCGCTTTAAACTTGGCAAGCCTTGGAGACGTCTATTTTCGTCCTATAAAATGCCAGCGTTTGAGGCAGTTTTAGCATGGGCAAATATACAGCAGATGCCGTTAAATATTGAATTAAAATCAACGATCTTGGACAATACGAGTGGGCTAATTCATTTTCTTCGAGGCTTGGCTCTGCCAAAAGGTAGTCATTTTTCATCCTTTCACTATGAGCTTTTAGAGATCGTAAAAAAGCATAGACCTGAATTTGAAACGGCCCTTATTGCAACGAAAAAAATAAAATGGGATCTTCTAACTGATTATAAGGCGGCTGATAGTGTGCATATGCATAAAAGGTACTACAAACCAAGATACTTGGAGGCCTGCATTACAAGTGAAAAAGCATGTCGTTTTTATGCTATTGATGGGACAGAACCATTTTTAACCAATCCGCATCCTTCTGTTATTGGTTGGATTACGGATTATCCTGATAAAGTCATCACATCTCAGCAACGGGTATAAAAAGAGCTATCCAGTAAGTCTTGCATGACTTATTTGGATAGCTTTTTTTATTTTTTTTGGAAGCGTGGTGCTACTTTTCCGTTTTTTCGATCGCGATGCAGTAAAAATCCAGCGAAAAACCCAAAGCCTATGACGAAGAAAATAACACCAACTACAAATTGCAGCCATAAAAATGGGAATGGTGAAATGAGCTTACCAAATAATGTATCACGCATAAATTTAATGCCACCTGCAGCCATAAGACCTGGAATAAGCATTACAATAAATGCAGCTAAACGGGCCATGTATACCCCTCCTTATTCCTATGATTAATTTTACCTGTGGATGGGGGAATGTCAAGGAAGGGTATAAACCAATATAATATTTTTAGCTAATAACGTGGCAGGACAGAAAGTAGCAATTGTAACAGAATGTTTAGAAAATTCTTACTTAAATAAGAATATGTAATAATAGTTGCGAAATTGTGAATTTGTCAGTATTGTAAAAATAAGTGGAGCAATATTATCCATTACTAAACAATTTCTTCTTTAAGTATTAGGGTCTAAACACCTACTACCGAATAGGAGCTCAGAATTTGCTGAGTGAGGACGCTATGAAGATTAGATTGTTAGATAAAACTTGATTGGATGGGCATTTGGGGATGCACTTTCCAAAGCAAAGGGGCGAGTTTCATGGAAATCTTCAAGTATATGGAAAAGTATGATTACGAACAATTGGTATTTTGCCAAGATGAAGCATCAGGGTTAAAAGCGGTTATCGCTATCCATGATACAACACTTGGACCAGCACTAGGTGGAGCACGTATGTGGACATATGCGTCGGAAGAAAATGCAATTGAAGATGCATTACGTTTAGCACGAGGAATGACTTACAAAAATGCTGCAGCTGGTTTAAACCTTGGCGGTGGAAAAACGGTCATTATTGGTGACCCATTTAAAGATAAAAACGAAGAGATGTTCCGTGCGTTAGGTCGTTTCATCCAAGGATTAAATGGCCGCTATATTACAGCTGAAGATGTAGGTACAACAGTATCGGATATGGATTTAATCCATGAAGAAACAAATTATGTAACAGGAATTTCTCCTGCATTCGGTTCTTCAGGTAACCCATCTCCAGTAACAGCTTATGGTGTTTACCGTGGTATGAAGGCAGCTGCAAAAGAAGCATTCGGTTCAGACTCACTAGAAGGATTAAAAGTTTCTGTACAGGGTCTAGGAAATGTAGCTTACAAGCTTTGCGAGTATTTACATAATGAAGGGGCAAAACTTGTTGTAACAGATATCAATCAGGCAGCTATTGATCGTGTTGTTAATGACTTCGACGCGATTGCAGTGGCACCAGATGAAATCTATGCGCAAGAAGTAGATATCTTCTCACCTTGTGCATTAGGGGCAATTTTAAATGATGAAACAATTCCGCAATTAAAAGCGAAAGTGATCGCTGGATCTGCAAATAACCAATTAAAAGATTCACGTCATGGTGAATACCTACATGAATTAGGTATTGTCTATGCACCAGATTATGTAATCAATGCTGGTGGTGTTATTAACGTTGCGGATGAATTATATGGCTATAATCGTGAACGTGCAATGAAACGCGTTGATGGCATTTATGATAGTATTGAAAAAATCTTTGCTATTTCAAAACGGGATGGCATTCCAACATATGTGGCAGCGAACCGCTTAGCGGAGGAACGTATCGCTCGCGTAGCAAAATCTCGCAGCCAATTTTTAAAAAATGAAAAAAATATTTTACACGGTCGCTAATTTACACGGTTGATACAAGAAGAGAAGTCGCATTGTCGACTTCTTCTATTTTCAACAAGAAATTGGGGTTTTAATGAAGTGAAGCTAAAGTTTTTCTAAAACAAGCACTGACTGTTAAAAAAATCACTTGGTTATTGTTTAATAGAATCCTTTAGCACTTTTCTCAATAGGGGGAATAAACATGGCTCAAAATTATGATGTTGTCATTTTAGGTGGAGGTACAGGTGGATATGTTGCAGCCATCCGAGCTGCTCAGCTAGGCTTAAAAACAGCCATTGTAGAGCGTGAACGTTTAGGAGGTACATGCTTGCATAAAGGCTGTATTCCAAGTAAAGCCTTACTCCGAAGTGCCGAAGTATATCGTATGGCTAATAAAACAGCTAGCGAATATGGTGTCGATATTGAAGGTGTGACATTACAATTTGACAAAGTTCAAGCTAGGAAACAAGCAATCGTTGAGCAATTAAGCCAGGGTGTGAATACACTGATGAAAAAAGGCAAAATAGATGTTTATCATGGTACAGGGCGAATTTTGGGTCCATCTATTTTCTCACCTATGCCTGGTACAATATCTGTAGAAATGTCCAATGGCGATGAAAATGAAATGCTTGTGCCTACGAATGTTGTCATTGCAACGGGCTCAAAGCCTCGTGGTATGGCAGGGTTAACGATAGATGGGCAATATGTGCTGAATTCAGACCACGCATTACAGTTAGAAAGTTTACCAAAGTCACTGCTAATCGTTGGTGGTGGTGTTATTGGAATTGAGTGGGCATCTATGCTATGCGATTTTGGTGTATATGTAACAGTGGTAGAATATGGTCCATCCATTTTACCAGCTGAAGATGCGGACATCGTTAAAGAAGTGACGAAACAACTTGAGAAACGAGGCGTTCGTATTGTTACGAATGCTCGCTTAGATACAAATACATTCAAAATTGAAAATGATAACGTTTTCATTTCTGCGCAAGTCAATGACAAAGAAGAAGTTTTTGAGGCTGATAAACTATTACTTTGTGTAGGACGTGAGGCGAATACGCAAGGTATTGGTCTAGAAAATACAGAGATTGAAGTGGAAAATGGCTTTATTAAGGTGAATGGTTCCTATCAAACGAAAGAGTCTCATATGTATGCCATAGGAGATGTGATTGGTGGCTTACAATTAGCGCATGTTGCTTCTCATGAGGGGCTTTCAGCTATTGAGCATATAGCAACAGGGAAAACAGAGGCATTGGATGCACTAAAAGTACCGAAATGTGTTTATTCCTATCCAGAGGTTGCTAGCATTGGATTAACAGAAAGTGCTGCTAAAGAACAAGGATTTTCATTAAAGATTGGTAAATTCCCGTTTAAGGCCATTGGTAAAGCATTAGTAAATGGAGAGACAGAAGGCTTTGTCAAAATTATTGCTGATGAAGAAACAGATGATATTTTGGGTATTCATATGGTAGGGCCTCATGTAACCGATTTAATTGGTGAAGCATCCTTAGCAAAAGTGTTAGATGCAACACCATGGGAAATTAGTCAGGCAATTCATCCACATCCATCCTTAAATGAGGTGTTAGTGGAATCTGCTCTAGCAGTGGATGATCGCGCTATCCATTTTTAATTTTCTGAATTTCATAACTAACATATCCAAATGTGGGGATATAGGATAAGATAGTTATTTCTCTATAATACGAAAGGGGTGTTCGTATGCAAGATGTTCAAATCAAACATGAAGATTTAGGTTTGTCAAATGAAGATGTACTTGCTATGTTCGAAACAATGTTAATGGCTAGAAGACTAGATGAGCGTATGTGGTTATTAAACCGTTCTGGTAAAATTCCGTTTGTAATTTCCTGTCAAGGTCAGGAGGCGGCACAGGTTGGAGCAGCCTTTGCACTTGATAAAAGTAAGGATTATATTGCACCTTATTATCGTGATATGGGTGTTGTTTTACATTTTGGTATGACACCAAGAGAACTGATGCTATCTGCGTTTGCTAAAGCAGAAGATCCAAACTCTGGGGGTCGTCAAATGCCAGGCCACTTTGGTCAAAAGAAAAATCGTATTTTAACAGGTTCATCACCTGTTACGACTCAAGTTCCACACGCAGTGGGCGTTGCACTTGCAGGACGTCTACAAAAAGAAGATTTTGTTTCTTTCGTTACGCTTGGTGAAGGTTCATCCAACCAAGGCGACTTCCATGAAGGAGCGAACTTTGCAGGTGTGCATAAGCTACCAGTCATTATTATGGTAGAAAACAATCAATATGCGATTTCTGTGCCAGTAGAGCGTCAACTTGGCTGTGCAAAAGTATCTGATCGTGGGATTGGCTACGGAATGCCAGGAGTGACCGTGGATGGGAAAAATCCGTTACAAGTATATAAAGTGGTAAAAGAGGCTGCAGATCGTGCACGTAATGGGGAGGGTCCAAGCTTAATCGAAACGGTAACATATCGTTTAACAGCCCATTCTTCAGATGATGATGACCGTCAATACCGTACGGCTGAAGATATTGCAGAAGGCAAAGCAAAGGATCCGATTGTATTATTTGAAAAGTATTTAATGGATGCTGGCGTGATGACTGACGCGATACGTACTGAAATCGAAGAGCGTGTTATGGCAGAAGTAAATGAAGCAACTGATTATGCTGAAGCGGCTCCATATGCACAACCAGAGCATGCACTTAAATATGTTTATGCACCAGTGGACGGAGGTGACATGTAATGGCAGTAATGTCTTATATTGATGCGATTACATTAGCAATGAAAGAAGAGATGGAACGTGACGAACGAGTTTTCATTTTAGGTGAGGACGTTGGTCGTAAAGGCGGTGTATTCAAAGCCACTACGGGACTATACGATCAATTTGGTGAATACCGCGTGCTTGATACACCTCTTGCAGAAAGTGCAATAGCCGGTGTAGGTATCGGTGCTGCAATGTACGGTATGCGTCCGATTGCTGAAATGCAATTTGCTGATTTTATTATGCCAGCTGTCAATCAAATCGTCTCAGAGGCAGCCAAAATACGTTACCGTTCTAATAATGACTGGACTTGTCCAATGGTCATCCGCGCACCTTTTGGCGGAGGTATTCACGGGGCACTTTATCATTCACAATCTGTTGAAGCACTTTTTGCTGGTACACCTGGTTTGAAAATTGTCATTCCATCAACACCGTATGATGCAAAAGGTTTACTGAAAGCTGCTATTCGTGATGAAGATCCGGTATTATTTTTCGAACATAAACGTGCCTATCGTTTAATTAAAGGGGAAGTACCACTAGATGATTACACATTGCCAATTGGTAAAGCAGATGTAAAACGTGAAGGAGATGACGTGACAGTCATTACCTATGGTTTAGCAGTCCACTTTGCTCTACAAGCGGCAGAACGCCTAGCTGCGGATGGTATTTCTGCTCATATCCTTGATTTGCGTACAGTTTACCCTCTGGATAAAGAAGCGATTATTGAGGCTGCAAGTAAGACAGGTAAAGTATTGCTTGTCACAGAGGATAATAAAGAAGGTAGTATCATGAGTGAGGTTGCTGCAATTATTGCGGAACATTGTTTATTTGAGCTTGATGCACCAATTCAACGTCTAGCGGGACCTGATGTGCCAGCCATGCCTTATGCACCAACGATGGAAAAATATTTTATGATTAATCCTGATAAAGTGGAACGTGCTATGCGAGAACTTGCTGCGTTCTAATAGATCACAACAAGGCTGAATGAAAATATAAAAGCCTCAGACGGAACAACAGATTTTGACTTTGCACATATGAAAGTCAAAATCTGTCTAAATGCCTGTCTACGTATAATGTTTTTAGCGCTGCATCAGGTAATGACGCCTAGGCTTAATTGATGGGAGGAATAAAGGATGTCGGTTCAAAATATTACAATGCCACAGCTCGGCGAAAGTGTAACAGAAGGTACAATTGAAAAATGGCTTGTAAAGCCTGGAGATACAGTTAAAAAATATGATCCATTAGCAGAGGTTGTTACAGACAAAGTAAATGCTGAAATCCCGTCATCATTTGAAGGGGTTATCACGGAGCTTCTTGCGCAAGAAGGTCAGACATTACCAGTTGGAGCAGTCGTTTGCTCGATTGAAATAGCGGGAGAAGGTGAATTACCAGCACCGCCACCTGAAAAAAAATCAGCGGTAAGTACGGCTATTTTAAATGCAGGTGTTCAAAAGAAACAGGAGGCACCACAGCAGGTAGCGGCTCCAGTATCTGCACCAAAAGAGGCACGTACGGGTAAAGTACGTTATTCACCAGCTGTTCTTCGACTTGCACAGGAGCATGATATAGCTTTAGACCTTGTAACAGGTACTGGCGAGGGTGGTCGTATTACACGAAAAGACCTGTTAAAGCTAATTGAAACAGGTAATATCCCAACGGCAAATGATGTAGCACAAGCAGCTCCAACCGTTCAAACGACATCAGCAGCTCCAGCACCACAGCAACAAGTGGAAAAAGCAGCTGCACCTGTACAACCTATTCATCCAGGAGATATCGAAATTCCAGTGACGAAGATCCGTCGTGCCATTGCGAATAATATGGTGAAAAGTGTACATGAAGCGCCGCATGCTTGGATGATGATGGAAGTGGATGTAACAGATTTAGTGACTTATCGTGATAGCTTAAAGAATGAATTTAAGCAAAAAGAAGGCTTTAATCTTACATATTTCGCCTTCTTTGTAAAAGCGGTTGCTCAAGCTTTAAAGGAATTCCCAATGCTGAATTCGATGTGGGCGGAAGATAAAATCATTCAAAAACATGACATCAATATTTCGATTGCAGTAGCAACGGATGATGCCTTATTTGTACCTGTTATAAAACACGCAGATGAAAAATCCATTAAAGGAATTGCGAAAGAAATCAATGAACTGGCTATCAAAGTTCGTACAGGAAAATTAGCAATGGATGACATTACTGGTGGTACATTTACAGTGAATAATACAGGTGCATTTGGCTCTGTTCAATCAATGGGCATCATCAATTACCCACAAGCAGCGATCCTGCAAGTGGAAAGTATTGTAAAAAAACCTGTTGTTTTACCAGGTGGAATGTTTGCTGCACGTGATATTGTGAATTTATGTTTATCATTAGATCATCGTGTGCTTGATGGACTTGTCTGTGGTAAATTCCTAAATAGAGTAAAAGAAATACTCGAAAATACAAATAAATCTTCAACGTCAGTCTACTGATGACTTGTCGGAAACCTGCTGTATAAGGGTTTCCGATTTTTTTTATGCTTTTCGAGTCGCAATTTGTCATGTAGAATAACAAATAGAAACTACTAAGGGGGGAAGCTGATTAAGCGTCCGCATGTCAAACAACATGAAAAATATTGAATTTGAAATACCAGCCTATTCAGACTGGCAAGATGCAGCAATCAAAGCTTTAAAAGGGAAACCATTTGAGTCACTATTCACAAAAACAAATGAAGGTGTTACACTACAGCCACTTTACACGCAAGAAAGTTTAGTAGCTAAGCTTGGAGAAGAGCTTGATTTACAAGTTGCCACAATCCGTTCCCTACAAAATGATCAAGTATTTCAGGTGGCACAACAAATTCACGCTGATTCAAGCGAAGCTTTTTTTGCACAGCTTGAGGATAGTCTAGCTCGAGGCAATGAAGTTATTACGATTGATAGCCGAGTGAGCTTTGCTTGGACAGAAGAAGTATTGGTCAAATTAGCATCATATTTCTCAGAATATTCGTTTAAAATTACTATTGAAAATTCAAAAGACCCATTATTAGCAGTATTCGACAACATTCCAGTAGATCAACAAGAAGCCATTAAAGGTTACATTATTTCAAAAGACCCTATCACTTTGACTGCATTTCCGAACGTGCGCTCAGTCAGTGCAGACACAACAGTTTATCATAATGAAGGTGCTAACGCTGTACAAGAATTAGCCTATGCACTTGCATTAGCAGCCAAATTTGCAGAACAAGAAGAAAGCTTTGAAGCGTTCTCGAAGAAATTCTTTGTATCATTTGCCATTGATACACAATTCTTTACGGAGATTGCAAAGCTACGTGCTTTTAAAGTACTTTGGAAAGCGTTCTCATCCGCTTATGGCGTAACAGATCATATCAAAATCCCTACTGTTGCTGAAACATCATTAAGAAGCTTTTCTAAATTAGATGTGTATGTAAATTTATTACGCTCTTCAAATGAAGCGCTTTCTGGTTTAATCGGTGGGGCTGATCTCTTTACGGTTCATCCACATGATGTGTTAACAAAGCCTACGGATCAATCCATTCGTATCGCTCGTAATGTATCATTAATTTTAAGAGAAGAAACAAATGTCTTAAAAGTAAAAGATCCAGCAGGGGGCTCTTACTTTATCGAGTCGTTAACAGCAGATTTTGTGAAAGAAGCATGGGCACTATTTTTAGACATCCAAGCAGCTGGCGGTATCGATGAATATACAGCCTCTGGCAAGCTTGCAGAAGAAGTGGAAGCATCCTATCAAAAGCGCATCAAAGCTGCCCAAACACGTAAGCAATCATTAATTGGAACGAATATTTATGCTAATCCAGCTGATATCCTTGAACAGGATACAAATCCATTATTTGCTGATATTAAGCGTATTGCTGCTCCATTTGAGGATTTACGTGCAGACATGACAGCAGCAAATGTGAAAACAGGTATTTTAGCATTAGGATCATTAAAAAGCTCTAAACCACGCGCAGATTTTGTAGCGGGCTTCTTAAACACAGTTGGGCTTGTACCAGAAAAAAGTGAGCCAGTGACAACTGTAGAAGAGGCAGTAGCTTGGCTGAAGGCAACAGAGGCTAAGTATATAGTGATTGCAGGCAGTGATGATGATACAAAAGCATTGGTATCGGTCATTTTAGCTGAGAAACCAGCGAATGTGCTTGTAGATGTAGCAGGCAAATTTAAAGACGAAGAAGAAGCATGGTTAGCCAATGGCTTAAACGGCTTTATTTTCGCAGGACAAAACATCATTGAAAAATTACAGTCCGTGTTTGCGAGCATGAAGGAGGTCCAACGATGAGCAAGCCAAATTTTAATGCAGTAGAAATAGAAAAGGTTTTAACAGCTGAAGCACCTCAAGCGTCTGAAGACAAGTTCATGACAAATGAGGGAATTGAAATTAAAGATATTTACACAAAAGAAGATATTAAAGAGGCTAAACATCTAAATGATGTGGCGGGGATTGCACCCAACACACGTGGGCCATACCCTACTATGTATGTAGCACGTCCATGGACGGTTCGCCAATACGCTGGTTTCTCAACTGCTGAAGAATCCAATGCCTTTTACAAACGAAATTTGGCTATGGGACAAAAAGGTCTTTCTGTAGCGTTTGATTTAGCAACACATCGAGGCTATGACTCTGATCATCCACGTGTAACAGGGGATGTAGGAAAAGCTGGGGTTGCGATTGACTCAGTAGAGGATATGAAAATCCTTTTCGATCAAATCCCGTTAGACCAAATGTCTGTTTCAATGACAATGAATGGTGCGGTATTACCTGTCCTTGCGTTCTATATTGTAGCAGCAGAAGAACAAGGGGTAACGCCAGATCAATTAGCAGGTACCATTCAAAATGATATTTTAAAAGAATACATGGTGCGTAATACATACATTTACCCACCAGCTATGTCAATGAAAATCATCGCAGATATTTTTGAATATACAGCGAAGTATATGCCGAAATTTAACTCTATTTCAATTTCTGGTTACCATATTCAAGAAGCAGGCGCAACAAATGACATTGAGCTTGCCTATACATTAGCAGATGGCTTGGAGTATGTACGAACAGGATTAAAAGCAGGTATTGATATTGATGCTTTTGCACCTCGCCTATCGTTCTTCTGGGCAATTGGTATGAACTATTACATGGAAGTTGCTAAAATGCGTGCAGCACGTCGTATTTGGGCACAAATGATGTCTACATTTAACCCGAAAAATCCAAAGACATTAGCATTACGTACGCATTCCCAAACATCTGGCTGGTCATTAACTGAGCAAGATCCATTTAACAATGTTGCACGTACATTAATCGAAGCAAATGCCTCTTCGATGGGACATACGCAATCCCTTCATACGAATGCACTGGATGAAGCGATTGCACTTCCAACTGATTTCTCTGCACGTATTGCGCGTAATACACAGTTATTTTTACAAGAGGAAACAGCGATGACAAAAGTTATTGATCCATGGGGTGGTTCGTACTACGTGGAGAAATTAACAGAAGAAATTACGAAATCTGCTTGGGCGTTAATCGAAGAGATTGAAGCGCTTGGTGGTATGGCTAAAGCGATTGAAACGGGACTTCCAAAAATGAAGGTTGAGGAAGCTGCAGCAAAACGTCAAGCGAAAATTGATTCTAAAACAGAAACGATTGTTGGCGTGAATAAGTATCGCTTAGCAAAAGAAGAGCCAATCGATATTTTAGATATTGATAATACAATTGTTCGTCAAAAACAAATTGAACGTTTAGAAGCGATGAAGGCAGCTCGTGATGAAGCGGAGGTTCAAAAACATTTAGCTCGCTTAACAAAGGCGGCTCAAGATGGAGAAGAAAACCTGCTAGCGGTAGCAGTGGATGCAGCGCGCGCTCGTGCTTCTTTAGGTGAAATATCTGATGCAATTGAAGCAGTTTCTGGTCGTCATAAAGCGGTCATTCGTTCGATCTCTGGTGTTTACTCTGCAAACTTCTCTGATGAGGAGCAAATTGCGGAAGTGAAACAAATGACAGAAGAATTCCTTGAAAATGAAGGTCGTCGTCCGCGTATTTTAGTTGCTAAAATGGGACAAGATGGACATGACCGTGGTGCAAAGGTTGTCGCAACTGGTTATGCAGATTTAGGCTTTGACGTAGATATTTCTCCATTATTTATGACGCCTGCTGAGGCTGCTCAAATGGCTGTTGAAAATGATGTTCATGTTATTGGTGTGTCTTCACTAGCAGCAGGACATAAAACATTGGTGCCTGAATTGATAGCTGAGCTTGAAAAACTAGGTCGTGAAGATATTATCATTATTGTGGGTGGTGTTATACCAGCACAAGATTATGATTTCCTTTATAATGCTGGTGCAGTAGCTATTTTCGGACCAGGTACAGTGATTCCTGTATCCGCACAAAAAATAATTGAAGAAATCTACAAACGTTTAGGCTATGAGGAAGTGTCTGAATAATGGACAAAAATAAAGGAATGGAAGAAAGTGCGCTATTTGTCATGGACGGAGTAGAGGCGACTCACGACGGGATGCAATATGGTACACCCAAAAAGTTCCGAAAGAAAAAGGCAGACACTCTAAATGTAGGAGAGCTTGCACAACAAGTACGTGCGGGCTCTCGCACACATTTATCAAAAGCCATTACCCTCATTGAAAGTTCAAACGCTACCCATAAAGTACAGGCACAGGAACTATTGCAGGAGCTTCTTCCACATACAGGCAATAGTATCCGAATTGGCATAACAGGTGTGCCTGGGGCAGGAAAAAGCTCATTCATAGAGGCTTTCGGCACTATGCTTTGTGATATGGGGAAACGAGTTGCTGTTCTTGCCATTGATCCAAGTTCTTCTCTATCGGGAGGAAGTATACTTGGCGATAAAACGCGTATGGAGGAGCTCGTGAAGAAGCCTAGTGCATTTGTGCGTCCATCGCCATCAGCAGGTACCCTAGGGGGTGTTCACAAAAAGACACGGGAAACCATGTTAGTTTGTGAGGCAGCAGGCTATGATGTGATTTTAATTGAAACAGTTGGTGTTGGACAAAGTGAAACCTATGTCCGTGGCATGGTTGACTTCTTCCTGCTTCTTGTTTTAACAGGAGCGGGGGATGAATTGCAGGGCATGAAAAAAGGCATCATGGAATTAGCAGATGCAATTGTTGTGCATAAGGCGGATGGTGATAATGTTCGTCTAGCTAAAAAAACGGTTGCAGAGTACAAACAAATTTTGCACTTTTTACAGCCAGCTACACCTGGTTGGATGTCTACTGCCATGCCTGTTAGTTCATTAGAAAAACGAGGACTTGATAAGGTTTGGGAAACAATTGGGGAATTCAAGCAAATCGTAGAAGCAAATCACTATTGGGCTACCCGACGCCAACAACAAACAAAAGAGTGGTTCCAATCGATGATTACCGATCATTTAATTGATCTATTTTATGGAAACCCGCAACGTAAAGCACAAGTACAACAGCTTGAACGTCAAATTTTAAGTGGACAGTTGACAGTTACACAAGGTGTGGATCGTTTATTTAGCGAGGAGCAGGAAGACAAGTAAACGAGTCTTATTGAAATCGTAGTAATTTCAACTGAAATGTGTTGAGCAAGTAGGTGCACAAATTGCTTGCAAACTGCTATGATAAGAGATGGATAAGCGTCAAAAACCTACTATCTGAAATATAACTAAATTGGCGCGAACTTGAAAGGAGCTATCGCTATATGAATATGGATTACGATTTATTTATGCAGGAAATTTTAAAAACAGCACGTGCTGAAATTGAGGCAGCTGGTTATGAACAATTAACAACACCAGAAGCAGTAGAAGAGGCGTTTGCTCGTCCAGGTACTACATTAGTAATGGTGAACTCAGTATGTGGTTGTGCGGGTGGTATCGCTCGTCCAGCAGCAGCACAATGCGTTCATTATGATAAACGTCCAGACCATTTAGTAACAGTGTTTGCAGGGCAAGATAAAGAAGCAACTGCAGCAGCGCGTTACCATTTTGGAGAAGATCATTTACCTTCATCACCATCATTCGTTCTATTAAAAGACGGACAAGTTGTCGCAGAAGTAGGACGCTATGAAATTGAAGGGCATGACCCAATGTCAGTTGTGACAAATTTACAAGCAAACTTTGAAGAATATTGTGACGAGCTTTAAGTCCATTCTTGCATAAGAAAAATAATTTTCAATCAAGTAGAAAAGCCTCATAGATCATGCTATCTATGTAGGCTTCCTACTGATACTCATGTATAGATAGTTTCATTATTGTTAAAATTTTTGTAATATTGGCTAAATAATTAGCTGAATGAGTGAAGAGTACTAAAGGATGGGAGGCAGTCGGCCTGAAGAAGTTTTCAATCGGCTATCGAACTTTAAAAACAGCAATTGGTGCGGCCATCGCTATTGCCATTGCACAGTATTTTGATTTAGCCTCATATGCATCTGCTGGTATTCTAACCATATTATGTGTGCAGCCAACAAAAAAGAAATCCATTTATGCAGCCTATACACGATTGGTTGCAAGTATTGTAGCAATGCTTTTTGCCTTTGTAAGCTTTGAGTTATTTGCTTACCATCCACTTACACTAGCAGGCATGCTTATATTCTTTATACCTACCATTGTATCTTTAAAGGTTGCGGATGGATTTATCTCCAGTGTCGTAATTATTATGCATATTTACGCTGCTGAAGGTTACTCATTGACACTTGTTTATAATGAATTAGCGTTGATGGCTATCGGTTATGGAACAGGGATTGCCATTAATATGTATATGCCAGACATTCAAAAGGAATTAAATTACTACAGAGTCAAAATAGAGGAGCTATACAGTAAGATTTTTTTAGAAATTGCCAGCTATTTACGGCAAGGAGATACGTTGTGGAACGGCCAAGAAATTATCGATGCAATCAAAGCACTAGAAGAGGCTAAATCATTGGCGTTTAAAGATGTTCAAAACCATTTTACAAGACGTAAAAATGATTACTATGTATATTTCGATATGCGAGAGCAGCAGCTAGAAATTATCGAAAGAGTGCTACCCAAAGTGACGACATTACCTGTTATAGTACAAGAGGCTGAAATTGTGGCAGATTTTTTACAAGACCTAGGTGAGCATGTTCATTCGGGGAATACGGCTAGTCATTACCGTGAAAAGCTCGAACATGTTAAGCGCGATTTTTCTCAGCTTCCTTTACCACAAAGCCATGAGCAATTTATCGCTCAGGCAGCCCTCTATCAGTTTATAGAGGAAATGGACAGGTATTTAGAAATAAAGCAGTCATTTAAAGGGTTAAAGGCTAAAAAAGAGCGCCCACAGTAGTGTGGACGCCTCATGCTTTGCCTTAAATTATCATAGATAATCCGAATGCTAGAGATGAGATTAGCATAATTGCGATCATACTATAAATAACGACTTTTTGAAATTTTTTATTACTCATATGCTCGTTCGCTCCTTCTTTTCTTATAAATAGTTTAGCAAATCTGAAAAATTTCTCAAGTAGTAGAGTTTTGACAAAAAAATCTGTAAAATAGAGTATGTACCATAACAGAAGGAGATGTCACCATGGAGAAAGTAGACCATATTGGGATTGCAGTGCGCGATCTTGATGAACGCATTACATATTATACAGAAACTTTAGGCTTAAAGTTGATGAAAGTGGAAGAAGTAGAATCTCAACAGGTTCGTGTGGCATTTATCGATGCAGGGAACGTGAAAATCGAGCTATTAGAACCAATGAGTGATAAAAGTGCCATCCATGGTTTTATTGAAAAACGTGGAGAAGGAATTCATCATGTTGCGTTTGGTGTGACGGGAATTCGTGAACGAATGGCAGAGCTTCGTGAAAAAGGTGTACGTCTCTTATCCGAAGAGCCAGGGCCAGGTGCTGGAGGGGCAGAGGTTGCGTTTATGCATCCTAAATCCTCATTTGGGGTGTTATATGAATTATGTGATAAAAGTGGAAAAGGGGATAAGTGATTAGTATGGATATGTTCGACAAAATTAATGACTTGTATGACCGTAAAACGGTAATTGAACTTGGTGGGGGCTATGATCGCATCGATAAGCAGCATGAGAAGGGGAAACTTACTGCTCGTGAGCGTATAGACTTGTTGCTAGACGAAGGTACATTTTTCGAAATTAACCCATTTATTACACACCGTACAGTAGACTTCGGCATGGAAAAAATGGAGGGACCTGGTGATGGTGTCGTAACTGGCTTCGGTAAAATTAACGGACGTCCAGTATACTTATTCTCTCAAGATTTCACAGTGTTTGGTGGGGCGCTTGGTGAAATGCATGCGAAAAAAATGGCAACAGTGATGGATTTAGCTGCTAAAAATGGTACACCATTTATCGGCATCAATGACTCAGGCGGTGCACGTATTCAAGAGGGTGTTCTTTCATTAGATGGCTATGGTCATATCTTCTACCGAAATGCCATTTATTCTGGTGTGATTCCACAAATCTCTGTGATTATGGGACCTTGTGCTGGTGGAGCTGTTTATTCTCCAGCTATTACTGACTTCATTCTAATGGTGGATAAAACATCTCAAATGTTCATTACGGGACCTAAAGTAATCGAAACGGTAACAGGAGAGAAAATTTCTGCTGAAGATTTAGGTGGTTCAAAAGTAAATAATGCGGTCAGTGGGAATGCTCATTTCCGTGCTCCTTCTGAAGAGGCAGCGATTGATGAAATTAAAAAACTATTAAGCTACTTACCACAAAACAATAAAGAAAAGGCACCTCGTCAAGCTAGACCTGAAGGGGATGACTACCGTCCAGAAATCGTGGATACAGTGCCAATTGAAACAACACGTCCATATGATGTTCGTAAAGTTGTTGAGCAAGTAGTGGATGAAGGTTCGTTCATGGAAGTACATGCAGAGTTTGCTAAAAACGTAGTAGTCGGTTTTGCACGTATTGCTGGCGAATCAGTTGGACTTGTTTGTAACCAACCAAAAGTTCTTGCTGGTGGCTTAGATATCGATTCTTCTGATAAAGCAGCTCGTTTCATTCGTACTTGTGATGCATACAATATCCCAATCATCACATTTGAAGACGTTTCTGGCTTCTTCCCAGGCGTTAAACAAGAACATGGTGGTATTATTCGTCATGGTGCGAAAATTCTGTATGCTTATTCAGAAGCGACAGTTCCAAAAATTACAGTGATTTTACGTAAAGCTTATGGAGGCGCTTACGTTGCCTTAAACTCTAAATCTATCGGTGCTGACCTTGTATTTGCATGGCCAAATGCTGAAATTGCTGTTATGGGTGCTGCTGGCGCAGCAAACATCATTTTTGCCCGTGAAATTGCAAAATCAGATGACCCAGAAGCAACTCGTGCAGCAAAAATCGAAGAATATAAAGAGAAATTTGCTAACCCATATGTTGCAGCATCTCGCGGTATGGTAGACGACGTAATCGATCCACGAGATACACGTATCAAGCTGATTCAAGGACTTGATATGCTGTCAAACAAACATGAAACACGTCCAGAGAAAAAGCACGGTAATATTCCTCTATAATAGTAATACAAGCCTAGCAGCTCAAAAGTTGCTAGGTTTTTCATTGCCAAAAAGTGAAACATTTTTGTTTGTCATCCGTACTGATAGATAGGAGGAGTTGAGATGAATGGAATGGCAGCAATTACAAACAGAGCAAGAAAAGATTCATGCACAACTTAGAAAAGCATCTAGATTAAACGAACAAAATCAGTTAATTGATGGGCAAATTAAACATACACAACAGGAAATAGACAATCATACGGCAGCACTCCATCAAATTCGATCCAAACTTGATAAATTGGATGGTTTCTCGTTCATGAATATGATTCGTACGTGGACAGGGCAACAAGATGAACTGAGGGCAGAAAAAATTGATAAGGCGGCAGTACTTGAATTAAAGCTAAATGAAGCAAAGAAAATGCAAAAAGATTTAGCAGAGGACAACGTGCAAGTGATGAATCAGCTAGCCCAGATTGATGAAAGTGCGCTTCAGCAATCACTTCAACAGGTCTATCTTAAAAAGAAGAAGTACTTACAGATTCATGATGCTGCCCAAGCAGAAAGGCTAGAGCATTTAGCACATGAGGAAATGCTAACAAAGCAGCTCATTAGAGAAATTAAAGAGGCTGAGGAAGCGGGAGAAGTAGCTCTTACAAGGCAAGGGCAAGCAGCAGCTTCATTACATTCGGCCAATGGGTATTCCACATGGGATACATTTTTTGGTGGTGGGCTGATTGCTACGCATTTAAAGCATGATGCGCTCGATCAGTCTGAAAACTATTTACACAGTGCTCAAATTGCCTTACAACGGTTTCATAATGAATTATTAGATGTTCATGAAATGTCTACGAAATCGTTGCATATTGAAACAGATGGGTTTGTGAAGTTTGCGGATTACTTTTTTGATGATATTTTTTCAGCATGGTCTGTTCATTCTAAAATCTCAACAGCAAGGGAACAGGTCTCACGTGTTCAGGATGATGTACATAATACGATTTGGCGCTTACAGGATAAACATAATAAAGCAGTCAACTACCTACAATCATTAGAAAAAGAAAAAGAGCGTATTGTCAATGACTAAGGAAAGTCTGAGATTTTTCTCAGCTTTTTCATGTTGTTGAAAAAAGATCGTGTCACTAGCAGAAAAAGACCTTTTGGCAAGGTGAGGGTGTGATTTCCGTTCCGCCAGTGTCCTTTTCAGGGGGCGTCCGATGAGCCGCTTCACTCACTTACGTTTGCTCCATGGTCTCATCTGTGACGCTAAATCCCCTAGAAGTGACACTGGCGGAACGGAAATCAACGATGTGGCAAAGTGTCTTTTCATTATCTTTCATACTAGCTAGCCGTAGCAATCAAATTAACCCATTATTTGTATAATTAGAGAAAGAATAGACTCTTAATTTCATTGCGAAGAAGTGATTAGTTACAACCCCCCTCCATAAAAAGGGTAGTGAAAACCTTCACTTTATTTGAAAACCTTTGCTAAAAAGTTAACATTTTGTAGGTTGGAGTGGAAGGCTACTTGACTTCCGTGGGATAGCGAGACAGGCGAGCCCCTGCACGGAGCGGTAGCGGAGGAAGCGGCTCGGCGCTCGCCCACAGGAAAGCAAGTAGCCTGCAACGGAAACCATTTTCACCTTTCAAAAAATTCTATTGATGGTTTTGTTCTTTAACACTATGGGAAAGTCTGAGATTTTTCTCAGACTTTTTATTTTGGTAGTATTGTTCAATGATTTCAACTCTTCTGACGTTGTGCTAAAATAATACATATACTATAACGTGGAAATACACGTAAACTAAGGGAGTTTTACAACATGACAAGTCGTTTAGTAGAAGAGTTTTTTGAGCTCGTACAAATTGATTCAGAAACAAAACATGAACAACTAATAGCACCAATTCTTGTAGATAAGTTAACTGCACTTGGATTTTCAGTGATTCAAGACGATGCACATACGCGTAATGGACATGGGGCAGGTAATATTATTGCCACATTAAAGGGCACATTGGATGTAGAGCCAATCTATTTCACTTCTCATATGGATACTGTTGTTCCAGGGAAAGGCATCAAACCGTCTTTACGTGAAGATGGCTATATCGTATCAGATGGTACAACGATTTTAGGTGCCGATGATAAAGCAGGACTAGCTGCTCTATTTGAGATGGTCAAACGTTTGAAAGAGCAAAATATTGCACATGGCGATATTGAATTTATTATTACGGCTGGTGAAGAAAGTGGCCTTGTTGGCGCTAAAGAGTTAGATCCAGCGAACATTAAAGCAAAATATGGATTTGCGGTTGATAGCGATGGCAAAGTGGGTGGTATCGTGACAGCAGCACCATTCCAAGCGAAAATTTTCACAAAGATTATTGGAAAAACGGCACATGCAGGGGTTGCTCCTGAAAAGGGTATTTCTGCCATAACAGTCGCATCAAAATGCATTGCTCAAATGAAACTAGGTCGTTTAGATGAAGAAACGACAGCGAATATTGGGCGTTTTGAAGGTGGACAAGCGACAAATATTGTTTGTGACGAAGTGACAATCCTTGCAGAAGCACGCTCTATAGACAAAACTAAATTGGATGCGCAAACAAAGCATATGCAAGATACGTTTGAACAAGTAGCTGCTTCGTTAGGCGCACGTGCAGAGGTAGAAGTGAAGCTAATGTATCCAGGCTTCCGTGTAACGGAATCTGATAAAGTAGTTCAGGTAGCTATGGCTGCTGCACGCAATATTGATCGTACACCGACACTAGGCATTTCTGGTGGAGGCTCAGATGCAAACGTCATCGCAGGCTTTGGCATTCCTACAGTTAATTTATCTGTTGGATACGAGGATATCCATACAACAAATGAAAAAATACCAGTAGAAGAACTTGAAAAATTAGCAGATTTACTAGTAGAAATCGTCAAAGAATCGGCGAAAAACTAACAGTCGAATAAGGATGTGACCCTATGGAAAGTGTCAAAGCAGTCGTTTTTGCTTGTGGGACAGAGGAGTATGCTGTGCCTGTGGAGCAAGCGATTTCAATTGAAAAATTAGAGCAAGTAACACCTATTCCTCATTTACCTAACTATCTTCTAGGCTTTACAAGAATTCGCGGTGAGCTTGTACCTGTTCTTGATTTTGAACGCATACTGTACAATCGTTCATCGAATACAGCAACCGCACGTATCATTGTGTTGAATACTGATGTGGTTAATTATGGATTACTTGTTACAGAAGCACGAGAAATTCTTGATTTCGATGAATCAGTACTTCAGCAATTGGGTCTAGTCAATTATAGTAAAACACGCTATTTTACTGCGGTAGCTAATCTTGAAAATCGTATGATAACATATGTTGATCCTAAAATACTGGTTAATTCATTAGAGGGCATTAGGGAAATTATCAATTATTTACACAAAATGATTGAAAATGAAAAGGAAAACGTAGAGGCTTAAGTACTCTACGTTTTTTTTATGTTTGAATAGTAAATTTAACCTGTATTTTGTCGTTTTTACCTGATCATACATGTGACAATTATGCATTCTACCTACAGACAAACCATTGCTAACCGCGTATGATAATGATTAAGAAAAAACTGAAAAAGGCAAACTTCATCGAAAGGGAGGGGCGCCAAGCCATGAGTCTAAACACTATAATTTAGTGCATGATTGTCAGGTTGCCAGGTTCTGTTCTAGGAGCCGTGGCGAGTAGAATGGAGTTAGTTCGTATGAAGAGACAATTAAAAGTATGGACCGCACTAATCGTCCTCATGATTAGTTCATTAGCTTTATCAAGTGGAAAGGTTGATGCAATGGCTATACAGGAAAAGGCTACGTGGCTGTGGGATACATCCCTTATCATGGATGATCAAGAAAAAATATTATTATTTTTAGAACATAACGATGTTAATAAAGTTTATCTGCAAATCGATCAAGGCATAGGGAGCGATGACTATAAGCGTTTTATTAGTAACGCTTCTCACAAAGGTATTCGCATTTATGCATTGGATGGTGCTGCAAGCTGGGTTTCAGCTGAGGGTAGTCGAAGCCAAGACGAATTGTTTAATTGGTTACATACATATAATGATAATTCAACTGAATCTGAGCAATTTTCTGGGGTTCACCTTGATGTAGAGCCTTATTTAAATAGTGGATGGAGCTTACATCAAGCACAAACGATAAAAACCTATCAAACACTAATAATGAAAGCAAGTGAGAAGGCAAGTCAGTTACAACTTACTTTAGAAGTAGATATGCCATTTTGGTTTGATGAAGTTCAGTATAATAACGAATTTGGAAAAGGGTTATTAGCTGATTGGGTCATTGACCATGTGGATAGTGTGACGATCATGGCCTATCGTGATGCTGCAAAAGATATTATCTCTATTGTAGAACATGAAATCGCTTATGCTTCCACTGTGAATAAATCAATTGTAATTGGTGTAGAAACAGGCGCTTCAGAGGAAGGGGAAAATATTACTTTTTATGATAATGGAGAAGCCTTTATGAATGAACAGCTTATACTTGTTCAGCAACATTTTTCAAATAACGATGCTTTTCATGGAGTAGCCATTCATTATGTGGAAAATTGGATGACCATGCGTCCATAAAAAAAGTCCTTCCAGTGTTAAACTGGAAGGGCTTTTCTATTGGTATTAGGACAGTCGACCGCTGTAGTCCTCGAATTTAAATTCGCGAATGACTTTAATACCTTCTTCATCATTATAAGAAACGATAGATGGTAAGTTGACACCGTTAAACATATGGTTTTTCACCATAGAATAATGAGCCATATCTGTGAATACAAGACGATCACCTGGTTTTAATGGCTGTTCAAACGAATAATCGCCAATCACATCACCAGCTAGACATGTTAGTCCGCCTAAGCGATATGTGTGTGCTAATTCACCTGCTTGTCCAGAACCAATAATCATTGGACGGTAAGGCATTTCAAGTACATCAGGCATGTGACATGTTGCAGATGTATCTAAAATAGCAAGATCCATCCCGTTTTCTTGAATATCAAGCACCGTTGCTACTAAATAGCCTGTATTAAGGGCTACTGCTTCACCTGGCTCAAGATAAACAAGCAGGTTATACTTTTCTTGAATATAATTAATGATGTTCACAAGTTTTTCTACATCATAATCATCACGTGTAATATGGTGACCGCCACCGAAGTTTAACCATTTCATTTTGTGTAAAACATCACCAAATTTTTCCTCAACTACTTCAATAATACGCTCTAATGTATCCGAATTTTGTTCACACATCGCATGGAAGTGTAAGCCATCGATACCGTCAAGCTGTGATTTATCAAAGTTAGCCAATGTTGTACCAAGGCGAGAGTTTGTGTAGCAAGGATCGTAAAGCGCTGTTTCAATTTCAGAGTATTCAGGATTCACGCGAATACCACATTCAATTGTTTTACCAGTAGATTTCACTTTATCCTTGAACTGAGCCCATTGGTTAAATGAGTTAAATACGATGTGATCCACATAGCCTAGAAGCTCGTCCATTTCATGCTCAATATAAGCAGGTGCATAAACGTGAACTTCTTTGCCCATTTTTTCGTAGCCAAGACGTCCCTCATGCAGTGAGCTAGCTGTAATGCCTGCTAAATATTCCCCTACTAGTGGGAATGTTGAATGCATAGAGAAGCCTTTAAGGGCTAATAAAATGCGGCAGCCTGTTCGATCTTGAATTGATTTTAAAAGCTCAAGATTCTTTGTTAATAATCGCTCATCCACTACATAAGAAGGGGATGGAACTTTTGAAAAATCAATTGGTTTCATCGGCTTAATTCCTTTGCATCTAAATCAAGGTCTAATAGTTCTGGGTTATGGCTTTCTTGCCATGGTAGACCCCATTTATTTAGTGCATCCATGAATGGATCTGGATTGAAATCTTCCACATTCCATACACCTGGTTTACGCCATTCACCGTTCATCACAAGCATTGCACCGATCATAGCTGGTACGCCAGTTGTGTAAGAAATCGCTTGTGAACCAACCTCGTTGTAGCACTCTTCGTGGTCACATACGTTGTACACATAGTACGTTTTTTCTTTGCCATCTTTTAGGCCGCGAATGATACAACCAATGTTTGTTTTACCTTTTGTACGTGGTCCAAGTGAAGCTGGATCTGGTAATACCGCTTTAAGGAAGTGGATTGGTTGAATCATTTGCCCTTCAAATTCGATTGGTTCAATTGATGTCATACCTACGTTTTCTAATACTTTTAAGTGTGTTAAGTATTTTTCAGAGAACGTCATCCAGAAGCGGATTTGTTTTAAACCTTTGATATTTTTTGCAAGTGATTCAAGCTCTTCATGGTATAGAAGGTAAATATCTTTTGGTCCGATTTCAGGTAGGTTATACACTTCTTTTTTCTCAAGTGGTGCAGTTTCAATCCACTCGCCTTCTTTCCAGTAACGACCATTCGCTGTAATTTCACGAATGTTAATTTCTGGGTTGAAGTTTGTTGCGAAATGATATCCATGATCTCCCGCATTGGCATCCACGATATCGATATAGTGGATTTCATCAAATTCATGTTTTTGTGCATGAGCTGTGAAAACGCCTGTTACACCTGGGTCAAAACCGCTTCCAAGTAATGCAGTTAAGCCAGCTTTTTCAAACTTCTCTTTATAAGCCCATTGCCATTTATATTCAAATTTTGCCGTTTCAGGTGGCTCGTAGTTTGCAGTATCCACATAGTGCACACCTGTCGCTAAGCAAGCATCCATAATCGTTAAGTCCTGATAAGGTAAAGCCACGTTAATCACTACATCTGGTCCGAAAGCTTTAATAAGCTCAATAACCTCTTCTGTATTGTCTGCGTCTACCTGTGCAGTATGAATTTTTGTTTTTCCGCCGTCTAGTTTTTCTTTTAGAGCGTCACATTTTGAAACAGTTCTACTTGCGATACAAATTTCCTCAAATACGTCCGAATTTTGAACACACTTGTGTACCACAACACTGGCAACTCCGCCAGCTCCGATAATCAATGCTTTACCCAATTGTCTACCCCCAAGTTCATATAAAGTATTGTCAAACAAGCTGATTATACAGAAAATTGATATACTACTCAATCATTGTTTTAAAATTTTCTACAAAAAATTTTATTTTTCTACAACAATTAGACGTATATGGAGGGGAATACCTCGGAAAAGAAGGGAATCATGAATAAATCTACAACGTCATTTTAGTAAAAATAGAGGGAAATAGCTGTTGTATATACCCAAATATATGGTGAAGTTTCATCACAATTCATCCTAGATTTTACGACATCAAGTAAATAATTGTCTAAATGAATGTTATGACATATTATCTCTCCCGATTGACTATTTGATTCCTGCTACTAAATCATTCCTACTGACCTTACATAAAAAAATCCCTCTACCTATAGGAAGGAACAGGAACCACATTAAACGTGCTACAGGTATCTGTGTAATGGAGAATGATGCATATTATTTCAGAAAACGATTGGATACTTGTTGTTTTTCTTCCCCCCATATATAGAAGAAAACCACAAGCAAAGTACTAAAAAAACCCATCACAAGAGCATACGTACTGAGGGCTACTCCCACTTGACTTTGCATGGCATAAATAAAAATGGCCCCTATTGTTAACAAGTTTCCTGTAACAATCGATATAAGATGAAAGCGTTTATTCATAGCAAGCCCTCCTATTAGATGAATTGGTAATGCTCAGGATTTAAGATAATTAACTTCAATTATCGCACAATTCAGAACTTTTTCCAATGTTTTTATCTTACTAGAATAATTAAAGATGCTTTTTTAATACATCTTTTTGTAGTATGATGAAACACAAAAGGAATATTCATAGATTATTACAAGAAAGGGGAGAGGATGGATCGTGAAATTACGTAATTCATTAACTTTTCAACTTGGGACGATTATCGCTGGTATTTTAGTGGTGATGCTAGGGATTACTTCGTTCGCTACATACATAACTGCTTACAATAAACTTTATGATGCTGCTGGTGTTGAGGCCTATGGCTGTGCCAATATTACGACAGGTTTGATCAATCCGCAACAATTGAACAAGGCCATTCAAGGCGACAAGGCTGTACAGGAAAGCATTGGGAACGATTTGAACTGGACAACAGGTCATAAAGATATTTTCCAAACACAATATATTTTATCGTTGGATGGCACATTATTAGCGCTTGATGATCATTTGGCTGAAAAAGGTTATGCCCCTGGTGATCAATTTTATTTAGATAAAGAAGCTATTGATATGTTGCTTACACATAAGCATCCAACATACTCACAGCCTTATACTTATGCAGGGATGGACCGTTTATCTGGCTATGCCCCTATTTTTAAAGACCATGATTCCAGTAAAGAGATTATTGCTATTAGTGTCATCGACTTTGATGCCAATATCGTGAAGGAGCGAACATGGGATGTTGTACGAAATGGGATTTTAATTAGTATTTTCCCTATGCTAATTGCTTCTATCATCACAGGCTTTTTAATCCGTCGTAAAGTAAGACCGATTAGTGTGCTGATTCAGCAGGCGAAAGAAATTGCCAATGGTAATTTAGCTGTACCTGAAACAAAAATTAACAGTAAAGATGAAGTAGCGGATTTAGCCAATACATTAAATCGAATGACAGCTAATTTACAAAATATGATTATGACGATGCGATCCACTTCTAATACTTTAACGAATTACGCAGATGAAACCGCTTCCACCTTGAACGATATGAGCAATACCATTCAAGGTGTCGCCAATAATATCGAAGAGGTAACAAGTGCCGTGACGGCAGGGATGCACCATGCTGAAAATGCGACAGATGTTCTTACTTCTTTAGCGCAGGACCTTCAAAAGATTCAAAGCAATGCCAATAACAGTGCCGATAATGCTCGACAAACGATGGAATTAGCAACAGAGGGTGAGCGACTAGCAAAAGATATAAGCAATGATATGGCATTAATTCACAGCGGATCAGGTGAGGTACGACAAACAGTAGAAAACCTGGTTACATCTGCAACCAAAATTCAAACCATTACAACGTCTATTGCGAACATCGCATCACAAACAAATTTGCTAGCACTGAATGCTTCCATTGAAGCGGCTAGAGCAGGGGAGCATGGTAAAGGCTTTGCTATTGTTGCTGAGGAAGTACGGAAGCTTGCTGAGCAATCTAATCAAGAGGTATTGCAAGTTGAACAGCTTATTCAGGATATAATGAAGCATGTGCAGCAGGTCATGTCATCTACGAATGATAATACGCAATATATTGAAAAAGGAACAGAGACAGTGCGTCTAACAGCACAATCTTTAGGAAATATTTCGACAGCAGTGGCTGCAACAGTAGAAGAAATGATTACCATTTCTAATGCTATGACCGCTGAAAACCAAAAATCTACACGTATTGTGCAAATGATTCAACAATTAACAGAATCTATTCGTGATATAGAAGAAACGATGAATATGATTACTGTCGCAGCGCAGCAAACAACTGCAAGCATTGATGAGGTGGCACAAGGCTCTAATGAAACAAATCACATGGCACACACACTCGAACAGCATGTAAAGGCGTTTAAATTAAAAGAATAATAGAAAGATTAGGACATGTTGGCTTTTGCTTATACTACTTAAATGGTAAACTAGCAATAAGATTTTTCTTTTGCGAAGGTGAGGATTTTAATGGTGGTAAAACAAATGAACGAGCAAGTTCAACAAGTCAATGACTTATTTTTGAGTGGTCAAGTTAAGGAAAGTTATCAACTAGCTAAAGAAATATTGGGCAATGTTACAGCGGTCGAAGAAGAGGCCTATCAAGTCATTCAGCAGCATGTGGCCATGCTAGAGGCAAATGGGTATGCAAATATGCCTAAGCCTACTGACGACAAAGTAAAGCAAAATGGGGAACGAACAGATGGCTCGTATCCAGAACGAGATGTTCTCGCAGCTTATATAGGTAGTCAGGATGATGAGCAATTTGGTAAAGTGGTCGATGAATTATTAGCAGGACCTTTAGAAGCGCAGGCTAACGCCTATTATACAATGGCGGAATATTATGTCCTTGCAAAAGAACAGGATAAGGCATCCGTACAATATGCGGAGGCAATCAAATTGCAGCCCAATAAGGCATTGTATTGGGGAGCATTTGCACAGTTTTTAAATCGTCACGAAGGTAGCCCTTATTTGGCATTAAGACTGATTGAAGAAGCAATACTCCTAGATGGAATGAATCCTCGTTGGCACTATATTCAAGGTAATATATTTTTTCAGCTAGTAGCAGCGACAAAAAATTTAAGCTATTTACCTGCCTTGGAAGAAGCATGGGAGAAAGCTAAAAAACGTTGTACAGCTAAGCAGGTCACCTTGAAATTGGATTTGGAGAAGTCAAAAGATTTGTTAGCGCAATGGAAAAAGCAAATGCTCTAACAGGTAAAAAGACATGTAACTTTTAATAATTATTTCCTTTCAAGTATAATTATGCTATAGTGAAACCATAAACGGACGTATGAAGCTTATCGATGACATGAAAGAAGTGTTTTTTTGAGTTTATATGTAGCGTATGTATTGGTAGGACTTGCCATTGCCATGCCTGTAGGAGCTATTACAGTAGAAATGACAAAGCAAGGACTCAAAAATGGTTTTATGCACGGCTGGGCTGTTGGGCTTGGTGGTATGACCATTGATATTGTATTGGTTTTTGCTTTGTATATGGGACTAGCCTCCATCTTGGCTATGCCTATGATTCAACTCCCTATGTGGATTATTGGAGCGGGCTTTTTATTTTTGTTAGGCTATGATTCTATCAAGAACGCTGACCATGATATTACATTGGCAGGAGAAAAAGTAACCAAATCGTTTTTTGCCTCTTATTTTAACGGCTTACTAGTGGCCATTTCACCTGGTAATCTCGTTTTTTGGGTCAACGTATTTGGCGTGGTGCTAGCAAAATCTTATGGACAAGGGGAGTCAACGAGCTTTTTAATTATTGCTGCTGGTGTTTTAAGTGGAATTTTACTCCACGATATCGGTTTGCTGACCATTATCTCGGTTACTCGTAAAGCTATGAATCGGAAGATGATTAGGACATTTACAATTGTCGCAGGATTCTTATTGATTGGTTTTGCTTGTTATTTTATATATGAATTTATACAAGGAATTAAGATTTATATATGAAAAGTGCGATCCCTAAAGATCGCACTTTTTTTATTGCGCAATAGCCTCGGTATGCTCTTTTATACAAGCTAAAATTTCTTTTGCTACTTCATGCGCTAATGCTAGTTCTGAAGTAAAGCCAACACAAGAACAATTCATCTCACCTAAAATATAGCAATCCTCTCCGTCTTCATTGGTATCTAGCATAAAGTCAGCTGTCCAGATAAGCGGTAAATCATAATTACCTAGTAGGTTTGTTATTTGAGGGAGCTGCTTTAAAAAGTTTTGTACCAGCTCTTGCCAGTCTTCAGGCTTGTCATAGCGGTATTGAGCGCCAGAGAATAGAGTTGCGCTAAAGGCATCCTCGGTAGCAGCTGGTTTTTTATGTACGACATGTACGGGATGATCGCGCAACATGAATAAGCGAATTTCGCCTTCTGTAATCCTTGGAAGAAAGCGCATATCGATTAACATACCATTCGTCCCTGTAATATACTGCTCACAAAATGTCATAAAGTCGCCAAGCTGCCAATATTCTACATGATTATCTTTTGCTTCAGTACATTTGATTTGGGCATCAAGTGGTACTTCAGTGATACCCTCTGCTAGCGGTTCCACTAATTTTACACGCCAAATACCTTCTCCAGTTGAACCACGATTTTGCTTCAAAACACGCTCTGTTAAGGCTAAGGAAGTAGGGAATTGTTTTTTGAATGCTTCGATTGTGTAGTAGGCAAATGTATCATCAGGTACTAAATTTGTTGTCGTCAGTTTTGATAATACGTCTTTTGAACCATAGCTAATCATGGCGTCTGGATGTGGCATCCCTATAACGCCAGCTTGGCATAGCTCTCGTAGCATAGCAAAGTACTCTTCCTCATGCTGCAAGTTACCTGGGTTAATGCGAGATACATAAGCAACACCATATTCCTTCACGTAGTGAAAGATTTCCTGCTTTTTTGTGATATCAAAGAAGAGTACCTCTGCATCCTGTCCACGTTGCTGTAGTGCTTCTACCATTGGCATTGTATCTGGGCGATAGCCATCTGGTCCTTTATCTGTGCCGCCTTCCACCTCGAAAAAAATAACTTTTTTATCCATAAAATACCTCCTTCTATCTGTTATTATGTTCAGTATAGTAGACAAATAAGGAGAAAAGATAGATGAAATATGTAAATTTTATGTATAAATTCATATATTGCTATCTCGATAATAGGAGGTATTAACTATTAAAGTTCACAACTCTCTTAATTTTCTGTTCTTAAGGCTGCTTTTTCTGAAATACTGTGAGATATAAAATCATAAGAAGAATTAGCAATGTACCAATAAACTGATAGCCGCCAAAAGCAATTTTTAACCACCAAACACTTGTGATGACAGCCATTAATGGTTCAAGACTACCTAGTAGGCTTGACTCCTTTGGTGAAAGATAGTGCAAGCTAGCAATATAAAACCAAAAAGCGAGCATTGTCCCAAAAATAACAATAAATAAAAAATAGGCAATGGTTGAAAACGTCCAATCTGATAGATCGATAGCCCATGGTGGGTGAGCTATACTCATTACTATACCACCGATGATCATCGACCAGCCGACAACTAGTAATGAATGGAATTGCTGTAAAAGTGGGACGGCATAAATGGTATAAAATGCAACAGAAAGACCCGATAAGATACCCCACAACACAGCCATAAAAGGAACGGACAATGTTGAAAAAGAACCGTTTGTTAATAATAAAAAGGTCCCCACAAGTGTAAGTGACACAGCTATACCGTCCTGCTTTGTTAATGGACTTTGCCTCGTTAGAAAATAATAAGCCATGATAAACAGTGGTGCTAAATATTGCAATAATGTGGCTACAGCTGAATTACCAATAGCGATTGACATCATATAGGTATATTGGACAGCAAGCATACCGAGTAAGCTAAATAAAATTTGTCTAAAAGCATTTTGCTTTGTGCGCCATATGACGAAAATGGATTCATGCCGATGGGTCATTTTATAAATAGCAATTAGTAACAGACCTGCTAAAAGTAAACGACTAGAAACAAGCCAGCTGACCTCTAAATTGTCCTGCTGAAATAGTCGTTGGGCAACGGTCCCTCCGATTCCCCAGAAACTTGCTCCAAGAATAACTAGTAGAAAGCCCAGTGTACGTTTATTTTGAATAATTTGATTCATCTGTTTACATCTCCTAAACTATCAATATATGATGATTATAAAGTGATGAAATGGAAATAAATATCGATTTAATCCAATAAAATATCAATATATTGAGGTGTTGTAGATGCCGTTAACACATATCAAAATTGCCAAGGATTTACAAGAATTAACCTTGCACGGAACGAAGGAATTTCCAGTTGCCTTGTATGAAACAATTATGCGATTAGAAAGTATGGATTTTCTACCTCTCCATTGGCATAAAGAAATACAATTTGTTTTTATAAAAAATGGATGTGCACAGTATCGAGTGGGGACGGACGTTTTTGTATTGAAGCAAGGCGAGGGGCTCTTTATTAATGCCTCCGGCTTACATGAAGCGAAACCTTATCAAATTGAACAAGCGATCGTTTATTGTGTGAATGTAGATCCAAAGTTATTGGGAGGGCATGAGGGCAGTATTTTTTTCTCAAAATATGTAGAACCGTATATTACAAGTAATCGAATACCTTATGTCAAACTAGCAGGAGAGTTAGCACAGAAAATAGCAACGATTGCGGAATTAATGCGAGAGCAAACCGCTTTTTTTGAGTTAAAAGTACTGAGAGAGCTTCTATTTATTTGGGAATCCATGCTAACCCAATCCTTATTGACAGAACAAATAATGGATTCTGCCACTATTGTGCAGCATGAACGAGCAAAAGCTATGCTAGATTTTTTACACGCACATTATCAGGAGAAAATAGCATTAGAAGATTTAGCTAGTCATGTGTATATAAGTCGCGCTGAATGTAGTCGTTTTTTTAAGAAAATAGTGGGCATGACACCGTTTACCTATTTATGCCAATATCGATTGCGCAAAAGTATAGAATTATTGAAAGGTAATGAGCGATCTATAACAGAAATAGCTGTTGATACAGGCTTTAGTACTGTCAGTTATTATATTGAAAAGTTTAAAGAATACACTGGCTATCCGCCACATGTTTATCGTAAGAAGTTTTTAAGTGTGAAAAATAATTGAACGTGAATGGAATTAGGAACATCTTTTATTCTCAAATTCTATACAAGATTAACCATTTGGCATAAAGTAAAATTATTAGTAGAGAGGGGGCATTGTGAATGATGGTCTTAAAAAGTAAGCAAAATATTTGGCTAGCCTTATTATTAGTGGTATTAGCGAGTAACTATACACTCTATAATACAGGATTTGGCACATCCCTTTTACCTATCGAAACAAATGGTGTTGTCATGGGCTCATTAATTGACTGTATTGTGGTGGTGCCTGTGCTATTTATGCTTTATAAAGGTAAATTTTCATTAAAGCAAGCCATCCTATTAGCTGCAGCTGGCTGTATTGCTGCACGTTTTATCATTCCTATGGAACACCTTCAGCCTTATGTGGCAGTGACATGGGCTGGCTTTGCGATTGAAGGGTCTATTATTCTAGTAGAAATTATCCTAGTGGCAACACTTGTACGATACCTGCCAAAAATCCTAGGGGAAGTGCGGAGAAGCTCTTTACCAGATCTCTTTTCATTTTCAAAAGCTGTAGAAAAACATGCACCCAAGCATCCAGTTATTCAGATGATCTGTGCTGATTTATTAGTGCTTTATTATGGTTTCGCGAGTTGGAAAAGACAAGAACGACAAGGTTTATCTTTGCATAAAAATTCTAGCTATATCGCTTTTCAGCTCATGATTATTCATGGGATTGCTATTGAAACGATTGGTATTCACTGGTGGCTACATGAAAAGTCAATGATACTTTCCATTGTGTTGCTTGTTTTTAATATTTATTCAGTAATCTTCTTTCTTGCGGATATGCAGGCTATTCGCCTAAATCCTGTTTATGTCACAAATGATACATTGTACTTATCTCTGGGATTAATGAAACGTACTGAAATTCGTTTTGATCATATTGCTGAAATCATCGAAGACAAGGAGCGATTAGAGGGGAAATTATCAAAAGATACGATAGACTTCATAGCACGTGATTTTGGTGAGGCCTATCCGCACTTTATTTTGAAAATGAAAGAGCCTGTGGAAGTAACGTTTATGCTAGGGATCAAGAAGCACTATAGTCACATAGCCATTAAAGCAGACCAGGTTCAAGAATTTAGACAAATGCTTGCGCAAGGGATGGCAATGAGCCAACATCATTGAAATTATTGAATAGTGTCCTATATATAAATAGCTAATGTTTTGTGATAGAAACATTGGCTATTTTTTTATTGATTGACTTGAAGCAACACTCTCTGTATAAAAAGTCTTTACCTCCATAATATCTAGATCATCTTCCACTATTAAAATTTTCTCGTTCGCATATCCATCACCTTCCTATTTCAAATATACCAACTTTTGTTTAAGTTGGGAATTAGAAGATTTAGGACTCGCATAATTTTAGAATCCCTCATAACCTTTAGGTCAAAATAATCAAGAGAGTTTACTAAAAATAAATAAAGACTTCAATTTCCCATTAGAAAATGAAGTCTCTAAAAAATTAATCTAGGTGTGCGATAGCATTGAGTAGATCATCACGGATGGCCTCCCAAAATTGCTGTTGAACACTATCACTGTACGTATAAAGCTCTTTATGTTGAACATGGTCATAGATGGCAGCAATCGTTTCTTGATGAAAAGAGAGACGATGGTTTAATAGCTCTCGTTCTTCTTCAATACAAAATAGTTTATAAATATCGGATAAGCGTTCAAACTTTGCTAATTTCTGTGTCATCACTTCATATTGTGTTTGATGAAAACGCCCTACGGCAGAAGTCATGGAAATTTTTGCCCGATGCTCTGCTTGTAATGTCCGATACTCCTCTTGACGGATGGCCACACGATACCAAAATTCATAACGATTTGGTAATTCTTTTAGTTCATAGGTAAGTAATGATTTTAAAATTGAATGCACTTGTTCATATGTATCGATGATCTTCGCTGGTTCTTTAAAAATGCCAAACATACTACCACCCCCATGTAGTTTAATACTACGAGTGAAGATTAAAATCCTTTAAAATAATCATAATATTCAAAAGCGAGAACCTACTAATTATTGAAACCTTGACTCCGTAGTTACGTAAAGATTTACAGGGGGTGAGTCAATGTATGAGTATAAATTTGTACAAACACATTTAGGTAGCTTTTTTCAGGAAGCTACCTATCGGAAAACAATCGAAGAATACGCGAAGCAAGGTTGGCGTTTAGTGCAAGTATTGCCGATTGCTTATAATGGACATGGGAAACCAACAGACTATGAAATCATTTTTGAGAGATTACTATCATGACGATCAATGAACGCTAGATTCTTGCCATAAAGGGTGGGAGTTTAGCGTTTTCTTATTTTAATACAAAATTTGCTGTTTTTATTAACAAAAATAGTGTATTCAGAAAAATATAGAAATAGCATTTACAAAACAAAAATATATGTGTTAACTTAAATAGTGTTAATGGTTAACTTAAAAGAGGGGGAGGTTAACAATGCAACATTTTTGGGTTGTCGGTACAGATACGGATGTTGGAAAAACGATTGTCACTACCATGTTGATGTATCATTTACAAAAACAAGGCTTGAAAGTTTCACCATACAAGCCTGTGCAAACAGGAGAGGTCTACGAAAACGGTCGTGGCTATTATCATGATACAGCCATGTATGAAAAGTATTCCTTACAAAAGCTTCAACAAGAGCACCTCAATAGCTATTCATTTAGAGAAGCTGCATCGCCACATTTTGCTGCGCAACTGGAGGGGCAGCAAATTGATGTCAATGAGCTAATATTGCGGATTCAATTATTACAAGCGTCCTATGATGTTTTGATATGTGAGGGAGCGGGTGGACTTTTTGTTCCTTTTACTGCTCCCCATGGGAAGACGCTGCTTGATGTCATCGTCAGTAGCAAGCTGCCAGTAGTGCTTGTTACAAGGACATCCCTAGGGACGATCAATCACACATTATTAACAATAGAGGCATTGCGCGCTCGTCAAGTTGATGTTCTTGGCATAGTGTTTAACGGGGACACGGGCAGCAGTATGGAGCAAGATAATATACAAACGATTTTACAGTACCATTCCTTACCCTATGCGATTATTCCAAAGCTACAAAATTTGTCACAGTTAATGGATTTTGCTATGACGCACACCACACTGTTTGAAAGGCTTTTTAACTATGAAACAAGCATTAACTGATTTACAGCTAAGAGATTTACGTCATGTTTGGCATCCATGCTCACAAATGAAGGACTATGAAGCATTTCCACCCATCGTCATAAAAAAGGGACAAGGCGTGTGGCTTTATGACGAACATGATCAGCGTTATTTGGATGCTGTATCTTCTTGGTGGGTTAATTTATTTGGACATGCCAATCCGCGTATTAGCCAAGCTTTAAGTGAGCAAGCATTTACATTAGAGCATACGATCTTTGCTAATTTTACACATGAACCAGCCATACAGTTGGCTGAAAAATTAACAACACTCGCACCACAGGGATTACATAAAGTCTTTTTTGCCGATAATGGCTCATCTGCTATTGAAGTTGCATTGAAAATGAGCTTTCAATACCATATGCAGACAGGGAAACCAGCTAAAAAGCGCTTTCTCGCCTTGACGGATGCCTATCATGGAGAAACCATTGGTGCTTTATCCGTGGGAGGGGTAGGGCTTTACAATGAAGTTTACCAGCCTCTGTTATTAGATACTGTTCGTGCCAAAGGACCAGATTGCTTCCGCTGCCCATTTCAGGAAGATCCAGCAAGTTGTAATGCACCATGTAGTCAATTTGTCGAGGAACAACTTCAAGCTCATCATGAGGAAATTACGGCAGTTATTATTGAACCATTAATTCAGGCTGCAGCAGGTATGAAAATGTACCCGCCTGTCTATTTACAGCGCTTACGGGCATTGTGCTCACACTATGATGTGCACCTCATTGCAGATGAAATTGCAGTTGGTTTTGGTCGGACCGGTACATTGTTTGCCTGTGAACAGGCAGACATCATGCCAGATTTTATGTGTTTATCAAAGGGGCTAACAGGTGGTTATTTACCATTATCTGTTGTCTTAACGACGGAGCAAATCTATGACGCTTTTTATGATGATTACGGAACAATGAAGGCTTTTTTACATTCGCATAGCTATTCAGGCAATACATTGGCCTGTCGTGTGGCATTGGAAGTGTTAACGATGTTTCAAGAGGAACAAGTGATGGAGTTGATTCAGCACAAGGGACAATACATGCGAGCGTTAGCCATGGAAGCTTTTCGTGATATGCCCTATGTGGGTGAATACCGACAAGTTGGTTTAGTGGGAGCGATTGAACTAGTGAAGAACCGGTGGACAAAAGAAGCGTTCACCAATGAGGAGCGAATCGGCTATCAAATATATCAACGGGCTTTAACGAAAGGCTTACTCATCAGACCGCTCGGCAATGTTCTGTATTTTATGCCACCTTATATTATTTCTGAAGAGGAAATGTCCTTTATGATTCATACAACGAAAGAGACAATCGAACAATTTTTCAAGGAAAGGGGGGCTAAGATTGGGTAAGAGACATCAGACATTAGCGCTTGTCATGATTGCCATGTTCGCTGCTCTAACAGCAATCGGAACTTTTGTTAAAATTCCATTGCCTGTCGTACCGTTTACATTACAAATTGTTTTTGTATTTTTAGCAGGCTGTTTATTGGGTAGTCGGAATGGTTTTTATAGTCAACTTGTCTATATCGGCGTGGGCTTAGTAGGCTTACCTGTTTTTACACAGGGTGGTGGTATCACATATGTTTTACAGCCAACTTTTGGTTATCTGATTGGCTTTGCCCTAGCCGCCTATGTGATTGGGCTCATTATCGAAAGGATTGAGACGCCGACGAAAAAGCATTTTATTGCAGCAACAATTATTGGGCTAGTTATCATTTATGCTGTGGCTGTTCCGTATTTGTATGTAGCATTGAATTTTTGGTTAGACATGAAATCAAGCTGGTCACATGTGTTTGTTGTCGGCTTTTTAAGTAGTATTGTCGCTGATTTTTGCTTAGCTATTACATCAGCGCTATTAGCTGAGCGCTTGTATAAAGTATTTCAGTCTGCAAGAAATGTGAAATTTTCACACGTAGAGGGGGAGAATGTAATATGAATTATTACCAATTAGCACAAGAAGTAATTGCTGGGAAGATCATTAGCAATGAAGAGGCACTTGCCATATTAAATAGTGAGGATGATGAGCTATTACAGCTTATGGATGGTGCTTTTACGATTCGCCGTCATTATTATGGTAAAAAAGTTAAATTGAATATGATTATGAACGCCAAAAGCGGTTATTGCCCGGAGGATTGTGGCTATTGCTCCCAGTCCTCTAAATCAACGGCTCCTATTGAGAAATATCCATTTATTACAAAAGAGGAAATTTTAGCAGGTGCAAAACGAGCGTTTGACAATAAGATTGGGACGTATTGTATTGTAGCCAGTGGTCGTGGGCCAACACGTAAGGATGTCAATGTTGTGAGTGAGGCGGTTGCTGAAATAAAAGAAAAGTATGGCTTGAAGGTTTGTGCCTGTCTTGGCTTACTAAAAGAAGAACAGGCACAGCAACTAAAGGAAGCGGGGGTGGATCGTTACAATCATAATTTAAATACATCGGAACGTCATCATTCCTTCATCACGACCTCACATACATATGAGGATCGTGTCAATACGGTAGAGATCGTGAAAAAGCATGGAATTTCACCTTGCTCGGGTGCCATTATTGGGATGAAGGAAACAAAAGAGGATGTCGTCAATATTGCACGCGCCCTCCATCAATTGGACGCTGATTCTATTCCTGTAAACTTTTTAAATGCAATCGATGGCACAAAGCTAGAAGGGACAAAGGATTTAAATCCCCGCTATTGTTTAAAGGTTTTAGCTTTATTCCGCTATATCAATCCGACAAAGGAAATCCGTATTTCGGGTGGTCGTGAAATCAATTTAGGCTCACTTCAGCCACTCGGTCTCTATGCAGCTAATAGTATTTTTGTTGGGGATTATTTAACAACAGCTGGACAGGAAGCGAATAGCGATTATCGCATGCTGGAGGATTTGGGCTTCGAAATTGAATTAACACATAAGCAAGAAGAAGTATTTTGTTAAACTTATGACATGTAAATCTACTACTACAGCAAAAACCGTACTTTTGTACGGTTTTTTTGCTGTAGTGAAAAGGGACGGATAGGCTGTGAAATGTAGTGGATAAAAATTGAAAAGAGACGGATAGACCTGACATCACTGGCTGTGGATATACCTATAAAATCAAGGTTTTCACAAATTGTTCAATGAAAGCGTTTTGAAATTGAACAGTTTGTGAAGACCTTCACATAAAGCTTTCTTTTTGAAAAAATCAGCGTAAAATAAGAATCAAGTAAGGAATTGTTATAAAACAGTTGATAAGTCGTATCACAAATTTTGGTGGTTGTTATATTACAAAAATAATGAGTGAAGGGAGCTTTTCACATGTGGGTTATTACAGTTTTTGATAAAAAGGACGTTCGAATTTTTGAGTACGCGAGCAAAAATGAGGCAACAGAAGCTTTAGCAAAATTCAAGAAAAATGCCGTTTTAACGTATACAAAATAAGTTACTGATAAAGCAGCCCTCTACCGACAGAGGGCTGTTTTTTAATGTACAACAATGGAAACAGCACTATACATTAATAATAGTGCCATGATCATGTTAAATGGTTTTCGGTATTGCTGTAGTGCTTTTTGAAAAACGGAGCCACATAATGCCCAACTAAATGTACTGATTACCCCTACTAGCGCTAAAAAGAACGAGAAGAGTAGATAGCTTATGTAGGATGAGTAGTAGGGTAGGATGTAAGTTGCGACAACAGTAAGACCAAATAAAATACCTTTTGGGTTAATAAATTGAACGAACGCTCCTAAAAAAAATAGGTTTCGTTTTTCTTCTTCGTTGTCGTGATCCTCTAATTCTTTGCTTGTTAAAATTTTATAAGCCAGGTACAACATATAGCCTACACCAAATATGGTTAGGGGTAATTCAATGGCAGGTAAAATGTTTAACATGATCGTGTTAAAAAAGCTACTAAGACCAATAATGATGAAAAAACCAATCCCTACACCTAAACAGAATGGAATCGTTTTCGCTAAGCCATATTGTTTAGCAAAAACCATCGCCATAAAATTATTAGGGCCAGGTGTAAAGCTTGTAATGATGATAAATAATAAAAAGGAAAATACAGGCAAAACAATCCCTTCTTTCAAGTTGTATGATATAATGCACGAAATAGACTGTATAACGTCGATCTTTTTATTATACAAAACGTACGTTATATTGTACATATAAGGAGGGCTTTTGGATGGAAGAAATTCATCTCGTCTTTGCGAGAAATTTAAAGGCAATTCGAGAAAGGGAGAAATTAAGCTTAGAGAAGGTTTCTCAGCTTAGTGGCGTGAGTAAAACGATGATTGGTCAAATTGAGAGGGGAGAATCCAGTCCAACTTTGACAACGATTTGGAAAATTGCAAATGGATTAAAGGTTTCGTTTACAGAGCTTATTCATCCTCCCCAACCTGAGACGGAGGTTATTCGCGGTAAAGAAATTCAAGTATTGAAGGAAGATCATGGCCGATATATGGTGTATCCTCATTTCCCCTATCAAAAGGATAGTCGTTTTGAAATATATACAATTGAAATCAAAGAAAATGGAACGTTAGATGCTGAGGCTCATCGAGAAGGAACGGAGGAATATATAACCGTTTTTGATGGGGAATTAATCATCCATATACAGGGTCAGGATTATCGATTAACAAGTGGTGATGCCATACGATTTAAGGCTGACCGTCCACACACATATAGCAATCCAGGTAGTACAGTAACACGACTTAGTATGACTATTTACTATCCACATTAAAAAACGTATAAACGCTTTTCACAGCGTTTATACGTTTTCGTTTTATAAAATACTAGCTAAACGTTTAATTCCCTCACGGATGACTTCAGGTGTTGCATTTGTATAGTTAAGGCGCATTGTATTCACATTCGTTTTTGATGTGTAGAATGGATCGCCAGGCACGAAGGCTACCTTTTGTTCCATCGCTCTATTGAATACATCAAGGGCCGGTGTACCGTCCTTCATTGTTGCCCAAATGAACATGCCACCCTCAGGTCGTGTATATTCAACATGGGCAGGGAAAAACTCCTGCATCGCATCAAGCATCGCATCCGACTGATTTTTATATAAAGCAATAATTTTCTTTACATGTTCTGTATAATCATTACTTGCTAAATAATCGTAGATAACATATTGTGAAAAAATATTAGTATGAAGATCAGACGCTTGCTTCGCTGTTTCAATATGCTGCAAAAGCTCTTTGTTTTTTGTGATAATAAAGCCAAGACGCATGCCTGGTGTGACCGTTTTAGAGAAAGAACCTAGTAAAATACTATTTTCTAATTTACCAGCACCGATATATGGAAGTGGCTCCCCTTGGAAACGTAGCTCCCCGTATGGATCATCCTCAATTAAAGCAACATCATATTTTGCCACTATTTCGCAAATTTGCTCACGCTTTTCTTTCGAATATGTGAGTCCTGTTGGGTTTTGGAAGTTCGGCACCGTATAAATGAATTTTACATTTGGTTGTTGTAGAGCACGCTCTAACTCTTCTAAGTTAAGACCATCATTTTCTAGCGTAACACCATGGAAAGTTGGCTCTGTTAAAGTAAAGGCTTGAATAGCCCCTAGGTAACCTGGCTCTTCGATGATAATGCCATCGCCTTTATTGATAAGTACTTTACCAATTAGTTCAAGCGCTTGCTGTGAACCTGTAGTAATAAAGACATCGTCAGCATGTACATCAAGTCCATGGAGACGTTGATATTTCGCGGCAATATATTCACGCAATGGTGCATAACCCTGTGTGGATGAATATTGGAATAATCGGCTGCCATTTACTGTAATAGCATGGTCTACGGATGCTCTCAATGCATCAATCGGGAAAGAAATCGGGTTTGGAAGCCCGCCTGCAAAGGAAATAACGTCCTCTGCATCTGTCACTTTTAAAATATTTCGAATAAATGAGGATGGTGTTTTTAAGATTCTTTCAGAATATTGCATAATTATCGGTCCTTTTTTTCTGATTTTTTAAAAATTATATCATTGTCATCGTGTGCATACAATATTATCATTGTATGCAAGACAATTAAACTATTGTATGCAAATTAAGAGAAAGAAGGGCCTAGTGAATGCCTATTAATTCATTTGACGAGTATCCAATGAGTTGGAAGCCGGATATTAGCAATATTTCTGCTCCGTTATATATAGCCATCGCACATCAGCTAGAACAAGATATTAAGGATGGAAAGCTAGTACCAGGCACAAAATTGCCACCCCAGCGTGAATTAGCTGATTTTTTAGATGTGAATTTGAGTACGATTACAAGAGCCTTTAAGCTTTGTGGCCAAAAAGGATTAATTTATGCCTCGATTGGCAGCGGTACATTCGTTTCAACAGATGCGGCTAGCAATAAAATGTTACTGCCAACCAACCATGCCACACCTATCATTGAAATGGGCTCTGTTTTACCAGATAATTTTGTTAATGATGATATTACACGCTTTATGAAGAAAATGATAAACGAACCTAGTTTTAGCATGCTATTTCAATATGGACGACCTGAGGGCAATGCATGGCAAAACGAAGCCGTGATGAAGCTACTCGAACTAGTAAATTTTCAAACAGACCAGCCTATTCTTCTAGGAGCAGGCGGACAAAATGCCATTGTGGGAACCCTTGCAGCTTTATTTCAGCCAGGCGACCGCATTGGTACAGATCCAATTACCTATGCAGGCATTAAAACAGCTGCAAATATGCTTGGTATCCAGCTTGTGGCTATCCAACAATGTCAGGGTGAAATGACAAAAGAAGGATTACTATATGCTTGTAAAAATGAGCATATCAAAGGAATCTATGTGATCCCTGATTTTCATAACCCAACGACTCATACGATGTCAGTAGAAACAAGAAAAATGATTGCAGACGTGGCAAGACAGAAGGATTTGCTTGTGATCGAGGATGCTATCTATAGCTTTCTCAAGGAGCAACCGCTTGCTCCGATTGCTTCTTATGCACCTGATAAGGTTATTTACATTGCTAGCCTATCTAAAACACTATCACCTGGTTTACGATTATCCTTCCTTGTGACACCGCCTGCGCTACGTAAAAAAATAATGGAAACACTCTATAATATCAACATTTCTGTTTCTCCTATCATGCTGGAGCTTGCAGCACGATTAATCCATGAAGGTGTTGCCCAAACGATATTAGAAAAACACCGAGCATATGCCAAGCAGCAAAATGCGCTTGTCGATCAGTATTTAGGGGATTATCACATATTAGGGGATGAGGAATGTATTTTTAGGTGGCTCCAATTGCCTGACAAATTTACGGGTGTTCAATTTGAATTGTTAGCTTCGAAAGCTGGTGTACAAGTCTATGCAGCGGAACGCTTTGCCGTAGGGAATACAAAGCCTGTCAATGCCGTTCGTTTAGCCATTGCAGCGCCAGAATCTCAACTTGAGCAAGCGTTAATTATTTTAAAGGACCTCCTCGAAAGTAATGGTGATTATGCATTTGTTGATTAGAGGTTATGGGGCGTATAATAAGGCTAAGAAAGAAACGAGGTGATGAACATGGCACATAAAGGGCGTGTTATTTTGCATGTGGATATGAACAGTTTCTATGCTTCTGTGGAGCAAGCACATGACCCAAGTTTAAAGGGGAAGCCTATCGCAATTGCAGGGAACCCAAAGGAACGGCGTGGCATTTTAGTAACTTGTTCATATGAAGCAAGAGCGCTAGGCATTTATACAACTATGACTGTTCATGAAGCAAAGCGTAAATGTCCTGAGCTATTGTTATTACCTCCAGATTTTCAAAAGTATCGTCATGCATCTAAAGAAATGTTCACCATTCTTCGAAGCTATACACCATTAGTAGAGCCTGTTTCGATTGATGAGGGCTACTTGGATGTGACTGAGCTAAGCAAGGAACGGCATGCCTTAAGTATTGCCCAGGAAATACAAGCGCGCATTTTAGCTGAGCTGGATTTACCTTGTTCCATCGGTATTGCACCGAATAAATTTTTAGCGAAAACAGCCTCTGATATGAAGAAACCAATGGGGATTACCGTACTACGAATACGGGATATTGAACAGCAATTATGGCATCGTGAGGTTGTCAACATGCATGGGATTGGAGCAAGTACTGCTAAAAAATTAAATGCACAAGGCATCTTTACAATAGGTGATTTAGCTAAGACAGAAGAATTTAAAATGAAGCAAATTTTAGGGAAGAATGGGGTACGGCTTCGAGCAAGGGCCAATGGGGTGGATCAGCGCATGGTCGATCCTGAGGCAATCTTTGATACGAAAAGCGTTGGGAATTCAACAACATTACCAGAAGATGTAACAGATGTTCGTACACTTCATAAAACAATCGAAGGTCTATGTAAAAAAGTGGTGGAGCGTCTTGATGCCAAGCGCTTAGCAGGTTCCACTGTAAGCATTCAAATTCGTGACGCTGATTGGCATAATCATACGCGTTCGAAAACAATGTCCAATGTCCTGTATCGTTATGAAGAAATTTACGACATTGCTTGTACTTTATTTGATAAGCATTGGGATGAATCTCCTGTAAGATTACTTGGTGTAACGGTTTCCAATGTGGTGGATCGTAAAGATTATTCACAGCAATTATCGATATTTGATTTTCAAGAGCATGCGAAAGATGAACCGATTCTCAAGCTTGTCGATGAAATTGAGGGACGGTTTGGCAAGGGGATTATAAAACGTGGTGTAGATTTAGGAAAACGTTCCTCCTATCAATCACAAACGAGCTTTAGTAAAGATTTTTTAGATGACCATGAATGAGATAGAATGAAAGTAGGTGTATCTATGCAATACAAGGAGTATGGGGATGCTAACAATCCTTTCATGATGTTTATTCATGGAGGGGGCGTTGGAGGGTGGATGTGGGATCAGCAAGTTCACCATTTTTCCCATTATCACTGTGTTATACCTGAGCTAATGACACACAATCCATTTTCCATTGAACAAAGTGCGAAAGAGCTTCTTCTCCTTATTGAGAAAAAAGCCAATGGGAAGCCTGTTATAGTAATTGGTTTCTCTTTAGGAGCGCAAATCGCTATTCAAATGCTAAGTCTACAGCCTAGTTTAATCGATTTTACGATCATCAATAGTGCGCTCGTGATACCCTCTCCTACAGTAGAAAGGATGCTTCAACCGTTTATTCGGCTGTCATTTCCGCTTATAAAAAATAAAACATTTGCGAAACTTCAAGCAAAAGCCCTGTACATTCAAGAAGATTATTTTGAGCGTTACTATCAAGAGAGTGCCACGATGAAAGTAGATACATTGATTCAAATTTTGCGAGAAAATATGTCGTTTTCCATCCCAGCTGACTTTAACAAAGCTCAGGGAAAGATCCTAATAACTGTGGGAGAAAAAGAGAAAAGCAACATGAGAAAATCCGCTAAAGCACTTGTGCGAAGTCATCCAAATAGCAAGGGTGTGTTATTGAAGAACATCGGTCACGGCGTCTCATTAGCCCAGCCTGCATTTTTTAATCGCTTTGTAGAGAATTGGATTAAGGATGGTCAATTACCTGAGGGGACAGTTATTCGGTAGGGAAACCCCATTACGAATCGTCATCCATAATGGAGTTGATGTATGGATCATTGAAAATAGTGAGGATATAAATCTTTATGCTGCAATATCCATTCCTTCATCTCTATCATCATTTCCTCGTAGCTAGGGACAATAAATGAAAAGTCATTTCTTGTATTTATTAATGTTTTATTGACATGGACAAGGTGATGAGGAAGAATTTTTATACTGTTGTTAAGAAAGTGCTTATTAAATAGATGCAGTAGATCGTGTTTAGAAATATTTGTCGTATTGACGAGATGATAGAGTCCTGTTAAATCTTGTTGTGCAGCACGTTCAATGGCTTTAGCCAAAGTAAGTGTTGTCACTCCCGTCCAAATAGCACCCGAATAGCCATAGACGGGACTTTTTTGTTGCATAAACCAATTGAAGAGTCCGATGCCATCCTTTTTCAAATCAGGACCAATTATAGAATTACGAAATGTTAGGTGCTTGTCGTTATTCACTTCCCCTATACCTTTGGTGCGGTCATAAAAGGTTTCCCCGTCTAGTACACTATTTTCATTGTAGGGAGCACTTTTGCCTGAAAATACGCAGTCGGTACTTAGATGAATAAGCTTTGTGTGACGATTTTCAAGGAGAGATACAATGGCATGCGGTAAATAGCTATTCAGTAAAACACTTTGGGCAGGATGAGCCTCACAAGCATTGTTTAAAACACCAATACAATTAATGACGACATCTACCTCATTGTCTAGTAGTAGCGACCTTAAGAAATGGGAGTCTGTCACATCACCTGTTCGATTATTGCCATAGGGAAAAGGGGTGCGAGAGTATGTTGTTACATCATGCCCTTGTTCGCATAAATAGATCGCAATGGTATGACCAGCCATGCCTGTAGCACCGAGCACTAAAAATTTCATGGTTTTCCTCCTGTCCAATGAAGGAGCTCTTCTTGTATAAGAGGCAATGTTAATAGCTTTACTTTAATGTCAGCCACACTTAATTGTGGGGTATTGTTCGAGTTATATTCATCCGTTAATGTAATTTTTGGAGAGCCCTCATCGAGATATTTTCCATAATTTAAATCCCGATTATCCGCTGGGATTCGATAGAAATGGCCCATATCAATAGCTTTTGCCGCTTCTTCCTTCGTACATAATACTTCATACATTTTTTCTCCGTGCCGTGTTCCGATAATTTGCATGGCGTTGTTCGCTTGAAAGATCTCAAGTAAAGCCTGTGCTAAATTTTCTATTGTGGCAGCAGGTGATTTTTGCACCATAATATCCCCGTTTTGAGCATGTTTGAATGCGTACAATACCAATTCTACCGCCTCCTCAAGGCTCATCATAAAACGTGTCATATGAGGGTCCGTAATCGTTAAAGGTTTCCCAGCCTTTATTTGTTCAATAAATAATGGGATAACAGAGCCTCGTGAAGCCATGACATTGCCGTATCTAGTGCCACAAATTAGGGTATGGTGAGGATCAACCATTCGTGACTTCGCAATAAACGTTTTTTCCATCATTGCCTTGGATATACCCATCGCATTGATGGGGTACGCGGCCTTATCTGTTGAAAGGCAAATGACTTTCTTAACACCAGCTTGAATGGCAGCTGTTAGTACGTGATCCGTTCCTAAAATATTGGTTTTCACAGCTTCTAAGGGAAAAAATTCGCAGGAGGGAACTTGCTTGAGAGCGGCGGCATGAAATACATAGTCAACATTATACATCGCATTGTGAATGCTTTGGATATCGCGGACATCTCCGATATAAAATTTGATTTTAGTATGCTGATAGTGTTTCCGCATATCATCTTGCTTTTTTTCATCCCTTGAAAAAATCCGAATTTCCTTGATATCCGTATTTAAGAATCGCTTCAATACAGCGTTCCCGAAAGAGCCCGTGCCTCCAGTAATCAATAATATTTTATCTGTAAACATTGTATAGTTCGTTACACCTCCTGCATGCTATTATTTTAATCCTCTTTGATGTAGGTCACATTCAGAGTTCTCTCTAGGGTAGTTGTACCAATAAGCAAATTCGTTAGTATATTTACTTGTCGGATTTTTATCCATCAGGGCGCAATTAAAATCCCAATCTCCTGCAATATCTTTGCGTATCGTAAATTTCGCATCTCCAATTAAACTTCTCCTGATGATCTTAAATTGCCCAGGTAAGGAATAGCGGTTGGATTCATCTTTAATAAAAGCAAAGCCATTCTTAATAATCATGTTGTAATAGTAAATATCAAATGTGCCATCCACTTGTGCAAGTACATTGCGAATAGCAGGTAAATAGTGGTCATCACTATCGATGATGGCTATATAATCTCCTGTCGCTTCTGCAATGCATCGATTGTAGGCAACACTTGCACCTAAATTCGTTGGGTGCACGATGATTTTTAAAGCCGCACAGTTTTTCTGATAATCCTGTAAAATAGCTAGCGTATTGTCTGTAGAGCCATCATCCACCACGATAATTTCATAGGCATATTCTTTAGGAATACTATCAAGCATCGTTACGATCCATTCTTCGCTATTAAATGCAGGTGATAAAAAACTAATCTTCATCTGATCCCTCCATTTCTATGTTCATTAGTAGAGTTGTTCTATGTGACTGAGTAGATCCTTTAATACAATATGCGTAGACGTAGTGCTACTGTAGGCAATTGCTTATTTTAGGGTGTTTTTAAGAGAGTCGTTTTTAGATAGAATTTTTATGTTTACTAGAGATATGGCATAAGAAAGGCGAAAATTTACTAACATAAGCACGTTTAGCAAGAGAGTTCATAAACTAGCAAGAGCGCTTTTTTTAGAAAGAGGGATACGATGACAAAAAGGATAGCATTTATTTGTAGCGTGGAATCTTACAAACTTTCGGATGCCCATATTTTCAAAGATTTGTGTCTAGTGCCTATTTTACTGGGGGAACATTTAGGCTATGAGGTCACTATTGTCACGACAGAAATGAATGAAGCTCTTCTTCAACAAGTCTTTCCCACTGTGAAATTTGAGTCTGTAGCATTTGAAGATGATTATGTGGCGAATATGAATGCCTATTTAGCCCAGCATGCAAGGGACATCGACATTGCCTTTGCTATTGGACCCTATCCATCCTATTTAGCTATTTTGAAAACCTATAAGCACTTTAATCCACATGGCAAAATTTATATGAAATTAGATGTTAATCGATTTTGGCTAAATCGATTAAAAACCTATCCCTATTTTTTAGAGTTGTTACAGCTTTGTGATCTCCTTACCTCTGAATGTATATCTATTCAAACAGTAATCAAAGACTTTTCACAATTAGATGTTAAACATATACCCAATGGTTTTTATGAACATTTTCCCACAGAGCCAGTGCCGTTTCACGAGAAAGAAAATAGAATTCTAACAGTTGGGCGATTGGATGCACCAGAGAAGCAAACAATTTTGACAGTCAAGGCATTTTTAGCAGCACAACTGCCAGATTGGGAGCTTCGTTTAGTAGGGCCGATGTCAGTCTCATTTCAAGAAGAGCTGAGACTATTGCTAGATAATCATCCACTTGCCGCTCAAGTGACGATAGTAGGACCTATTTTTGATAAGGTAAAGCTAGAGGAGGAGTATCGCAAGGCTAAAATTTTTTGCTTAACGTCTTTAGTCGAATGCTATGCCCATGTGTTTGCGGAGGCAGCTAAAAATGGTTGCTATATCGTGACAACAGATGTGGATGGTGCTGCTGATATTACACAACAACAGCGTTTTGGTACAATCCATCCTACACATGATTGGGAGGCAATAAGTCAGACATTGCAACAAGTTGCAGCACAGGAACCATTGTTGGTAGATACTTGTGTCCAGCTTCAAGCATTTGCCCGCAAGGAATTAAATTGGAGGCAGATCGTCAAGAAGGTTGCCAATTATTTAGGTGAATAAAAGTGAATCTTTTCTGGATTGAGAGGAGTATTCTTTTCTTTATACCAGTATTTCCTATATAATAAAAACTAGTTTTATAAAGCTAGACAATCATGGGTAGACACAAGGGGAGACTAGAATGGAAATACTACAAGCAACAATGAATGAACTAGAGGACTTATCAAAACTGTTTGATGAATATCGTCAATTTTATGGAATTGAGTCAGATATAAGCAGTGCCAAGGCATTTTTACAATTACGATTGGCCTTGAAAGAATCTGTCATTTTTATCGCGCTGGTGGATGACAAGATGATTGGATTTACACAATTATATCCAACATTTTCGTCCATTGCTTTACAGCGTGCCTATATTTTAAATGATATTTATGTAACAGAAGATGCTAGAGGCCTAGGGGTGGGCAAGGCATTGATGGAAAAGGTATTTCATTATTGTGAGCAACAAACTGCTCGCTATGTCACGTTACAAACGGCGGCTGATAATGTAAATGCCCGCAAGCTTTATGAAAAGCTACAAATGAAACAAGATGAATATTGTAATTATGTTAAATATTTTATGTAAGCTGAACTGGCGAGCGTTTCACCGTTGGATGAGAATGCTTCTTTCATACCCTAAAAATCCCTTAGATCGTTATGATCTAAGGGATTTTGTTTGATTTCTTCTATTTTATTTCAAGTGTATAGGGTTGTGTGCTAGCTTTGCCATCAAACTCACTTACTTCAATATAATATTTACCCGCATCCAGCTCCACAGTACCAACCTCGGCGTCTCCAACTCCGTAAAGATCGAATGTTTTGACGGTTTTTCCATTTGCATCTAATACTCGAATAACACCATCCAACGCTTTTTCTGTTTGAAGCGAGAAGAAGACTTCGCGTTTCTGGTCGTTATTCCATTCAAAATAGTCTTTATCGCCAAATGGTATACCTGCATTTAAATATTGCGTTGCAACCCATTTCTCATCCTTTTTCACAAGAACAGATGGCTTGCTAGGTACTCCATTTACTAATTTTGAATCCACATCTTCATCCACAAGCTTATGATCAAACAATGTTAATGAATAGGGTTGAATCGATACTTGGCCAAGTCCCATGCTGTTGACTAGAATAAAATAACCTCGATCCTTCTTCGCCTTAAACGATGTATTTACATCGTTTGTACCCATCATTCCAAGTAACATTTCAAGAATATTATCACCTAGTCCAAATGGAATTTCTGTTTCCATTTCTTTGGCATCAATCTTCATATTGCCGTTCGTATCTTCGATGATAGCTCCTGCAAATTTTAAGTCTTTTTGTAGTTCCTTAGGTAGCTGAGCTAATTGTTCATTTGTAAAGGGAACCGAAGAAAGAAGCAGACTCATGACCTCGTCATTGCCTTGTTGCTTATAGTAATAATAATCTACATCATCTTGATAAATCAGGTGGTCTTTATAAGTAGTACCTGGTTGAATTTTTAGCGCTTTTGCTTCCTCATGATTGTTTGGATTGTACTCTGCTGGAATATCGCCTATTTTCTTTGTTTTCAATGTATAAGGCTCGGCAGATCGTTCTCCAGCATTGACAACTGCTACCACGTAGGTTTTGTCCTTTTTCAATGGTATAACCTTTGCATCGTCCTCGTTGCCAACTGAACCAAGTAGTAGCGCCAGTATGCCAAGATCGTTTGTTAAGGAAGAAACGGGAATTAATTCCTTTGTTTTTTCATCATATTCAAATACTGTACCTGCAGGCATTTGATTCATGCCTTTCATAAAGCTGAAGCTATAAAGAGCGTCTTCCTTCGCTTTGAATAAGAAATAATCCTCGTCATAATCTGTTTGGAAATAAGCTTTTTGATCCTCGCCTATTTCAAAGCGGATTGCCTGTTTAATGATAGGGTCAACATTTTCTAGATTGCCTGAAGCTGTAGGATTCATTAACATGCTCATCAAGCTGTCAATTTCATTACGTTTTTTTATGTTGTTTTCTGTAAGTGGTAATTGGCCCTCAGGGATATTTTCTTCGATCATGGCTTCATCTACAGGTAGACCATCCTCATCAGGTGGGAGGGAAACTACTTCACCTTTTAATGTGTAAGGGATCATTGATTCACTGATCGTTTCTTCTTTTTCGATGCCGCCACTAAAGAACATCTCCATAGAAAACTCGCTATTACTTTCATTAGATACACTTAAAACGTACTCTTGATCTGGAACAGCATCGATAATCATACGAACCGGTTCACCTTTTGCAGTACCATAAGCGGTCTGCATTGGATAGGCTTCTTCTTCTTCACCTTCATCATTTTCAGCTTGATCGATTTCTTCTGGTGGCACAGGATTAAAGTCATCTTTCAGATAAAGCTCCATAGAGGCAGTGACACCTGGAATTCCCGATAGATCAAATTGTAACGTCGTCGGTTTTTTGACAGAGAACGTGAAGTAATCTTGATCTTGTTGTTGATCTTTTGACAGTAATGTATAGTTTTTACCTGCTGTACTATATGGGAACTTTTTAATAGGCTCCATCGTAGACTTGTCTACTGTATCAATTGGTAAGTCCTTCGTCGTTTGTGCTGTGAAAATGTAAGTAGATTTGCCTTTTAAACTATAGCTTCCATTATGATCTTTGACACCAATGACAAGCGTTCCCTTTTGATCTGCTTTAAATAGATAACCTTCTTTTTTTCCTACGCGAACATCGTTGACATGGATAGGCTCTACATCACCAATCCCGCTATTTGGGTAGAAATATAAATCAAAGGCATAGTCGTATTTGTCAGCGCCTTTTAATGTCAATTGAGCATATTCATTTTCTTCAAGATCGACTTTATACCATTTCTTTTCGTCTTGCTGTTCAAAAGTACCTTGTTCTGTATTTAGCTTATTTTTAGTAAGGACCTTGGCGTTTTGAATGCGATCTTCCTTTGTCTCTGAATAATGCTTTGGTAATTTATTTAAATCAAATTGTAATGCTTCTACAGGGTCAACTAATCCGTGACCATAAGTAAGATCATAACCTTTCTCGCCCAAATCTTGTGCTGTCATTTCTAAAATCGCTTCTATTTGATGCGGTTTTAAAGATGGGTTTTTTGATTTAAGAAGAGAGGCGATACCTGCCACGACAGGAGAGGCCATGGATGTTCCACTAAACTTGACAAAAGAAGATCCTTTCTTCGCATCATGAACGGTACTATAAATGTCTTCACCTGGTGCAACAATATCAACAGACGGGCCGTAATTGGAGTAGCTTGATAGTTTGTTGCGTTCATTTGTTGAACCAACACTAATGACACCTTCGAAAGAAGCGGGGAAGGAATATTCATCTGTCGATTCATTTCCTGCGGCTGCCACAATTGTAATACCACTATCAATCGCTTTCTGAACGGCTTCCTTCATCAGGGGAGATTCACCATAGCCTCCTAAACTCATATTAATAACGTCAACGCCCTGCTCAATTGCATAAAGAATACCCTGTGCAATAATGAAATCATTAGCACCTTCTTTGCCGTTAAATACATCAATTGGCAGTAACTTTGCATTCGGATTAACCCCGTGCCCACCTACGCCATTATCTTTTGCTGCGGCGATAATACCTGCCACATGTGTTCCGTGATCGCCTGAATAAGTAGTATTGGCAGGTGCTGCTGCATTATAGGGTGGGAGTACTTGTGACTTTAGATCGGGGTGTTTAAAATCTACACCAGAATCAATGACAGCAACTGTGACATCATGGTTGCCTGCTAATTCTAGTGCCTTATCCATTTGCAGTAGGTTTAAATGATACATCTCTTGTTTCTTAGGATCAGCTTCATTATTGAAAGAATGATAGACGTAGCTAGGAGACACACTAGATATCCCGTTTTGCTTTAAATAGTAAGAGACGGCTTTTTCGATTGATACGCCTTTATTTAGTTGTACAACATCATAACCTAATGAAGGAATGGAGCGGATGACCTTGGAGCCAATTTTTTTATGTACGTTTTTATCAAGACCTGAATGCTTGATAACAATTGTATCCTTACTCATCCATTTTTCTTCATTCTTCTCTGTTTGTTTTGCACTGTTTGCCAGCATGTTTTTCGCTTTATGCTGTGGTGCCTCAGCAAAGGCAGAAGCAGCAGGAACCATGAGTGCAGCGGATGCTACAACAGCGACTGATTTTTTATACCAACTTTTCAATTGTTATCTCTCCTTGGTGTTATAAATTAAGTCTCGACTATATTAATACGGACAAAGATTAGAAAAGTTTCGTAATGGAGGAAAATTTTTCTTTGCTATTTTAATTTTTGGTAGGTATAACGAAAAAACGGACAGCTAAACACGGCTTGTTTTTCGTATACCTAGCATTGTTAAAAGCTTTAAATCTGTTCTATTAATTGTTGTAACTCCTGCTTGGAACGAGGGATTTTGATATTTTCCTGCAATAGCTTCTTTTTTTGCAAAGCTATGACCATTTCAAAAATCCATGGACGTTCAAGATGCGCGCGATGTAACAATTCGTCTTCATAAAACAAGGTGATTGGATCACCGTTGTAAATGATTTTTCCAGCCTCCATAACAATGATTAGATCGGCCCATTCATAAGCGAGAGGTATGTCATGGGTTGCTAGTAAAATGGTTCTCTCACCATCCTCTAATTTGGCTAAGTATTGTAATACTTGTGTAGCATAATAATTATCAAGACCTGCTGTTGGTTCGTCTAACAAAAGGACAGAGGGCTCCATTGCTAAAACACCTGCCATTGCTACACGTTTTTTCTGACCTACGCTTAAAAAATGAATGGGTTTATCAAGCAAATCTTCCACTTCGGTTTGCGCAACGGCCCAAGCTATTTTTTCTTCCGTTTTTTCAGTAGACCAGCCGAGATTTAATGGGCCAAATGCTATATCTTGCTTGACGGTCCCTGAAAAAAGCTGATGATCTGCATTCTGAAAAACAATGCCGACTTTTTGGCGTAGGGTCTTTAAAGCTTTTCGATTATATTCCAGACCGTGGCCTTCGAATAAAATCGACCCAGCTGTAGGTTTTAAAATACCATTAAGATGCTGAAATAAGGTTGATTTTCCCGCGCCATTATGCCCGAGTATGGCGATTTTTTTACCTTTTGGAATGTTTAATGTAATATCTGATAACGCCTTCGTACCATCCGCATAGGCATAAGATAATTGGTTGAGTTTAAAATAAAACGTTGTCATGTGAAATACCCTCCGTATACGATGAGGACTAGTAAAATTGCTGCCATGCCTAGCCAATTTTTCTTGCTATAAGAGCCCATCTCTTGCCAGTAGACAGCCTCGCCTCCACGTGATTGCATGGCGTTGTTGAGCTCCCGGCTACGTTGAAACATTTCCACAAATAATGCCACAATAAGCATGGAGACAGAGCGTAGCCATTGCATCGGTGAATGATAGCCGAGACGTGCTTGCTGGGCGAGATGTATATTTTGCATACTTTCTAAAAACATAAAAATAAAACGATAGGTTAGTTCGACGAGCTCCACTAATAAAGAGGGGAGTCGCCATTGTCGTAGCACATAACATATTCCTTGTACGGAAGTAGTTAGAATTAAAAAGTATAAACAACTAATGCTGCCAAGGACAATAAAGAACAGCTGTTGCGCTGATAACACACTTGCGTTCCCAATAAAAACAGTCCAATTCCTCCATGTAAACGACCAAATATGGGCAGGGAGTGTATTCGTTGATGATGTAAAAGAAAGTAAAATAGATACAAGACTTGTTAATAAGAAAAAGCCAGGTAGCAATAATAGTTTGCCATAGTATGTAAGCGGAATTTTGGCACCTAAAATGATAAAAGCACTCATTACAAAAAATGTAATGAGTGAAAGTCGTTCATCTCTCATGATGAGCGTTATGAGAAGTAATCCAAGTGAAAATATCATTTTTTCTAGCGGATGAACGGACGCTAGCTTATTCAGATAGGCATACTTATCAATGAGTAACATAATGGTTAACCTTCTTTGTGTTTGCCACGCATATAGCCGATGAAGTAGCCAATAAAGCCAGCTCCTATAGCTGCCTGTAGCACGAATAATAAGCTTTCGATTTCACCACTTGGTGGCTCCCATAGACTTTCAAACCATGGCTCATATTCCGCATTGATTTCACCAATAGCTGCTTCTGCTTCTCCATCAGCACCACCAAATTCAGCACCTTTTTGTATGAACAAGGGAATGATGGCTAATAACACAACAATTGCTAATAACAATAAATTTTTTTTCATCTGTTAATGTGCCTCCTTTGTTGAGAAAACACGTAAAGTTTTTAGTTCGCTAATATTGTATTTTTTCAAGAAATTCATCACTATGACCGTTAAAATTCCTTCACTCACTGCTAAAGGAATTTGAGTTAAGGCAAAAATACCTGCAAACTTTGTAAAGGATGCCATAAAGCCTCCAACCTCTGAAGGAAAGGCTAGTGCTAGTTGTACAGAAGTCACAATGTATGTACCTAAATCACCAAGCATAGCTGCAAAGAATACGGCTAGTGAAAATGACAAGCCTACTTTTTGAGCACCTTTAAAGACAAAGTAAGCAATAAAAGGACCAACAATAGCCATAGAAAAGGCATTAGCCCCTAAAGTTGTAATTCCTCCATGAGCTAATAATAAAGATTGAAATAATAAAACGATTGTTCCAATTACACTCATTGCTAGAGGGCCAAAGAGTACTGTCCCAAGTCCTACACCAGTTGGGTGAGAGCAGCTACCTGTAACAGAAGGGATTTTTAAGGCGGATAGCACAAAGGCAAAGGCTCCTGAAAGCCCCAAAAGCATTTTTGTTTCAGGATTTTCATCAACGGTTTTTCGAATAGAACGCAATCCTAGAATGATAAATGGAATAGAGATGACCCACCAAAAAATAGCCCATTCGATTGGTAAAAAACCTTCCATGATATGCATGGCAAAGGCACGTTTTGGCACGATTAAAAAGGCCAGTAAAAAATAACTAAGTTTCCACCATGAAAATTTCAAAAAGCTTTCCTCCTAACTAATTAGTAGATTTTTAGAAGATTGCGTGCGTAATTAAAAAAAGCACTTCTCCACTGGTGGAAAAGTGCATAGCTAAAAAAGCAAATAACATTCTCATCTGCTAAGCCGCACACCTATCCTCGTAGGCTGAAACGATCACTTATTTTTCGGCAGGTCTCCTGGCTCTAGTTCAATGCTTTATAGGTCTTCCCATCCGTTGGACAGTGACATATTCTATAAAGCTCCCTATTACAGTGGCGGGACCGCGCCGGACTCAAACCGGCTTCCCTTTTAAGCAAAATGACAAGCACTTTGCACCGAAAAACATTCAAATTGTGAGATTTCACGACAAAGTGTAACATGAATTTCCATAAATATGCTATACCTTTTATAAATTTTTATAATTAAAGGTCAATGGCGAATATTCTGATAACGATTTATGGGCAAATTATATAGATTGTATAAATTTCATACCTAGTTCCATTCAAAATTGATAAATTTGTCATAAATTTTTAAAGAAATATTGAAATTTTAAAAAAATAAGATATGATAAAGACAGTTTTCTATTTAAAATTCTAATAAAAATTTCATATAAAACGTCAATAAGTGCTCGAATAGCTCGAGATAATAGGGAAATTGGTGAAAATCCAATACAGCCCCCGCTACTGTAATAGCTGATGAAATCGCAAAGCCACTGGTGCAAACTTGGGAAGGTGCGATAGTAAAATGAAGCTTAAGTCAGGAAACCTGCTTATTTGATTGTGCATGCAAACTTTTCGGAGGGAGAAGTTGAAGCGAAAGCGAGTACCTGTATTTCATGCTATTCGTTTTTATTTGGCTTCTACAAAACCTTTACTCTTCGTTATAGAGTAAAGGTTTTTCTTTTTCCAAAAAGCAAATGAGGGGAGACAGAAGATGACAACTTGGAATTTAGAGGGGATGAAAACACATCTCTTTATTTGCAATGGCAGTAGCTGCATGAAAAAGGATGGGGAGGAAATTACCTTAGCCATTCGAGATGAGATACAGCGGCAAGCACTCGATCAAGAAATACATACGACAAGAACGCGCTGTAATGGACGATGCAAGGATGCTTGTGTGGTAATTGCCTACCCCCAAGGAAACTGGTATCGTGTGCCATCAACAGAGCATGCTAGAACACTAGTACAAGATTTATATCATGAATCCTTATACAACGAACATGTCTTTACACTTCATGAAGGTACATTACAGCGTACTGCTCAAACAACTGCCATTAAAGGGATCGAAAAGGTGAAAGAGGGGTAACAACATGGCGCAAAAAGGAAAAATTTTCGTAGTAGGCTTTGGACCTGGAGATTTTAAGCATATTACGACACGTGCAGTAGAGGCATTACAACAAAGTGATATGATTATAGGCTACAAAACCTATGTAGAGCTGATTCAAGATTTAGTAAGTGCAAAATCGATTGTTAGTACAGGCATGACAGAAGAAGTGTCGCGTGCACAGGAAGCCGTTCGTCAAGCAGAAGCAGGGAGCATCGTCTCGGTGATTTCGAGTGGTGATGCAGGCGTCTATGGTATGGCGGGATTAGTATATGAGGTGTTAATTGAGCTAGGCTGGACAGAAGCAACAGGAATTGAAGTAGAAATTGTTCCTGGGATTTCTGCGATTAATTCATGCGCTAGCATACTTGGTGCACCCATTATGCACGATGCTTGTACAATCAGCTTGAGTGATCATCTAACACCTTGGAATTTAATTGCAAAGCGTGTCGAGGCAGCTGCAATGGCAGACTTTGTCATTGCTTTATACAATCCTAAAAGTGGTCGTCGAACAAGACAAATTGTCGAGGCTCAGCGAATTCTCTTAGAATATCGTTCGCCAGACACACCAGTAGGGCTTGTGAAAAGTGCCTATCGAGAACGTCAAGAAGTGACCATGACAACACTAGTAGAAATGCTAGAACATGATATTGGTATGCTGACAACAGTTATTATCGGGAATTCATCAACATTTTTCTATGACAATAAGATGATCACGCCACGCGGTTACCAACGTAAATATACCCTAGGTGAAGAAAAACAGCCATTACGTCCTCATCAACGTTTACGCGAAGAAAATGAACCTTGGGCAATGAACCAAGAGACAGGAACAGCGCGAAATGACTTTACGGCTGACCCTAATGCGGGACGATTTAACAAGCCCAGTATAGCCGCTACGTCAAAGCCGAAAAAAACAGCTCTTGAAATGGCTACAGTGGCACTCGCAATGGTAAAAGGGACAAGCGCAGTCAAAGTAACACCGAAGCTTGTACAGCAAAAAATAGAATCTATATTTGAACTAGCAGTAAGCCCTGGAGTAGCCAATAAATTTTTTACTCCCCAGCAAATGATGACTTTAGCAGAGGTTGTTGGGGAGGAGGGGACGATGGAATACACACCAGATCATCAAATTCATTTGAAAATACCAACGACTGCCCCTGAACAGATCACAGAGAAATTACAGGAAGTAGGATTTTTATTAACCCCGATTGGTGATGTGTTATCATTGAAGGCTTGTGATTTTTGCTACGGTGAAAAGGCTGATTCGATACCATATGCAGAGGAATTACAAGAAAAACTAGGCGGTATGTCCTTACCGAAGACATTAAATATCGGCTTTAATGGCTGTGGTATGGCCTGTTATCGGGCTGTATTTGATGATATTGGCATCGTCTACCGCAAAAGTAAATTTGATGTCTTTATTGGAGCAAAACCAGTCGGTCGTACGGCTCACGCAGCACAGCCTGTTGTAGAAGGGCTGGAGCCTGAGCAGCTGATTCCACTCATTACAGATATTATTGAAGAATATAAAGCAAATGCTCATCCAAATGAACGCTTATTTAAATATTTTAAACGTGTGAAAAAGATACTGCATTTTACGTATCAAGATATGTCTTCCAAAATAAAAGTAGAGCCAGCTCCGTGCGGCGACTAGTAAGGAGTAGAGAGATGAAAGCTATTTTATTTGTCGGCCATGGGAGCCGTTTAGCAGCAGGAAATGATGAGGTTCGTACATTTATCGAACAAATGACACCGCGTATTGATGAACAATTTTTAGTGGAAACTTGTTTCCTTGAATTTGCTTCACCGAACATCGAAGAAGGTATTACAAACTGTGTGAAAAAGGGAGCTACAGAGGTACATGTAATTCCAATCATTTTACTGCATGCAGGCCATTCAAAACTGCATATTCCAGCGGAAATCGAGCATGCGCGTGAGCATTATCCAACAATTACCTTCACATATGGTCAAACAATTGGTATTCATGATGAAATCTTTGCCATTTTACAAGATCGCCTAGCTGAAATTGGCTTTAATTCAGAACAAGAGCAGGAAGAAACAGCGATTTTATTGATTGCACGAGGTGGCAGTGATCCATCTGCTAATGGTGATTTTTATAAGATCACGCGACTTCTATGGGAAAAACTACCTGTAAAATACGTAGAAAGTGCTTTTATGGGTGTCACAGATCCACGAGTTGAAGAAGGAATTGAACGTTGTGTCAAACTAGGTGCAAAAAAAATCATCATGTTACCATACTTTTTATTCACAGGCATTTTGATGGAACGCATGCATGGTATGTGTGAGAAGTTTACTGAACTTTATCCAGATTGTGATATACAAATTGCTAACTATTTTGGCTACCATGAGCGTTTACAAAATGTTTTATTAGAGCGTATTGAACAGGCAATCAACGGTACATCAACAGGTATGCAAGATCTAGAAGATTATCGTGCCTATGCGGCAGTACATGGACATGCACATCATCATCACCATCATGATCACGATCATGGACATGCGCATCACCATCACCATCACGATCACGATCATGGACATGCGCATCATCACGATCACCATCATGACCATCACGATCATGACCATGACCATCATCATGAAGAGGAGCCGGTAAAATGATTTTCATGTTAGCAGGGACAAGTGATGCAAGGGATCTAGCCCTAGCATTACAACGTGCAGGTTATGCAGTAACCGCTACGGTCGTCACTGAATCGGCAGCCTCTAGTCTTGCTGACGTTGGCCTGCCACATTTAATCGGTAGACTGACCGCTGAGGAAATGGCGACCATCATGACCGAGCAGGGCTATCGATTGGTGGTAGATGCTTCTCATCCATTTGCGGAGGAAGCCTCTAAAAATGCGATGGCAGCGGCAGAGCAGGCAAAGATTCCTTATATTCGCTATGAAAGAGCTCATGAACATTATGCCCATCCTTTGATTACTGTTGTAAAGGATTATGAGGAGGCAGCTCAGCTAGCTGCAGAAAAACGCGGTGTCATTATGCTAACGACAGGAAGTAAAACACTCGCTACATTTACGAAGGTTTTACAGGGCTTAGAAAACACAAGAGTAATCGCTCGTATGCTTCCACGACTGGATAATATGGAAAAGTGTGAGGCACTTGGCGTGGCGCAGCGAGATATTGTGGCTATTCAAGGTCCGTTTTCAAAGGAATTAAATGAAGCTCTATTTCGTCAATACGGAGTGACGTTGATGATTACCAAAGAAAGCGGTAAAGTGGGCTCAGTTGATGAGAAGCTAGAGGCAGCTCTCGCATGCCAGATTGAAACGATTCTTATTGCACGACCAAATATACAATACGGCCAACAATATTCAACATTTGAAGAAGTATTACAGGCTGTTGAACATACAATTTAGGAGGCATTTTCCATGGATTTTAAAACAGATTTTAAACCATTAACGGTAGACCCAGATAAAATTTACGATTACAGTTTCTCTATTATTGCAGAGGAAATGGGCGAGCATGACTTCTCAGAAGATGAATGGAAAGTTGTACGTCGCATTATCCATGCGTCAGCTGATTTCGAGCTAGGCCGTAGTGTCATCATTACACCAGGTGCGATTGAAGCGGGTATCAAGTCTATTCTTGCAGGACGTCATGTCATAGCAGATGTGCAAATGATTGAAAGTGGCTCTGGTAAAAAGCGTTTCCAAAAACATGGTGGCGATTTGCATTGCTATATTGCGGATGAAGATGTGTCAATAGAAGCGAAAAAACAAAATACAACACGTGCCATTATTTCGATGCAAAAGGCATCAAAATTACATGAAGGTGGTATTTATGCCATTGGTAATGCACCAACTGCATTGCTGGAATTGATTCGATTAATTAAAGAAGGGCTAGCAAAACCAGATTTAATTATCGGTATGCCTGTTGGTTTTGTGTCAGCAGCTGAGTCAAAAGAAGAGCTGCTTAAACTAGAAGGGATTCCGTACATTACAAATGTTGGTCGTAAAGGCGGTAGTACAGTGACGGTTGCTGCTTTAAATGCCATCTCACTTTTAGCGGACGAACAGGCGAAAAAATAATGGAGCGGAAGCCAAAAAAGGACCCCAAGGACATGCGTCACGGTTATACGACGGGAGCCTGTGCAACTGCTGTATCAAAGGCTGCACTGCTTGCCCTTATTACTAAGGAGGAGCAAGAGACAAGCACGATTCATTTACCTATTGGTCGAGATGTAACCTTTACAATTGAAAAATGCATATTTGAAGAAAATGCTGTCAGCTGTGAAACGATTAAAGATGCTGGTGATGATCCTGATGCGACCCATCAGGCACTCATCGTTGGCACAGTGAGCTGGGCAGATACACCTGGGATTCATTTAGATGGAGGTATTGGCGTCGGGCGTGTCACAAAGCCTGGCCTGCCAGTGCCTGTCGGAGAGGCAGCCATTAATCCTGTACCCCGTAAAATGATTTATAGCACGATCCAAGGTGTGTTGGACGAATTTCACATTACTCGAGGCGTGAATGTGGTGATTTCTGTACCTAAGGGAGAGGAGATTGCTAAAAAAACGTTAAATGGACGACTCGGTATACTTGGGGGCATCTCAATCTTAGGCACAAGGGGAACCGTCGTGCCTTTTTCGAGTTCTGCTTATATGGCCAGTATTGTCCAAGCCATCAGTGTAGCGAAAGAGGCTGGCTGTGAGCATTTAGTAGTGACAACAGGTGGACGAAGTGAGAAGTTTGCGATGAAACAATATCCACATCTAGCAGAAGAAGCATTTATTGAAATGGGTGACTTTGTAGGTTTTACATTAAAGCATTGTAAGCGTTTAGGCATCAAACAAGTTTCTCTCGTTGGGATGATGGGGAAATTTTCTAAAGTCGCACAAGGTGTCATGATGGTGCATTCCAAAAGTGCAGCAATCGATTTTAATTTTTTAGCACAACTGGCAGAGGAGATAGGGGCAGATAGAGAAACGATAGCACAAGTTCTAGAGGCAAATACAGCTTCACAAGTAGGTGAGATGATGATGGAAAAGGGCTATGATGCGTTCTTCCATCATTTATGTGAGGCTTGCTGCTATTCCTCTATCCATCATATTAAGGGCGGTTTAACGCTTTCCACATCGATCTATTCGATGCAGGGACAATTATTAGGAAGGGCTGATGACATTGCATCGATCGATGAAGTTGATTGGGATCGGGGATAACGGATTAGCAAGCTTATTACCGCAATACCTTCAGTGGATTGAAGACTGTGAGGTACTTGTTGGTGGTGAGCGAGTACTTGATTTTTTCCCAGACTTTAGAGGTGAAAAAATCCTGATAAAAGGAGGTCTTTCAACACTTGTTGAAAGATTGGCTGAAGAAACAAGAAATACCGTGATTCTTGCATCTGGAGATCCATTATTTTATGGCATCGGAGGCTATTTAGCAAAAAAGCTACAAATAGAGGTTTATCCATATATGAGTTCTGTCCAGCTGGCCTTTGCGAAAATGGGAGAGAGCTGGCAGGATGCTTACGTAACGAGTATTCATGGACGACCAATGAAGGGCTTGGCACAGCGAATTGATGGCAAAAAGAAAGTAGCACTTTTAACAGATGCAGAGAATAGTCCGAATGCTCTCGCTCAATATTTAAAGCATTTTGGTATGACGGAATATCGTGCGTTTGTAGCCGAAAATTTACAGGGCGACAACGAAAAAAGTGGCTGGTACTCGCTCGATGAAATGGAAGTTACTCATTTTTCTCCTTTAAATGTCGTGATTTTAAAACAAACAATAGCACCGAAACGCTACACACTTGGGATTGATGATGAAGAATTTTCACAACGAAAGCCAGATAAAGGACTTATTACGAAGAAAGAAATTCGAGTTTTAAGTTTGCAAGCCATGCAGCTTCAACAGGATAGCGTTATTTGGGATATTGGCACATGTACGGGATCCATGGCCATTGAGGCAGGTAAGCTTGCTCCGGAGGGACAGGTTTTTGCCGTAGAAAAAAATGCCCCTGATTTAGACAATTGTCTTCAAAATCAACAAAAGTTTCGAGTTGATATAACGGCTATCCATAGTAAAGCACCAGAGGGTTTAGACAACTTTCCAGACCCTGATGCCATTTTCATCGGTGGCACTGGTGGTGAAATGGTTGAGTTACTGCAATTATGCTGTCAGCGTTTAAAGCAAAATGGGCGCATTGTCTTAAATGCGGCGACTATTGAAAATTTATATAAAGCCGTTGAGGCATTTAAAGCTTGTGGTTTTGCTGTTGACATTTTACAGGCTCAGCTTGCACGCAGTAAACCAATTTTAGATATGACACGCTTTGTGCCATTAAATCCAATATACATTATTTCCGCTTATCGAAAGGAAGAAAATCATGAGTAATCTAGGAATTTTATATGGCTTGGGCGTTGGTCCTGGCGATCCAGAATTAATTACAGTAAAGGCATTTCGAGTGATTCAGGAATCACCTGTTATTGCTTACCCAAAAAAGCTAAAAGGCAGTAAAAGCTATGCCCATCGTATTGTAGATGTATATATTAATCCAGACGAAAAAGACATGCTTGGTCTTGTATTCCCAATGACGAAAGATGAGGCTGTTCTAGAACGTGAATGGACAAAGTCAGTAGAACTTGTCTACGAAAAATTACAAGCAGGCAAAGATGTAGCCTTTGTTACAGAGGGCGATCCATTATTGTATAGTACGTTTATTCATATGATGAAGCTAATGCAAGATAAGCATCCAGATGTCGAAATTCGCACGGTACCAGGGATTTCTTCATTTAATGGATCTGCATCGCGCTTAGGTATTGCGTTAGCGGATGGTGATGATCGTGTTGCGATTATACCTGCGTATGACAATTACGAAGCGATGCGTGAAGCGATTGAAACGCATGATGCTGTTGTCTTTATTAAAGTGGCGAAAGTTATTGATTTAATGCTTGAAGTGCTACGTGATTTAGATTTATTAGATAAAGCATCCGTGGTGACAAAGGTAACATCAGATGAAGAAATCATTTGGGATGTGCGTGAGTTGGATGGTGTCGATTTAGAATATTTAACATTAATGGTGGTGCGTAAATAATGAAGAAAATCTATATTGTCGGCGCTGGTCCTGGTGATCCAGATTTAATTACAGTCAAAGGTTTACATATGTTACAAACAGCGGACGTTGTCATGTATACAGATTCTTTAGTGAATGAGGACCTTATTGCGAAAGCTAGGCCAGATGCGGAGGTCATTCGTACAGCTGGTATGCATTTGGAGGAAATGGTTGCTGTGATGGTGGACCGGGTCAATACTGGTAAAACAGTGGCACGTATGCATACAGGGGACCCAGCGATGTATGGTGCCATTATGGAGCAAGTTGCATTATTAAAAAAGGAAGGCATTGGGTATGAAGTCATTCCAGGAGTTAGCTCTGTATTTGCATCGGCCGCTGCTATCGGAGCTGAGCTAACAATTCCTGATCTAACCCAAACCCTTATTCTAACACGTGCAGAGGGGCGCACACCTGTACCAGAATTTGAAAAGCTGCGTGATTTAGCGAGCCACCATTGTACAATTGCCTTATTCCTTAGTGCAACGCTGACGAAGAAAATTGTTAAAGAGCTACAAAGTGCTGGTTGGGCTGATGACACGCCTGTAGCAGTTATTCAACGTGCTTCATGGCCCGATCAAAAAATCGTACGAACGACTTTAATCGAATTAGATGAAGCGATGCGTGTGAATGGTATTCGTAAGCATGCGATGATTTTAGCGGGCTGGGCATTAGACCCGAACATTCATGATAAAGATCAATATCGTTCGAAGTTATATGATGCAAGCTTTACACATGGCTTTAGAAAAGGTGTGAAGACAAGTGATTGAGTTACAAGAGGGTGTGTTACCAGAGGTTGATCAACGTAATCCTTATGCCGTTGTAGCCATTACGAAGCATGGTGTCCAAATAGGACGTCGTCTGCAGCAAACCTTTGCAGCAAGTGATTTATATTATATGAGTAAATTTGAACAAGGCGATGAAGAAGAAAAGCATATTCAACTATTTACAGGAACAGTGCGCCTGCTATTGCCAACACTATTTAAGCAATATAAAGGGTTGATTTTAATTATTTCACTAGGGGCAGTCGTACGAATGATTGCGCCAATTTTAAAGGATAAAAAGACAGACCCTGGCGTTGTGGTGATTGATGATCGAGGGGAAAATGTTATTAGCGTATTATCAGGGCATTTAGGTGGTGCCAATGAGCTCACACACGAGGTGGCAGCTGCACTTGGTGCAAATCCAATTATTACAACGGCTTCTGATGTGCAAAAGACGATTCCAGTTGATTTATTTGGAGCCCGCTTTGGCTGGGTATGGGATAGTGCGGATAAATTGACACCTGTTAGTGCATCTGTTGTAAATGAGGAACATGTAGCCATTGTACAGGAAACAGGCGAACGTGATTGGTGGATGCGTGATACACCGATGCCAGAGCAAATTAAAATCTATCCATCCACACAGGCAGCCATTCAAGCTACTCCCCATGCCACATTATTAATAACAGATCGAATCATTGAACCTGAAGAAGAGGTTCTTCTAGAAAACGGTGTTATTTATCGACCAAAATCCATTGTATTAGGAATGGGCTGTAACCGTGGTACATCTTTAGAGGAAATTGAACAAGTAATCGATGAAACCTTGGCAGAGCTAAAGCTTTCGAAAAAAAGTGTGAAAGCCTTATGCACGATTGATTTGAAGAAAGATGAGCAATGTTTCTTAGAAATTACGAAGAAATATGATTGGGAGTTCGTTACGTATACACCGGATGAATTAAATGAAATTGAATTTCCATCACCCTCTGAAACAGTCTTTCAATATACAGGCGCATACGGCGTGAGCGAACCAGCAGCTATGCGCTATGCACAGGTTCCATCACTTCTATTAGAGAAGAAAAAATCGGGTAATGCTACGATTTCAGTTGCTAGATACCTATTTTAAGGAGGAAGTCCATGCAAACAAATCGCTTTGTACTAGCTGGTACGGGTAGTGGTGTAGGCAAAACTACTTTTACCATTGGACTGATGAAGGCACTACAAAACAAAGGAAACGTGGTGCAGGGCTTTAAATGCGGTCCTGATTATATCGATCCAACCTATCATACAGCTGTAACGGGCAGAGTATCACGTAATATTGATAGCTGGATGTTTTCACACGAAGCAGTACGTGATATTGTGGCACGTGCAAGTATAGATGCAGATGTGTCCATTATTGAAGGTGTGATGGGCTTTTATGACGGTAAAAGCCCTTTATCTGATGCTGGGTCTGCTGCTGATATTAGCGTAGTGACAGAGAGTCCTGTTATTTTAATTGTCAATTGTGCTAGCATGGCACGTAGCGTAGCAGCAGTTGTGAAAGGCTTCCAATTACTATCAGATAAGCCGAATATCGTTGGTGTTATTGCGAACCAGGTTGGTAGTGTCGGTCATTACGAAATTGCGAAGGCAGCTATTGAACAAGAATGCGGCATTCCTGTTATTGGCTACCTAAAGCGTGAGGAAGGAATCGATATCCCGAGTCGTCATTTAGGGTTAGTACCTGCTATTGAAAGAGGAGAGCTAGATTCATTTTTTGATAAACTAGGGAACCTTATGGCAGAAACGATTGATTTGGATCAATTAATACATTTAACAAAGGCTCCTATCTTGCAAGAATCAGGTCATTTATTTAGGGAGGAGCCTTCACGAAATATTTGTATAGCGGTTGCAAGAGATGCAGCTTTTAATTTTTATTATGAAGAAAACTTGGCTTTGTTACGTGCGAAAGGTGCGACACTACTGTTTTTCTCACCGCTTGCGAATGAGCCTGTACCAGCTGAAGCAGATGGCTTGTATATTGGCGGTGGCTTTCCTGAGGAATTTGCAAAGTCACTTGCTACCAATACAGTCGTTAAAGACTCTATTCGTCAAGTCATTGCGAAAGGTCTTCCAACATTAGCTGAGTGTGGGGGCTTTATGTATTTAACAGAGGCCATTACAAATAGCCATGGCGACCGCTATGACATGGTAGGGGTAATTCCTGGAGAAGTGGCGATGCAAACAAAACTAGCAGCACTTGGTTATCGTGAAATTTTTGGCACAGCCGATAATTTCTTAATTGGTGCTGAGGAACAAGCGAAGGGCCATGAGTTCCATTATTCCAAATATAGTGGTTCTCACAATACAGCAGCCTATGAAACGATTGGTCGTTTTGGCAAAAAGAAAGAAGGCTATCAAGAAGGAAATTTAGTGGCTGGCTATACTCATTTCCATTTTGTATCAAACCCAAAGCTAGTTGACAATTGGTTAACAGCTTGTAAGAAGGTGAAAAGTAATGACTAATTATTTTCCTATTCATATCAATCTAGAATATAAAACAGTAGTGATTGTAGGCGGCGGTCACGTGGCAACGCAGAAGGTAGCAACCCTGTTACCAGCAAAGGCAAACATCGTCATTGTTAGTCCAACCTTACATGACACATTACAGTCACTTGCTGAGTCAGGGCAAATTACTTGGAAGCAAAAGGAATTTGAACCTCGTGATTTAGATGACGCCATTCTCATTATCGCTGCAACGAATGTGACAGCAGTTAACGAAGCCGTTCAAGAAGCAGCACAGCATTGGCAATTAATCAACCGAACAGATAAACAAAGTGAAAGTGATTTTATTACGCCTGCTACTGTTCGCCGTGGTCCATTGGTGGTCACTGTTTCGACATCGGGAGCAAGCCCAAGTCTAGCCCGCAAGATTAAAGCAGATTTAGAAGAGCAATTTGATGATGCTTATGATGACTATGTATGCTTTTTACAGCAAGCTCGATTAATGATTGCTGCTAAGTATGATAAAGGTCCACAAAGACGTGCGGCATTACAAGCATTGCTAGAGCCAAACATCCTTGAATGGACACGTCAGGGTGAGATCGATCGACGAGAAGCATATTTACAACAACTATTGATGGGAGCAACGCAATGAAGGATGGAATCGTATATATCGTGGGAGCAGGTCCTGGCGATCCGAAGCTCATTACTGTGTATGGACTGGAATGTATTCAAAAGGCTGATGTAATTGCTTATGACCGTCTTGTAAATCCTAAATTGCTTGATTTTGCAAAAAAGGATGCTGAGCTCGTTTATTGTGGCAAATTACCTGGGAAGCATCATCTCATTCAAGAGGAAATAAATGCATTACTCGTTGAAAAAGCACAAGAAGGTAAAATTGTTACACGCCTAAAAGGTGGCGATCCCTTTGTTTTTGGACGTGGCGCGGAGGAAGCTGAAATAGTAAAAAATCATGGCATTGCCTATGAAATCGTTCCGGGGATTACAGCAGGAATTGCAGCTCCTGCATACGCAGGAATTCCAGTTACACATAGAGACTTCGCGACAAGCTTTGCCCTTGTGACTGGACATGGTCGTGAAGAAAAAGGACAAGATTTTTTGAATTGGCCCGCATTGGCTACTGGTATAGATACCGTTGCCTTTTATATGAGCGTTGGTAATATTGCCTACATTGCTCGAAAATTAATCGAAAATGGACGGAAGGCAACAACCCCAGTAGCGGTCATTGAGTGGGGAACAACTGCTCAGCAACGCACGATTACAGGGCCGCTAGATGAGATAGCCAGCATCATTGAGCGTGAAGGGTACCATAACCCTTCTATGATTGTTGTTGGCGAGGTTGTCAAGGTACGTGAAAAAATTCAATGGTTTGAAGAGCAAGGACTTACCTTTTCATAATCATTTCTTATAAGGTCACAAGGAGGAAGCACTATGACAGTCATTGAAGCATTAAAAAAACGTCGAGCAATTCGTAATTACACGACACAACCAGTAGAGAAAGAAAAAATTGAGCAAATTTTACAGGCAGCAACCTATGCACCGAATGACCGGATGCGTGAGCCCTGGCATTTTTATGTCATTCAAGATGAAGCCATGAAGCGTTATGAAGAAATGGCTAGTGCTTATTTACAAGAACGCTTCCCCACGAAGCCAAATTTAGTGGAAAGTTCATTAAAGGTTGTACAAACAACCCCTGTAGCCATTGTGGTGACAGCTGACATAGTAGAGGGGGACACAGATGCGACAGAAGATAATGTCTTTGCTGTATGTAGTGCCATTATGTCTATGTGGTTGACAGCAGAGGAGCTAGGTCTTGGCTTTGTTTGGCGTACACGTGGTGTTGGCCTCGTACATGATCCTCGTATGCATACGTTTATTGGTGCAAGCGACGCTCAAAAAGTAGTCGGTACAATATTTATTGGCTACCCACAGGAGCAAGAACAAACCGACAAGAAACGAACGCCGTTTGCAGAAAAGACAACATGGCTGTAAGGAGGCTATCAGCATGGCAAGAAAAGGCTTATTTTTAGTATATACAGGTGAGGGTAAGGGCAAAACGACAGCATCTCTTGGCGTTACATTGCGTGCAGTTGGTCGAGGCTTAAATGTGCGTTATCTGCAGTTTATCAAATCCCCGGAACGTACTTATGGAGAGCAAATTGCCCTTCGTAAGCTAGGCGTAGAAATGGAACAAATGGGCATAGGTTTTACATGGACAAAAACACCTGAGGAGCATCGTGCTGCATTAGCCAAGGCTTGGAAAAAAACGAAGGCAGCTCTACAGGATGACAGCATTGATTTATTGGTCCTCGATGAACTCAACAATGCCCTAGCGATCACCAAGTTTCCAATCGATGATGTCCTTCCCCTAGCAGAAGTTATCGAGGCAATCCAAAACCGCCCTTCTACAATGCATTTGGTTGTCACAGGACGAAGTGCGAATCCGGCCTTACTAGCAATGGCTGATTTAGTGTCAACCATTGAGGCGACAAAGCATTATTATGATGAAGGGATTCCAGCGGTGAAAGGGCTCGAATTTTAAAACCCTTTACAATTGCTGGATGAAAAATACCCGCGGAGCGAAGGCAAATACCCGCGCTTCGCCATAGAATACCCGCGGAACGCAGGGAATTACTTGCGCTTCGCCTTAGAATACTTACAGAGGAGAGTGACTATGCCAGCAAAATCAATCATGATTCAAGGAACAGCTTCCGATGTTGGGAAAAGTATGATTTGTACTGCACTATGTCGTATATTTTCAGATGATGGACTGAAGGTAGTCCCATTTAAATCACAAAATATGGCTCTTAATTCATTTGTTACAAAGGATGGCGGTGAAATCGGCCGCGCACAAGGGGTACAGGCAGAGGCAGCTCGTGTTGTTGCAACGACGGATATGAACCCTATCTTGCTGAAACCGAAGCAAGATATGATGTCAGAGGTTATCGTTCATGGTAAGCATTTTTTAAATATGGATGCCAAAAGCTACCGCAATAATTTTGTGCAAGAAGCGATGCCAATTGTAGAAAAATCAGTACGCACGCTACAACATACATATGATGTCATTGTCCTAGAGGGCGCTGGTAGCCCAGCAGAAATTAACTTAAAGGATCGCGATATTGCTAATATGCGAATGGCTCACTTAGCAGATGCAGCGGTAGTCCTCGTTGCTGATATTGATCGTGGCGGGGTCTTTGCCTCGATTGTTGGTACACTGGCATTGTTAGATGAGGAAGAACGAGCACGTGTTAAGGGATTAATTATCAATAAGTTTAGAGGCATGCGTGAATTACTGGATGATGGTTTGGCATGGGTGGAGCGCGAAACGGGTATTCCGGTACTTGGTGTGATTCCTTATGTCGATGTCAATATTGAAGCAGAGGATTCACTTGCATTATCGTCACTACGTTTTAAAAAACCAAAGCTAGGCGAATTTGCTGTAGATGTAGCCATGATTCGTTTACCACGTATTTCAAACTTCACCGATATTGATCCATTTTTCGATGAGCCAGAGGTGGGTGTCCGTTTAATTGGTCATGTCAATGAACTAGGTACACCAGATTTACTCATTCTGCCAGGAACGAAAAGTACAATGGATGATTTAGCTTGGCTAAAAGCACAGGGTTTCGATCAAGCCATCACACATTTACGTGCGTGCGGTACTAAAATTATTGGCATTTGTGGCGGTTTCCAAATGCTTGGTGAAACATTACTTGATCCAGAAGCAGTGGAGGGGAATGGTGAATCTGCAGATGGTCTTGGGCTATTACCGATGGAAACCACTTTTGTAGGCAATAAAAAAACGGTGCAAATGACAGGTGTAAGAGGGCAGGACACATTGACAGGCTATGAAATCCATCTAGGGCGTACGAAAATTTTACGTGATGCGGTATCACCGTTTTTACTGTTAGAGGATGGAAGAGAAGATGGTGCGGTTAGTCAAGATGAGCAAGTGATTGGCACGTATTTCCACGGCTTGTTCCATAATCGTACCTTTACCCGTCAACTTGTCAATGAAATACGAGTGAAAAAAGGGCTAACAGCTTTACCAAGTGATGTGAAAAGTGACGCAGAACGAAGAGAAGATGCCTATAATATGTTAGCCGACCACGTTCGAGCAAATCTTGATATGAAAAAAATATATGAAATATTATCTTTAGAGGTATCTATATGACGAGAAAAGGACCGTTAGCCATTAACTATGAGGCATTATGGCAGGAAGGCATGAAGGACTGGCATGGCAATATGCCTGAACGAATGGTGAATGATCAGCTAGAGGAGCAATTTTGGGCGCAATCCGTGGCACGTAAAAAAGTGGGACAAACAGATCCTTATGCTGCATTGATTTTTCAGGAGCTTCAAAAAAAAATTGAACCTCAGCATTCTGTATTAGAAATTGGTCCGGGGTGGGGCAATTATACATTTCCATTAGCTGATAAAGTAAGCAAGCTCACATGTGTGGATAGCTCTGAAAGCATTTTGCATTACTTACAACAATGTATGCCGCAGGAGAAGCACGTTTCCTATATTCATGCAAAGTGGGAAAGTTTAGAGCAAGATGAGATTGAACCACATGATATCGTCTTGGGCGTGAATTGTTTTTACCGAATGTATGAAATTAAAGCAGCTTTATATCACATGAATCGGCTGGCGAGGAAACGTGCCATCATTGGGATGACGACAGGGCCCATTCAGCCACACTATGAACAGTTATATGAAAAGTATGGTTATGACATTAAATTTCCCCGCAGAGATTATATCGAGTTTTTGAATCTCCTCTATGAAATGGATATCTACGCGGATTGTCAGATTATCCCGCTCGAACGTGTCTACGAATATGAAAGCTATGAGCAGCTTGTGACAACGCAGAGTAAAAAAATATTAACGACGAATTTCCAGCGAGCCCATGTAGAGGAATCACTATTACCTTTTATCGAAGAAAAGGATGGACGTTATTATTATCGTCATGATTTCCATGCGGCGCTTGTTTCATGGCAACCAAAATAATCAAGAAACCTTTGGAGAAACTGTACACCAAAGGTTTTTCTTATGGGAATGGATAAGGTACAATAAAACGATATAAAGAAGAAGTGAGGTGGCATATGTTGCAGCTACATTTTCTAGGGACAGGCGCAGGCATGCCTTCAAAAGAACGAAATACAAGTGCTCTGATGGTAAAGCTATTAGATGAAGTGAGTGAAATGTGGCTATTTGACTGTGGGGAGGCGACACAGCATCAAATCCTTCATACGTCGTTAAAGCCACGGAAAGTAAAGAAAATTTTTATTACACATTTACATGGAGATCATATTTTTGGACTTCCAGGCTTTTTAAGCTCGCGTTCCTTTCAAGGTGGGGATGAGCCGCTAACGATCTTCGGGCCATCTGGCTTACAGCAGTGGATTGAACAAACATTGGCCCTATCAAAAACCCATTTAACATATCCTTTACGCTTTGTAGAGGTACAAGAAGGCATTATTTTTGAGGATGCTCATTTTACAATTCATGCTAAGGAATTACGCCATGTTGTACCTTGCTATGGGTATCGTATTGAACAAAAGGATTTACCAGGTGAATTATTAATTGACAAAGCACAGGCACTTGGTGTTCCAAAGGGACCTTTATTAGGGCAATTAAAAGATGGCCACGATATTGTACTTGAAAATGGTGATGTGGTACATGCGAAAGACGTGGTGGCACCAGCCAAAAAGGGCTTTACATTGTCGGTCTTAGGCGATACAAAATATTGTGAAGAAGCAATCCAATTATCAATGGGTGCTGATATCATTGTGCATGAAGCAACTTTTGATGGTACAACAACAGATTTAGCAGCAAGCTACGGTCATGCAACAAATGTGGAGGCTGCAAAAGTCGCACAGCAAGCTGGTGCACACTATTTATTATTAAATCATTTAAGCGCACGTTTTCTTCCATACGACTTACCTCAATTTTTAGCTGAAGCACAGGGGATTTTTCCGAATACATTCCTAACAGCTGATCAAGCCGTTTATACATGGCAACACAATAAATTATTCTGATATAATTATTAAATGGAAAACATCTATTAGGGGAGATTCCTTTAATAGATGTTTTTAGTTTATAGTCCTAAAGATGTGGAGATAATTTTGTTTAAATATTACTGTTTAATCATGAGAATTATGCTTTTTTGCATGCTTCTACTAGTACAAAATAGTTAGTTTTATCCTCCATGCTTATCTATTTCGAAATTTTTACAAATTAATGACAATTTGAACTTCTTCAAAACTTATTATTTTATATTTAATAAATTGTTAATGAAATATATGGAAGTGATATTGTATGATGAAGTGGAAATAATCGTAATTTTTAGGGGGATCTCATCATGAGAAAGTCAATGAAATGGAAAATGCTTCTGGAGATTATGGGCATTGTGGTGTTCATTATAGCGGCATTTTCTATTTATGTTTATCAAGCTACATATAAAAGTGAAAAAAGCAATGGAGAAGCAATCGCCAACTCCATAGTCATGGGATTGGAAGGAGCGATTCAATCTAGAGAAAAAGCAGAAGAAATTATGGAAAAAGAAATGATTGCCGAATCTGTAATGGCTTCTTACATCATTGACAAAGGTGCTACATATGAGGATTTAAAGGCCATTGCTGAGCGTGGTGGCATCGATGAGATTTGGAGTACAGATGATAAAGGGAATACAACGGTGACATCAGTAGCTCCAACTGTTGATTTTAACTTTGGCGCTGATCCAAACGGACAAGCTGCCGAATATATGCAACTCTTAGATGGAAGAGCGAAAGAAATTGTCCAAAAAGCACAAATTCGCGATGTCGATGATCAATTTTTCAAATTTGTCGGGGTAGGTAGCTGGAATCCAGCAACTCCACAAATTGTACAGGTGGCTCGCCATGGACAGCAGCTACTAGATTTAGAAGCAAGTATCGGCAGTGAATCCTATATCGATCAACTGGACAACTATTTATCCTCAACCGTATTATTCGCCGCTATTGTAGATGAAAAAGGTCAAACCATTGCCGCTACAGCAAAACAAAATTTAGCGGATATTGGTTTTGAGCCAGCCCAATTTTCAGCACAAAAGTCAACTGAATTTTCAGGGCGCTACGATGGTACTCGTGTCACGCAATATGTAAAGCCATTATCAAACGGTACATACTTAGCTATTATTGTATCCAATGCTATTCTCTCACAAATTTTGGTAGGCACAATTGTAGCTTCATTGATTGTTGTCTGTGTGATTTTCTTCACTACGGGCCTGTCTATTTCGAAGCAAGTATCGCGTATTTTAAGTGTGCGCAATTCCTTAGAGGAAATTAGTAAAGGTGAAGCAGATTTAACCAAGCGTATTCCAATCCATGCAAAAGATGAGATTGGCCAATTAGTGACATCATTTAATGGGATGATGGATAATTTCCAACAAATTATGTGTGAAATCAAGCAAGGGGCCAATCAAATAAAAGAAGCTACCTATACCATTCAAGAAAATGCTCATGAAACACTTGAATCAGCCGCAATTATCCAAGGCGAATCTAGTCAGGTAGCGCAGGCCTCCTTTGCACAACAGAATAATACGGCAGACAGTGCGCATTCAATGGAGGAATTGGCACGCAGCATTCAATATATTTCTGAATCCATAGCAGAAATTTCTAGTATTTCGCGTAATACCGAGGAAAACGCAGATAATGGATTACAAATTATGCAGTCCTTACAAAAGCAACTGGTGACTATTCATGAGAAAACGAATTTTGCGGTGATTGGAACACAGGAGCTTGAAAAACTATCTACAATGATTGGGGAATTTACCAATGTGATTACAGGAATTTCTGATCAAACGAATTTACTGGCATTAAATGCATCTATTGAAGCGGCGCGTGCTGGTGAAGCGGGTAAAGGCTTTGCCGTTGTAGCTGAAGAAGTTCGTAAATTAGCTGAAGATTCTAAGAGTGCGGCGGATAGAATCACCCAGGTGGTGATGAATGTCCAAAAGGAAACAGCCAATATTGTAGCAACCATCCAAGCGACAGCAGATGTCTTACATGCAGGACGTGCAATCGTACAAGAAGCACAGCAATCGTTTGAAGGAATTCATAATGATGTACAGGTCTTAGCAACACAAGTGGATTTAGTATCAAGCTCCACTGAGGAAATTGCTGCTAGTACAGAGGAAGTAACAGCTACCATGGAAGATGTTTCGCTCTTGGCTAAGCAGACATCGCAAAGTGTTGATGCCGTTGCTCAAAAGGCTAAACATCAAGCGGAAAATATGGAGAACATGACCGCATTTATCGACCAATTGAATACAACAGCGGAAAACCTCCAACTATCAGCAGGCAAATATAAAGTATAAAAGGAAAAATATAGTACGATAAATCACTAGATTCCCGTATAATTGAAAAAAGGGGTGTGGTTTAAATGAATCAACAAAAGATGCCGCCAGCATTATTGCGATTAATCGTCATTTTTCCAAATGTGCTGAGCTATTTACTATTATTTGGTCTAATTATTTTTGTCATGACAAATTATGAAACATTAAAAGCAACAAATAATTTAACTGTGTGGATTATTTTTATTGTCGTGTTAGCACCCGCTGCTGCCTACACGACTTTCAGCATCGTGAAAAAAATTCGGGCAGGGCATATGTAAGAATATTAACGACTTCCTATTCAACATAGTAGGAAGTCGTTTCATATTGTTGAAAAACAAAACCATCAATAGAATTTTTGTGAAAGGTGAAAATGGTTTCCGTTACAGGCTACTTGCTTTCCTGTGGGCGAGCGCCGAATCGCTTCCTCCGCTACCGCTCCGTTTAGAGTTTTGCCTGTCTCGCTATCCCACGGGAGTCAAGTAGCCTTCCACTCCAACCCAGAAAACGTAATCTTTTTAGCAAAGGTTTTCAAATAAAGTGAAGGTCTTCACTACTCATTGGTGTTGTCATTCATCACTTCTCTACATTGAAAATAAAAACCTATCCTTTTTCTAATCATACAAATCATGGGCTATTTTGATTGCTACCGCTAGTATGAAAAATGAGGAAAAGACACTTTTGCAGAATGGTTGATTGGAGTGGAGCCAGCGTCACTCCTAGGGGATTTAGCGTCACAGTGAAGCGGCTCATCGGACGTCCCCTGGAAAGGACGCTGGCGGAACGGAAATCAACCTCTCACCTTGCAAAGTTGCTTTTTCTGCCGTTGATATCATCTTTTTGCAACAACATGTAACGACTTCCTATTCAACATAGTAGGAGGTCGTTTTACTTAAAAGAGAATAAAAAACATATAGAGAGAAAAACTATCGTAAACAGTGATGAAATGAAGAGGTGTGTATATCATATGGATCCAACAAATTGTGATTTTTCACCAATGAAAGAAACTTTAAAAGATGAGCTTCTCGAAGTGATCATGTCCTTACAACAGAGTGTGCAGGAAATGGATACAGATGCAAATTGTCTCCTCGGTAATTTTGAGAAAATTAAAGAGAAGTTTATGACAATTGAAATGAAAGCTGCAACGTTCTATTTAAATTGTTATCTTTCTCCGTTTACTGAAAAGTATCCAGAGCTATCACACAGTGTGCAAAATATGTCTTTGAGAAGGCATGGTGGTTTAATTGTTATTCAAAGACAGGATTCTTTAGAGAATCTAATTCAGCCTGGTATTCATATTGGTGCGGATTTAACCCATTCTTTATTAGAATCGATTTTCTTCCCTGGTAATCCACTTCATGATGGAGCGGTACTTGTCTATCAAAATCAAATTGAGTCAGCTGCCAATGTACTGCCATTGTCAGAGCGGTATACAGGGGAAAAGAAATTAGGAACAAGACATCGTGCAGCGCTGGGATTGAGTGAGCTAAGTGATGCACTTGTAATGGTTGTATCAGAAGAAACGGGTAGAATTTCTTTTGCTCTTAAGGGCAATTTATATCCTGTTACAACACCTGGCATCATATAGGGAGTCCCCCTATGTTAGAAAAATATCTCGAATTCAAGATATTTTTCTTGCGGAAGTATCACTTGCATGGTAAAGTGATAACTGAAGGGAGGGTGAAGTCATGAGAAATCATACACTAGGCACCTTAACATGGATTCGGATGATGCGCTTTACAGCGCAAAGTAATCAGTTATCGAATGAATTTTTAAAACGTTTCGACTTAACGACAGCACAATTTGATGTGTTAATCCAGATCAAAACATATGCCCCGATTACACAGTCTCAATTAGCAGAAAAAGTAACTGTAACACAAGGTGGCATGTCCCGCATGCTTGCCCGACTGGAAAAAGAGGGACTAATCGAGCGTAAACAAAATTGGAAGACGAAAACCATCTCATTGACATCAAAAGGGGAGCAAATGATTGATGCAGCAACACCTAGTCAACTTCACTTCCAGTCTTCATTTTTTGAAGAAGTATTAACAGCTGAGGAAATTAAATCTTTATATATTGCGATGACAAAGCTTGAAAAACATAGCCGAGAAAAAAAATTGCCGCCTGTGTAATTTTTTTTGTAAAATCACTTGCCTAGTCAAGTGAAAATAATGAGGAGGAACAATTAATGAACAAATTAAGCGGACACCATCATGTATCTATGTTAACGAAAAATGGTAAACAGAATAATCACTTCTACACTACCATTTTAGGGTTACGACGTGTGAAAAAAACGGTGAATCAAGACTCCCCTTCCATGTATCACTTATTTTATGGAGACTTAACAGGAGCAGCAGGTACAGAATTAACATTTTTTGAAATGCCTGTTGCAGGGCGTACAGTGCGAGGGACGAATGCTATTACTCGTATAGGCTTACTTGTACCTAGCTCCGAAAGCCTACTATATTGGAAAGAACGCTTTCAACAGCTAGAAGTAGAACATAGCGATATCACTACTTATGCAGGCAAAGAGGCTTTGTTTTTTGAAGATCATGAAGGTTTACGGATGGTATTGTTAAACCATCAAGGACAAGAAACGCCTGCTCAATGGCAACCATGGGATGGAAATGATATACCGGAGGAACATCGTATTTTAGGCATGGGAACGATTGAAATCACTGTGCGATCTTTACAAAGAACGGTCAATTTATTACAAGATTTATTTCACTATACAGTTATGGCAGAAAAGGACAAGGAAATGGTCCTACAATCAATAGAAGGGGAAGTGCATGGCGAGATTGTTGTCAAAGAAGTAGAAGGACCAAGCGAAAAACCTGGTAAAGGCAGTATTCACCATCTTGCGTTACGTGTTGCAACCGTTGATGAATTACAGCAATGGGATACCAAGATTAAGGAGCTAGGATTGGAGAGTACTGGTGTGGTTGATCGTTATTATTTCCAAAGTCTTTATTTTAGAGATCGTAACGGTATTTTATTTGAAATGGCGACAGATGGGCCAGGGTTTACGGTAGATTCAGCAGTCGAAGAACTTGGCAAAGAATTAGACCTCCCACCATTTTTAGAAGAGAGACGTTCAGAAATTGAAGCTATTTTAGAACCGCTAGAATAAGGAGAGATAACACATGATGGAAAAATATCGTATTGATCAAGCACAAGGACTCGAATTCGGACTGTACTCTTTAGGTGATCATATCCCTAATCCACTAACGGGCGAGCGTATTTCTGCTCAACAACGACTAAAAGAGCTAGTCGAGGCAAGTCAATTAGCAGAGCAAGCTGGAATCGATGTATTTGGCATAGGTGAAAGTCATCAGTCTTATTTTACAACACAGGCACATACAGTCGTGTTAGGTGCTATCGCACAAGCAACTTCGACCATTAAATTGTCTAGCTCCGCAACCGTATTAAGTGTTTCAGACCCTGTACGAGTATATGAGGATTTTGCCACAATTGATTTATTATCAGATGGTCGTGCAGAAATTGTAGCGGGACGTGGTTCACGTGTAGGGGCCTATCACTTACTAGGTGTTGATTTACAAGATTATGAAGAAATCTTTGAGGAAAAATTAGAGCTTCTTATGAAAATCAATGACGAGGAGCTTGTGACTTGGGAAGGGCAATTTAGAGCACCTCTCCATCATGCACAAATTTTACCGCAGCCAAAAAACGGCTCGTTGCCAATATGGCGTGCGGTGGGTGGACCACCTGCCAGCGCCATTAAAGCAGGATATATGGGCATTCCGATGATGCTTACAACATTAGGTGGACCTGCTATCAACTTTAAACCATCAGTGGATGCCTATCGCGAAGCGGCAGAGCGCAAAGGCTTTGACCCAAATGAATTACCTATTGCCACAACAAGCTTGTTTTATGTAGCAGACACAACAAAAGAGGCATTGCAGGGCATGTATCCACATTTAAACGGTGGTTTCCAAGCTATTCGTGGTGGGGGCTATCCAAAGCAACAATTTGCACAAGCGCCCGATCCACGTGATGCTTTAATGGTGGGCAGTAAAGAGCAAATTATTGAAAAACTACTTTATCAGTACGAACTATATGGCATGCAACGCTTTATGGCACAAATCGATTTTGGTGGCGTACCATTCGAAAAATTGATGAAAAATATAGAAATCATTGGTAATGATATAATTCCAGCGATAAAAAAACACACAGCAAAATAAGGAGTGGCTCATTATGAAAATTGTCGCACTTGCGGGTTCTATTGTCGGCTCAAAAACAAGAACAGCTACGCAAAAAATGGTCGAGATGTTACAAGAAAAATACCCACAGCATGAAGTAATATTACTAGATCTTGCTGACTATCAGCTAGTTTTTAGTGATGGACGTAATTACTTTGACTATGAAGGCGATACAAAATATGTGACGGAAACCATTATGGCTGCAGATGCGATCGTTATTGGGACGCCAACATTCCAAGCATCTATACCAGCTACATTAAAAAACATCTTTGACCTTTTACCTGTCAATGCCTTCCGCGATAAAGTCGTCAGTGTTATTGTTACAGCAGGTACATCCAAGCATTATTTAATGGTGGAACAGCAACTAAAGCCGATCCTTGCTTATATGAAAGCGCACATCGTACCGACCTATGTATTTATAGAAGAAAAGGATTTTTTACGTAAAGAAATTGTCAATGATGATGTCCTTTTTCGTTTAGAACGGTTAGCAGAGGATACCGTGATGTTACAGAGGCTTTTGCAGAAATTCGAGCCAAAAAAGATGCTGAATATGATTTTTAAAGATTAATAGAAGAAACGCTGTGAAGTAGTCTGACACAGCGTTTCTTTTTGTGTCAAGGCTAGCTATTTGACCATTCAAACCATCGAGCATGCCCATCTGGACGCGCCATTGTACGAATGGATTTTATAGTGCCTTGATCTATAAAATCTTGATGAAGTTTTGTATCAAATAAATTGTTATAGCAATGATAGAGAGGTCGCTCCATGCTAATTTCTTTTAATTGCTCTATTAATGTATGACGTAATTCAATTGGTATTTGATTTGCGACATGTGTATGGTATATCACTAACATTGCCTCTTGCTCTATTGTTCGACGGAGCTCTTTAATCAGTTGAATCGCATCCCCTTTTACCAACTGAATATCTAATTGATTGATGATGGGAAGAGCCTGATTGAATAACATTCTACGTTCATGATGTTCAGGCCAAATTAACGCTTGAAGCCATTGACTTTCTTTTTTATTTCCAAGGTCAATCGGGTTTAGATCGATCCCTATTCTTTGACAAACAACAGGAGGTTCAGAAAGTGAGGTAGGCAAAGTTTCACCACGATTTTCCGAGAATAACATACTATCGTTTTTCGTATTAGTAATAACTAATTGCTGATTGTAGCAATAATTGTAGTGATCCATGCCAAGCTGAAGCCCAGCACTTGCGCCAATTTCAATAAAAGCTAATGGTTGTTGATGTTTGGCATAGATTTCAGTCATCATTGGGTAAAGATACGCACAGCGTCGAATTTCATTTGTTTGTACCAGCTTTTCTTGAAACAATGTCGTTAATTCATTTGTATGTGACAGTACAAATGCTTTAAAAATAGGGAACACCTCCTGTATTGGATGTGGAAAAGGTGTGAAAGATGCATAATAATTTATCAAAGGATCATTGGATGTAGTTAATAAATAATGAACTGCTGCCAACAATAAATTGGGCGCAGGCTGACCCTGTGGGATCAAGGAGGCAATGTCTAACAAATCTTCGTCATTGGCAATTTTATTTGCTAAATGTTCGTACAGCGGGCTTGAGCCTTGACATTCCTGTTGAGCAAACATCAGAAATTGACGACTTAATCTAATGTGCGGCATATGATTCTCTCCTTTTAAATACATAATCTAGTTCATCATCAGTCTATTCTTATTGTATAATTTAGTAAATTATATATATTTAATGAATTTAATTAAGAATATTAATCAATGAGGTGAGATTTTTGGAATATAAATGGTTACAATCTTTTATCGTCGCTGCCCAAACCAGTAATTTTCGTACAGCAGCGGAACAACTTCATTTATCTCAACCAAGTATTACGGTTCATATTCAGCAGTTAGAAGAATTTCTGCATGTACAATTATTTAAGCGCGAAAAAAATCGTGTGCAATTAACAGACACTGGAAGGCTCTTTCAAATAGAGGCACAGCAAATGGTTAGACAGTGGGAACAAAGCATTGAACGTATTCGATTAGCAAGTAAAGGTATTCAAGAAAAGGTCATTATTGCTATGACCCCGTTAATGGTTGAAACGATTCTGCCTCATGTTATCTATCAATTTATCAATGACAACCCTTCACTTGAGATATCGATTTTAGTAGAGGATTCAGCTAAAATAGAGGATTTAGTCAATCAGGATCAAGCTCATATTGGTATTTCATTATTACCAACACGTTATCGACATTGGCATCAAGAGCTGCTGATTGATAGTCCATTAGAGTTAGTAATTCCCTTAGATGCCTATGATGATGAAACAGGCACTTATATTGATTATGAGGAGTTATTTCAAGCGTATACTTTATTTACGAACCACCATCCAACGATTTGGGGAGAGCTAGTACGTAAATTAAGAGAAAAATATGTTTTAACGAAGCAAGTATCCATTTCTCAGTCCTATGTGGTGAAAAGGCTAATAAAGGATGGTTTAGGGATGTCGTTTTTACCTCGTATGATTGTAAGGAAAGAGCGCATGGAGGGGAGATTTAATATAGTTCCTTTTGAAGAGTTCCCATTACCAAGTGTACCAGTTTACTTCTTTTATAAGGAATCTACACAAGTCCCAGATGGGTTATTAGATTTATTACAAACAAGAAATTATTTATAATTCAGATGATGGTCAAAAATGAAGGGGGAATCTAATATCAACTTTTTAAAAGTATACTTAGAACAAATGCAGATGATTTATTACAAAACCATACTGGTAATTGTACAATGTTAAATGAATGAAAAACATTGGTGTTTACTTGGATATTGAACAAATCATTATTGAACTTAATACACTATAGTAAAACAAGCGCTAATATTGTTCCTTCAAAACCTTAACGGAGGAGGAGTAGGGAAAATGGTTATTGAAAATACGGTTTTAAAGTTGCTTAAGTATAGTGCGCCAAAACCGAAATTAGAAATTACATGGGAAAATGGAAAGACTAGTATATGTGAAATTGATACATTTTACGATTCCGATAATGGATTGGAACTAGACGATGTAAATTATAAAGAGTATCATGTGGCACTAGTTATAGATGTGTCTAATAATTATCAGTATGTTGAAATTGACACAGGAGAAAATAAACCTAAACTTATAAAGTTAGTGGATACAAGAGAAATAATTTTTAAAAGTGATAAATTTTCTTGCAACCATAAGAGAATAAATATAATTACAAAGCTCAGATACTCAAATTGAAGTGCTCGAAGTAATAAAAATAGTATTAAGCGGCTTCAGACCTGAATTTTAGGGGACTCAAGTCGTTTAATCATTTCTGATAACGGTGATGATTATAAAAATGACATCAATTGCTTGTTTAAAGCTTCATAGTAATAATACTTATGTAAATAATACTTTTCAACTTCAACGTACCCCAAAATCCTTCAATCAGTCCGTTTTCAATACATCGACCAACACAAGACATTCTTTGTGTTATATTGGCTTTGTTTACGATTCGTTTAAATTCCTTCGAGGTATATTGAAAACCTCGATCACTATGTATTTTTGACAACTCGCCTGGCTGTAATGATTCATTTGCATTTTTTATTGTGTTGAAAACGAGGGAATTATTATTCGAATGACCCAATACATAACTTACAATTAAACCATCTTATAAATCGATAATTGTGCTTAAATAAGCTTTCTTTCAGTTTCCATACTTACACTCTGTGACATCTGTACACCATTTGTCATTTTGCTTTTCTGATGTAAATGCCCGATTCAATGAATACTCTGCCACATGATGAGCTGGTGATACGATAAGGCTTACGATTACGCCGAATAACAGATTTCAATCCGCTCAGTTGCATTAAACGATAGATACGTTTCTTGTTAACTATCCCTGGATTACTTTCTTTTCGCAGACGTTTGATTGCCAACGTTGTACGTCGATGGCCGTAAATATCCTCTACTTGTGGTAAAGAAGATGAATATCCTTTAAAATGGCTTCATTTTCAACTTCTCTTGTAGAATGCTTGCGACTCAACCTCTTCTAGAAATTCTAATAAACCTCCAAAACCATCTAGAGTATGTTTAACACTAAAGCTCTTACGATAGAGCTGACTTTTATCCAAAAGGCTTGAACCTTTAGAAACATCTAGACCAACGACTGGATTCTTATCGAAATCTCCTCCTCTAAGAAAATACTAAATTAGTCGGTAACCCCTAAAGCTGCTTGTAATATCATAAGTTCGTTTGTTAAACGGGATCAAGTCCCGCGGGCCAGACGTTTTACCCCGACTACCGTAATAATAAAACCTATAAGAAAATAGCCAGCCAGAAAAATCTAGCTAACCTTATATTACGATAGGGCCATTTAATTGAGGAAGGATATGGTAAAATGATATTAGCCCAACATACAAGGTGAAATAATATCGACAAGTAGGGGGATGTTATTCATAATACCTTAAATATAAGGAGATCTAGATGGATAAGAGAATAAAAGAATTAATTGATTATACAAAAGAAAAATACTGCTTACACGCTTATTATTTACACACATTTGATATCAACCGAAGTACAACAATTTTCAAAGATACCGTTTATAGTCTAAGCATGGAATGGTTTCCAAATCATATTAAAAATTGGGATGATGAAACCTATAATCCAGAAGGTACAGCTTGTATTGAGATAGACATCCATTCAAGAAAGACTAAACATGTGATTTTTAGTGAGGGTATATCAATTGTTGATGGTATGACATTTGATTTGAATAACAGGCATGAAATCATCATGTGGATTGAAAAGGAAACTGGGTTGAATTACGGAAGACAGTTTGAGTTATGGAAGGAAGAAGAAAGAGAGCTTCATTTCAAGGAATTTATAGATGGGGTTGCAGTTTCTCCGTCTGGTCATATTACATTAAAACTGGATAAAGAAGGTAGGCTCACCTTATTTTCCGTATATGGACAGTTTCAATCAGATAAATTTGTAAAACAAGAAAAATATTTACTTTCCCTTGAACAAGTAGAAAAGTTAGCTAAGGAACAATTGAAGTTAGTTGAGTTTCCAGTCATTGAACAAAAAAAGCTCGTTCCTGCATTTGCAATCGAGGAGATTTATATTAAGAATAATTGTTTTTCTACCTTACCTTTTGAAATCTTTGTAGATGATAAATTTTCTTTGCAAATGGATAAAGTGATAGAATGGGATGATAATATTCAAAAAACTTTCCAAGGTAAAATACTATCACTCATTGAAAATGTCACACCTGATCAAGCGTTTCAGAGGGAACCACATCCAGATTTGCGACCAATCACAGAGGAAGAAATTAAAAAGTGTGTCAGTAACATTAAAAAATTTTTAAGTCAAGAATACACGAATGATTCGGGGAAATGGGCATTAAAGTCGCTATATCGAGATAAGGGATACATCCATGCAATATTAAAAGCAAAGGAACAGAAAGAGCGTGTATTTAAAAGAAAAGTGAAGCTGTTCATCGACGCAGAGACTTATCAAGTATTAAATTACATGGATAATAAGCCGTTTTTAAAAATGTATATGGAACTAGATGAAGCAGAGGAAATAAAGATTTCAAAAGAGGATGCATTTGAGAAATTAAAAGACTTCATTGAATTGACACCATATTATGTATATGATTTTGAGCAGGGTTACTATATATTATGCGGAAAGTTAGATTGTCAATATGCAGTAAAGGCGAATAATGGAGAAGTTGTTAAACTAAATGAAATGTAATGTAAATAATATTGCTTCATTTAAAATATTGAGACTGCACACTATTCTTTTCTAATTCAACAATCGGGTGCATATCTTTTCTTTGAACTGAACCCCGAATAGTGGACACTTAAAAAAAGTGGACCGATTCGAGGTTCAGTTCATTGTGAGTACCTGGTCATTTTTTGTTTCTACAAAATTCACTTACCAAACACAAATTTCATCCAATTCCTCTATTGAATATGGACGCTTGGTTTTATTTTTAATTATGTATAATGAGTTGGTTTTTTCTTGTTATCTAAATAACGCTCTCTAGAATGTTGTGTGAAGTCATTAAACAATTTTGAAAGTGAAGTAGAGTCAAGACTAGATTGTATAACCTCAAATAATTGTGGGTCATATGAAATAATTTTATCTTTATATGAACCTAAAATAATGATTTTCAGTAATCCGATATCACCCAGACGTTTATAATGCTCACTTGTAATAATGATTTCTTGTTCTGGGTGCAATTTTAACCATCTTCTTACGCGGAATTTATTCATATTTACCTCTCCTATACTTTAAAAGTTAAACATTATTTGATAGAAATTTGGTGTTTCTCATTAAGTAGTGTTGTACCGTTTACTTTAACAACAATATTTAGACATAGTAATCCACCAATTTTTACTTTTACTTTAGATATGGTTCCATTAGCTTCTGTAATTTCACCTTTCAATTTTACAAAGGGGTAGACTTGTTTGAACATATTGTCCCTACTTTTTTTATCTATTACCTCATTATTAATATAAAGAACTTCTTCTGTCATTGCATTTACAATTCGAATGATATGCCCTTTATACTCTAACTGCCATACTTTAAATACTTTTTTTTCTAAATCCTCGGTTGTGTTTTTCCATTCTTCTTTTAGTTCTTCACGAAAATTTTTAAACAAGTTATTTCCTTCAAAAAAATTAATGATTAATTAATAGGGTAGCGTCCATCTATTTAATATTATGAATTAATGTAATTTTATAGGAAATACTTATAATTGTATATACAAAAAATAGACAGCTGTGTTAGTTTTCTGTTTATCTATCTAAATCCATGTACAACAAAATAGCTTCAAGGAACAAAAATACTTAAATTGTCACCAAATAAGACATATGCGCGTTACCTTAATCGATAATGAGTTTTTTTAATATAATATAACTATTGCTTTGTCAACAAATGTTTAAGTACAAATTGTTAATTTAAGATTTTTGAATCATTAGTAATGAGTTTTTTCTTTTGGTTTAAAAGTACAAATAATACTGTCAGAGAAACTATCATTAATTGTTACATCACAACTGGAAATGGGATCGAGTAGTTTTTGTAAGCTTACGATAAATTGTTGATCAGTAGTGTTAGAATACATATCTTTTTGTATGAAATTAATTATTTCTGCTTTAGTATCTTCGTCAGTTGCAATACGACCAACTGTTTCGTGATTATTTTGGATTAATATTCTTTCAATTTCTTCTTGAGTATGATCCCTTTCTGCTGCTTCTTTAGTCATTTCATCACTCCTTAAGAATGTGTATACCTAATAACACCTAATATTGTATTGGTAAATAATTGAAGTGTAGGGAGGTATCCGATTTTGAGGTACGCTAGTCAAGGGCTAAAAACCAAGTTAGAGGAATTACTTATTTGCCATATGAACAAATGACCAGATGTTCATTAATTTGAGCCTGAGCATTTTTAATATATATAATGAGTTGGCTTTTTTTATTACTTAAATACTGTTCTCTCATTTTTTGAGTGTAATCCTCTACTACTTTTGAGTCACTGCGTATGAAGCAATATTGATAGAATGAATGTCAATCGTTTTCCAAATGAAAATAAGAGGTGGAGTAGGTTCTATTGCTATCTAACTAGCTAAATGGGCTGGGTTAACGGTTATAGGTAAAGCTTCGAGAATAGAGTCATGTATTTTGGCAACGGGAGCTAGGTGCAGACTATATTATAATTCATTATGAGAAATTTGCTTCAAAGCTTAATAGAATAGGTTTTGAAGCAGTCGATTATATTATGTGTTTGAAATCGACAAAAGAAAATTGGACTAATATGGCAGAGGCTATCGCTCTACAAGGAACAATTTGTTCTAGTGTGTAAACTAATGAACCACTTGAATTGACAATATTAAATAATAAAGCTAACAATAGAGCCACATCAAATCTCTTTGAAAGTTTTTAATGCAGATGGTTAAGGGTAAATAGAGGATAGAACTGGTTCTTCTGTAGCTAACGAAGCCGTATACTTCCACAAGGAGAAATGTATATAGGAACTTCTATTAGTTCCCAACGTTTTAAAATGAAAGAGAACGTGTAGGAAACTTGAGATATAAGTGTGTGAAAAAAGTATGGAGACGGGTGTTAGTTAAAGAAACTGAATATGGTTAAGGGCGATATAGAATCGCTACTAAAGTAATTATAGTGTAGTTTTCTTCAATGTAAATGATGGGAGAGATGGGAATGGAAAACGAATGGGACAAAGCTATAGATTCTCTTTCAAAAATAAACGTTTTTTCAAATCCAAATAACGAGCCGGTAACCATAAGTGGTGAAGCTGATGATTTGAAGTGTATAGGTGTTGGGACAGATGCGGCTGTTTTTCAAGCTCTTTCCGCTCCAGCGTATGCATTTAAAGTATATGCCAAAGACAAAGTACACAAAGTAAAAATTGAAGCAAATGTTTATGAAATATTAGGAGATTCACCTTTCTTTTCAACATGCTTTGCTTCATATGACGAATACCTTGTTTTAAGTTACGAAGAAGGAAAAACGCTCTTTGATTGCATTCTACAAGGTATTCACATTCCAAAACAGGTTATAAATGAAGTGGAGGATGCAAGAGAATATGTTCGGAAGAAGGGCCTTAACCCTCGTGATATTCATTTAAAAAATATTTTGCTCCAAAATGGAAGGGCAAAAATAATTGATGTCTCTGAGTACACACTTCAGGGTAATGATTATCGATGGGAGCATTTAAAAAAAGGATACGAGCAATATTATCATGTAATAGATGGGAACTCTGTGCCGTTTTGGTTAGTAGAAACAATTCGAAAATGGTATAACCAGCGTGGAAAGAATACTTCATATGAAGAGTTTACAAAAAATATTTTAAAATTTTTGTTAAAAAATAATTGAACTTACAGGAGCTACCTTTTACGAGATGATTTCATATTGGTCAGTAACGCTACTCACATCGAGTAGCGTATTTTTAATAGTAAGAGGGTGAGAGTATATCAATTTACTGCAGCTATGTTTTGTCTCTTCAAAGAGCAACTGCCCTCTTTTTTAAAGAAATCTATCTTGTAAAATACAAACCCATGGTATAAAAAGCTGCTGCAGGAGCAACATAGCAATGTCATTACTTCATTTAAGATTGTAAAATTGATTTTTTATAGAAGGTTCTTTTCTTTTGATGTTACCCAGTACCCTTCTAGTAAAGCTTCTTTAACTTCTTTGATAGTATTTCCTTATTAGGATTATTACGAAAATGTTGTTCTAGTTTATTCATTAAAGTGTCCTTCTTTAGCTTAGTGAAAAATTGAAGAGGCATCTGTTATATACAAAACATAGAATCCAGTACTCAAATAACTTTGAGACTGGTTTTTTTAAAATATTTGACCAGACAAGAAGCTCTTTTTCTCTAGAATTCTAAATTCAGTTTAGATAGTAAAAATAGCTGCAAGCTTAGATGTTTTTGCGGCTTTTTGCTTTTTTGAGGAAACTTCAATCTGATAATATATATATTCTTGCAAAAAGATGCATCATTCGTCTTTTATGCTCAATCCTACCAAATTATACATATTTACAAACAACTTAGGTTGATTATGGAATATTAATGTATTGTAAATTTTATAAATTGATGTAAAGATATTTCAGAATGGATTGAAAAACTGCAAAAAGATGATTAATATTGCAAATGTAAGCAAGGATTTGCAAAGGAATAAATAAGTTAAGTGCAAAAAGCAGTAGATTAAGAGGGAAGAAGAGTGATTTAATGGGAATTTTTTTTAATCCAGTAAAAATTAATATTGGGGAATTAAAGGTTTTAAAGCGAGTAATTGAAGAAATGCCCCAAAAGGTAACAAAAGTGCTTTTACTTACTCGTGGGGGTAATTTTAATAAATCGCCAGAATGCACTGAAATGAGGAAATGTTTACAGCAGTATGAAATGCAGCAAGTAGATATTGAAATTTCAAATCCCACTGTAGATGATTTATTCGCATTGTTCAATGAGACAAAAGATTTTGATTTTGATTGTATCGTAGGTATCGGAGGGGGGAGTGTATTAGATTTATCTAAATCATTAGTAGCGATTAAAGGTATGCAAATTGAAAACTCTAAGCAGCTGTTGACAATTATTGAACAAAAAAACTACAAGAATAACGAGCAGACAATACCTTGGATTGGTATTCCTACTACTTCTGGTACTGGCTCAGAGCTAACATGCTGGGCAACAATTTGGTATGAAAAGCAAGGAATCAAACTATCTATTGATAACCCATCATTATATGCCTATGCAGCAATTATTGACCATACACTAACAACTTCATTACCAATTAGTATTACTGTTTCGACAACATTGGATGCATTATGTCATGCAACAGAGGCCTATTGGTCAAATAAGTCGAATGAAATTTCTAGAGTTTATGCAAAAGAGGCCATTCAGCGAATTATGCAATATTTAGAACCGCTAATTGAAGTACCAAGTAATATAGAATATCGACGTGAGATTGCTTTAGCAAGTATGTATGCAGGCTTGGCCTTTAGTAATACGCGTACAACAGCTTGCCATTCCATTTCTTACCCACTAACGATGGAGCTTGGGATTTCACATGGTGTGGCAGCAAGCCTAACATTAGCAAAAGTGTTAGCTATTAATTTTGAGAGTATCCCTGAAAAACAACAACTTCTTGAAGCATTTGGTCATCGTTCGTTTAAAGAAATACAACAATGGATAGAAAGCGTACAGGAAAGAGCGGGTTTTGCTACAAGACTTGTGCAATACAAAGGAACACATGAAAGTATTAATCGTATTGCAGAAAATGCGTTTACAAAAGGTCGTATGGATAACAATCCAGTCCCCTTAACAGAAGCGGATGTAAAAAATATTTTAATCTCAATCTATGAATAGGAAGGTATAGAACAATGAAGAAAACAATTTTAATGTCATCAGTTTTAGCACTATCAATCGCTTTAGCAGCATGCTCTGGACAAACAACAGAAAGTAAAGTAGACGACAAAATCGACATTGTTTGGTACCCAAATGAATCAGGCTCTGATTTAAAGGCATCACGTGATGAGATAGGAGAATTAATCGAGGAAGCCACAGGTAAGGAAGTGAAGCATCACTTAACGACAGACTATGCTATCGCGATTGAAACAATTGCAAATGGCAATGCAGATATGGGTTTTATGGGTTCAAACAGCTATATTGAAGCGAAGAAAAAAAATGATGCAGTTATTCCGTTAGCAGTACAATCTGGCGCATCTGGAACATTAGATGATGCAATTTATTATAGTTGGTTAGCTGTAGATGTAAATGAACAGGATGCATTCAAAAAGGATGATGAATTTTCATTAGATACAATTGAAGGGAAATCAATTTCATTTGTATCAAATAGCTCAACCTCTGGCTTTAAAGTACCATCCTCAACAATCATTAAGCATTTCTCAGAAACGGATAAATACGCAGACTTATCTGAGGAAAGCATCATGACAGGTGCTGAATTATTTGAGCAAGTATTATTTGGTAACTCTCACCAAGGATCGGCGGTGAACTTGTTAAATGGTGATGTAGATGTAGCCGCATTCTGTGATACATGTGTAGAAGAGTATGTAGAGCTCAAAGACGGAGAAGCAAATAGACAAGGTGCTATTTATACAGTAAAAGAAAATGCAGCAGAGCCATTTAACAAAGTAGCAGGTAAGGATTTTACATTAATGAACGTAACGCCTGTATTAAATGAACCATTCGTTGCAAATTTAGAAACTATGGGTCAAGAAGATTTTGATACAATTCAAGCTCTATTTACTTCGGATGAGTTTGCAAATAACGAAATGATTTTTGGTTTAGAGGGTAGTGAGACTGCAACATTATTCACAAAGGAAGAGAATGAGCGTTTCCTTAAAGTTGAGGATGCATGGTTTAACCCGATTCGAGAATTAACAAAATAATTAGCGACATTAAAAAGCGAGGATATTCGAGATGATACCATTATTGCAGGTTAATAAAGTAGAGAAGTTTTATAACGAAGAAACAAAAGTATTAAAGGATATTAGCTTTGAAGTTTATCCAGGAGAGTTTATTTCCATTATTGGTCCTTCTGGTGCAGGAAAATCCACGTTACTACGCTGTATTAATCGAATGGTGAATTTTAATCAAGGAACAATCCTATTTGATGAACAAAATATCGGTCAACTAAATAAGAAGGAGCTACGAAAAGTACGTACGAAAATCGGCATGATTTTTCAGCATTATAATTTAGTTCCACGTCTTTCGGTTTTAGAAAATGTACTGCATGGTCGTTTTGGTTATAAAACGACTTTGCAGGGAATTTTTAATCGCTATACGCAAAAGGAAAAGGAGCGTGCCTTTTTCCTCTTAGAAAAGCTTGGTATTGAGGAACATGCATATAAACGTTGTGACCAATTAAGTGGGGGACAGCAACAGCGAGTTGGGATTTGTCGAGCGCTTATTCAGGAGCCTTCACTAATATTATGTGATGAACCAATTGCCTCGTTGGATCCGAACTCCTCAAAAATTATTATGGATTATTTGAAGATGATTTCCTCTGAGCTAGGAATTGCGGTAGTCGTTAATCTACATCAGGTGGAGGTTGCGCAGCATTATTCGGATCGTATCATTGGCTTAAACAAAGGCAATATTGTCTTCAATAATCGCAGTGCTGCACTGACGAATGTGGAAATCCAAAATATTTATAGTTCGAACATGCAAGATTTAATCATGATATAAGGAGATCTAACATGATTGACAACAAACTGAAACGTAGTAACTGGCATATATGGTTTTTTCTAATCGCCATTATACTATTTACCTATGGCTCTGCTGCCATCACTCAATTTAATGTTGTAGAAGGTATGATTACCTTGCCAGATGCTCTATTGTGGATGTTATCGAATTTATTTGTAACAGGTGAATCATTAGAAAAATTACCGATTATACTTGCAGCATTATTTGAAACGATTTTTACGTCTATTGCTGCTACTGTGTTTGGTGCAATCATAGCACTATTTTTAGGGTTATTTGGCTCTTCTAAAACGATGATCAATAAACCGTTAATGCTAGTTTCTCGATTTGTAGCATCGCTTTCCCGAAATATTCCAGTTGTTGTCTGGGCGCTTGTATTATTGTTATCGTTTGGACAGAATTCGGTGACAGGTTTTATAGCTTTATTTGTAGGCTCAACAGGTTTCCTAACACGCGCATTTATCGAATCGATCGATGAAGCAGGTGATAAGTCTATTGAAGGCTTACAAGCAACTGGAGCAACATATTTTCAAATCGTCTTTAAGGGCGTATTGCCACAGTGTTTACCGCAGGTTATTAGCTGGATCTTATTCATGGTTGAAACAAATATTCGTAATGCAACATTGATAGGCATTTTAACTGGTACTGGCATCGGCTATGTGTTTGATATTTATTATAAAATGCTGAACTATAATGTAATTTCACTCATTACGCTCTGTATCGTAGTAGCCGTTATTGTTATTGATGTGTGTTCAAATCATGTGCGAAAGGTGATTTTATAAATGGTACAGGCTATGGAAAATAATCCGCCTCGCAAAAGGCATATTCCATTAAGGAAATATTCACGAGCAGATATTTATATCCGTGTGATGCTACTAATTTTTACGCTATCAACAATTTTTGCGTTCTTTATATTTAACTATAAAGGGTTTGAGCTAAAAACAGCGATTGTTGATACGTTAAGCAATATTAAAATAATGATTTTAGAACCAGGGCTATCGCATTTTAGCTGGGGAGAAGCGTTTTACCAAATTGGCATCACAGTTGGTCTTGCTTTTTTATCAACAATTATTGGGGCAGTGATTGCATTAGGGTTAGCTTTAATGGCAGCTACAAATTTATCAAATGAATGGTTGTCCAAAATTGTACGAATGGTGATGGCATTTATTCGTGCGGTACCCACAGTTTTATGGGTATTGATCTTTGCAATCTCTGCTGGTTTAGGGAGTGAAGCCGCGGTATTAGGGATGCTACTGCATTCGGTAGCATATTTAGTAAAGGCATTTTCTGAGGCTTTTGAGGAAATGGATTCAGGCATTATTGAGGCTTTACGAGCTAGTGGGGCAAATTGGTGGCATATCATTATTCATGCAGTCCTTCCTACGACATTTACCTATTTACTATCATGGGTATTTTTACGCTTTGAGATTAATTTTGGTGTAGCTGTTGCAATGGGTGCAGCGGCAGGTGCAGGTGGCATTGGCTTTGAATTATTTATGGCATCAAGCTTCTATTTTGACTTGCGTGAAGCAGGGATGATTACATACTTTATTTTAATCATCGCGATTCTATTAGAAATTACATCAACACAATTAAAAAAACGTTTCTTCCCAGCGAAGGCTTAGTAGGGAAGAATATTTGGAGGACATACTATGAAAGCGATTGAAGGAATTATTTTGGATTGGGCAGGGACAACAGTAGACTTTGGCTGTATGGCCCCAGTCAATGTTTTTGTAGAAATTTTTCACGATGCAGGTGTTGAAGTCACGATTGAAGAAGCAAGAAAACCGATGGGTATGCTTAAAATCGATCATATCCGTACGATGCTTCAAATGCCAAGAATTGAACAGCTCTGGCAGGAGGTACACGGAAGCCCCTTTACTGAACAGGATGTAGAGGCACTTTATGTAAAATTTGAAAAAAGTTTAATGAAAACATTGGCTACCTTTACGGATCCGATTGACCACGTAGTAGAAGCGGTTACACAATTGCGGAGTAAAGGGCTAAAAATTGGTTCGACAACAGGTTATACACAAATGATGATGGATGTCGTTGTGCCGAATGCTAAGGCAAAAGGCTATAGTCCAGATTTTTATATTACACCTGATGCAACTAACTCATTAGGAAGACCATATCCATACATGATTTATCGTAATATGGAGCAGCTTCAATTACAGTCTGTACAACAGGTTGTTAAGATTGGTGATACAGTTTCAGATATTAACGAAGCATTAAATGCAGGGGTTTGGGCTGTCGGTGTAGTGATTGGAAGCTCTGAAATGGGTTTAAGCAAAGAAGAGTATGAAGCATTGACTTCTGAGGAAAAGGAACAAATCATTGAAAGAACCGCCCAAAAATTTATAGATCTTGGCGCGCATTATACAATTCGTACAATGAATGAGTTACCTGGGTTAATTGATAAAATAAATGAGCGCATAAATAGGTAACGAAATTCACCAAGATAGCAATGCTTAAATATATTTTTCTTCATTCAGCGACATAAAAATAAAGCACTCCAAATGTTAGAGTATGTCTAACATTCGGAGTGCTGTTAACATTTGTATAGGGAGCTTTTCAATAACACATTAAATGTTTTTTGTTTATGTGTATGGATCTGAAGTGTCATGCTTTACTATTTTCTGGTTACGCTAGAGCCTTAATTTGGAGAAATAATTCTTATATCATGACTACTATAGTCCTCTATTGTTTTAGCTGAAATTGAACTATCAGATACGATGAGATCAATTTCATTTAAAGGACAGATGTTTATATAAGATGAAGTCTCAAATTTTGTAGAATCCGCCACTACAATTTTATGATTTGATCGAGAAAGGATAGCTTTAATCACGTCTACTTCGTGGATTCTAAAATCTGTTAAGCCGTTTTTTAGTGATAAGCCATTCACTGTTATAAATGCAGTATCAATATTAAAATTTGAGAGAACTTCCTCGCATTGCTTTCCATATAAAGTATACTCATCAGGATTGTAAAAACCACCAGAAAGAATGACCTTAAAATTTTTATTCGCCCCTAAAATACTTAGAATCCGAATATCATTTGTAATGATGGTTAAACGGTGGAACTTTTCTACTAAAACCTTGGCGATTTCAATGGTAGTTGTTCCACCATTTAATGCTATTGCCTGTCCCTCTTCTATTAGTTCAGCTGCTACAGACGCTAACTCTTGTTTCTTTTCTAAATTTTCTACTTCCCTTTCAACAAATAATTTATTAAGTACATTTTTATTATTTTGCTTCAAAATGGCTCCTCCATGTACTCGTTTAATGGTGCCTTTTTTTTCAAGAGTTTCTAAATCTCGTCGAATGGTGTCTATGGATACATTTAATAATGACGCAAGTTCAGTAGCTTTCACAGCTTTCTGTTGTTTTAAATATATTTCTATTTTTTGATGTCTATGTTCTTGTAACAATTGTATAACCTCCATTTATTCTTGCAATTAATAATTGCTCTAATCTAAATATTATCAATCATTTAATTAAAAAATGCAAAATACAGCAAATGTGAAAGTGTGGACAAAGTAATTATTCCATGTTTTCTATGTGAATAAAGTTAATGTTATGTAAAGAAAGTGCTAGTTAGATTGTAAAACAGCAGAAAACAGATTATTCTTGCATTATACAGCAGAAATAACAATAAAGGAGGTGGGAATTAAGGTGTAATTAAAATTAAGTTATATATTTTTTTCAAACCAATTATGGATTTAATTTTTGGACTACACAAACTCTTTTAAAAGGAAGGAAGTTTTTCGTGAAAAAGTCAAAAGCGGTATTATCGTCCACTTTAGCACTATTAATGTTAGGTCAAAGCTCAGTATTAGCAGAATCTCAAATGGCTGAAAGGGAAACACTTACTCAGCTACTTGTTGAAACAAGTAAATTAGAAGGGCTATTCTTTGACCCTGAAAAGAAAAACTCAGTGCAGCTGAATAAAGAATTGGAAAATGTTCCATCAACTTATGAAATGATTGTGAAATTTGAACCAAATCTAAATCAGCGTCAAATATTGTTTGGGAATTTTAAATCAGGAAACAAAACTGCATATAATATTGAAATAACAGCTGATAATCAACTTAGATATTATGAAATAAATCAATTTGGCACTATTGATAAAAAAACAGTAGAAACAGATATTACAACAGGTGAATGGACACATCTTGCTATAATAAGAGACGTTGCGAATAAAAAAATAGTCTTTATTCAAGACGGAAAAGAAATAGCTTCATTTGATAACGTAGATTTAGAGGAAGATCTTGCTTTTGAAAATTATCATAGTATCGGTAAAGATACTAGGGATCAGTTTCACCCGAATGCTGAAATAACAGAAGTTCGTTTATGGGACGATGTTCGTACGTTGGATGAGATTAAAGATAACGTTTATGCAGACATTAAAGGTAATGAAGAAGGGTTAATGCATACTTGGATGTTAGATGATTCCGTATATGATAGTCCTAATGTCTATGATAAAGCGGGAAAAATTGATGGAGTGGCATTTGGGTTCCAAAAAGAGTCTGTGATAGAAATACCAGAAGAGAGTGCTTATAAAGGAACAGGTATTGATTTTTCAAAGGGTGACTTGGAGATTGCAGCAGACGAACCTATTACTGAAGCTCCTCGTACAGTTGAAGCATGGGTGAAAATTCCAGCAGATACACCAAAAGAAAAACGTGTAGGGAATATCATCGGAAATTATTATCACGAATACTATAAAGACAAATCCAGATTCAATTTTGAAATTACTAGCAACGGTAATCCAAGAATTTATTGGCAAGCTCATACCGCTCATACACTTGATTATTCAACAAATGTGAATGTCAATTTAGGTGATTGGGTACATGTTGCCATGGTATTGGATGACAAGCAAGGTATTGGATCGACATATATAAACGGGGAAAAAATTAACGAACAATCTATTAATACACCTATTCCGAGTATCCCTCCTAGAGAAGAACTTAAAATCGGCTCGGATTATAGAGGTTACACAGCTGATGGTAAGCCTGAATATAATTTTAATGGTGAAATAGCGGATGTTCGGTTATGGTCTACTGCTAGAACTTCAGAAGAAATTAAAGCAAATTATAATAAAGCATTGGAAGGAAACGAAGAAGGATTAATCGGTAATTGGAAATTGGATGATGGAAAAGATGGAGTGTATCCAGATCATTCAAAGAAGAAGAACCATGCTCATGAGTATGATAATGAGAATAGCAACTGGATTGATCCTGACTTTGCAAAAGGGGACTACTCAATTGCTGTAATTCCTGACACGCAGTATTTTGTTGAACATTTCCCAAATGAATTTAAGGAATATATGACTTGGTTTAAAGACACTAAAGATGATTTAAACATAGAACTTGTAATGCAAGTAGGAGATTTAGTTAATAATCCAGGAAGTATAAAGGAATGGCAAACAGTTCAAGAAGGTATGTCCTATTTAGATGGTATAGTGCCGTATGTTTTTGTGCCTGGAAATCATGATTATAACGATCAAATTAAACGTACTACAACTAATTTTAATCAATACTTCTCTTATGAAAAATTTTCAAAAAGTTCTACATTTGGTGGTGCTTTTGAAATAGGACAGATGGAAAATACGTATTCTTTCTTCGATATACATGGACTAGAATATATGGTGATTAATTTAGAATATGGCCCACGAGATGAAGTGCTAGAATGGGCTAACCAAATAGCAAAAAATAATGAAGATAAAAAAATTATTGTCAACACCCACTCTTACTTATATCACAATGGAGAACATCAATCGCTAGACCATATGGATAACCCAGGAAGATACATTTCTGATGCCAATAATGGAGATCAAGTATGGGACAAGTTTGTAAGGAAGCATAAAAATATTATTCTAGTAACAGCTGGACATATTGGTAGCGAGGATTTAGTTGTGAGAGAAGATATTGGTGATCAAGGTAATTCCATTAAACAAATATTAGTTGATGCACAGTTTATGAAGCCTTATGATTTAGGGATGGTAATGCTCATGACCTTCAAAGAGGGAAGCAACGATGTAGACGTGAACTGGTATTCAGTTAAGAAGGATAAGCTATTCCGTGCTGACAACCAATTTACTATAAATTTAAACGTTTATGATGATGAAAAGTCAAACCAATTTATTGGTGATGTAAATGGTGACAATGTCATAGATGTTCAAGATGCTTTTTTCTTGAAAAATCATATCAATAAGCCTGGTAAGGGCCCAGAAAAAGCAGATATTAATCAAGATGGAGCCATCGATGCTAAAGATATGAAAATTATAGTAGACAATTACTTAAGGGTAAATGAAAAAGTAGAAAATGCACCAAGGCCAAAAGAGAAACATGGAGGCCAAACGCTTGAAGATATTCTTGAGGATTTGGATATGAAGGATTTAATAAAATAAAATATATTTATTAAGCCGGGACATTACTGGTCAAAACGTTACAAAGCGTGAGAAATCAATTTTAGAAACGTTGATTTCTCGCGCTTATCTGATGTGATATTTTTTAATTTCGCTTTGATAATATACTTATGTCCCAGCGTTTTGATAAGAGTTTTCAGTCGCAGATTGGTGTACGGTTAATGATTTAGTACGATAGTTGACTCCAAAATGTTCCATATTGCGTAAGCTAGTTTATTTTAGAAGTCTAACTTAAATTGTTTAGTTAGAATTACTTCATGTTATGCCTTATCCATAGAATCATTCATCTCAACGTTTTTGATCTTTAATCTTCTGAACCTAGCTACAAGTAGCAAAATTAATGGTAGTAAAGTAGCGAAAACACCTATAGCTAATGGCCAAGTTTGCTGGTTGTATATATCCGAATGAATGATGTTCGCATGAACAACTTGTGAAAGACCTATGGAAACCATTCCAAGTGGTAGAATGAGAGGTCTATGATCTTTTAGTTTAAGCATTTGGCCTATTCCTATTAAAGAAGCATAAAAATATATAAAAGATCTTACAAATATTGTAACCATCCACATGAAAGCCATAATAATTTCTATGCGTTGCAAAAAATCCCCAATAGAAATTTTTTGAGCTAACGTATAACTCGGAAATGTTCTTAAGGATGTATTGGTTACGCCCAATACTAAAATTGTTAATGCTATAAAAGCAGTTATAATAAATCCACCCACTAATGTGCCAATATAAAAGCCCTTCTTGCCAGTTTGAAGGTTATTAATAGCAGAAGGAAAAATCATTAAAAGGACAATTAATGGAAAAGAAAATAAACCCATGAAATGCAACACACTATATATTAGCGGAGGAACTGATACTTCAAAAATAGGTTGTATATTTCTAATGTCAATTTGCGGTGAAACAAAGAACAAAAAAGTAATAAAGATGAACAAAAAAATTGGAAAAAGTATCTCTAAAGTGCGGGCAAACACTTCTATACCTTGATACACAGCGAATAGAATAATAAAGTTGAAAAGTATGGTAAATACTACTGGCGGTGTTTCAGGCATCACCTCTGTTTGTAGAAAATTACCAATGAAGTATAATAATTCTCCTGATGAAAGTAGTGTTAACAGGACAAAACAGAGAGAAATAAATTTACCGACAATGTTTCCTAAGAACTTTTCAGTTACTTCTACAATAGAAAGGTTCTCCATTTTATTTGATAAAATGATATAAAGCTTTATTAAAAATAAACTTAATAAGGTACCTATAGTGGCTACAATCCAAGCGTCTTGTTTTACTTCTGAAGCTATGCTTGCTGGTATTATTAATATTCCTGTACCTACCGTATAGAGAGTAACAATTATAGTGAATTGGCGGGAGCTTATCAATTGTTTTTTCATAATAGATGCCTCTTATTAATTATTTTTTATTTAACAAATTCTCCATTAAAAAGTCACTGATTGGTTGAAAAATATAAATGATGGGGTCCAGTGGGCTAATCATTGAAACATTTAAACTGATAGTAATGTTTAAGACTGCTCCTATGACTAATAAAAATAAGAATAACCCAGCTAATTTTGCACCACCTTTTTTTAATTTAGGCAGTTCAATTAATGCAATAGCAATTGAAATGATTAATATGCCTAAGGTGATAAACATAGTCAATTTTTACTCCTTTACTTTTGAGTTTTGCATAGTCCCTAGCCCTTGTGTATTGACTTTAACCTTAACATTTACTTCTACCTCAGGATAGATTGTTTGCCAGTCATCTTTGATTTTTCCCCAAAGTGTAGGGTCTGCACGATGAATCATTTCTCCAAAACCAAGCACATCGGCTTGATAATTCACTTGAAGAATATTCAGTAATTGCTCAATATTTTTCTCAATTAGTTTTTCAGATTGATTATTAATCCAATCTATCTTTTTTAATGTTGTTAAATCAATATCACAATTGACCTCGGCAACATTTTGAACAACATTCATGTTAATCTGAATAGTAGGCTTACCATCAATAATTACTCCTTTTGTTTTTGTTTTAGATTGAGTAATCTCAATTGATAATTCTCCTTTCGAAGGACAACTAATAATTTCAATTGTTGATTTGATTTGATTGTTTAAGTAATTTAAACTTTTACTATCATACTCATCAAGATAACCTAGTAATTTATCTTCTTTAAAAATAGCTAGCCCTGTAAACTTCAGCTTTACTGGCGTTTCAATTCTTTCTACATTAGTTTGGTCAATTCCTAAGCTTTTTTCTCCTAGTACTTCAATTGCTGATAGAACAAAAAATTGGTCGTTTACGCCTAATTTTGTTACTAAATCTTCAATATCCACTTCTAAAGTAGAGCCCCATGCATCTTGCATTACTTTTAAAGAATTTAACATTTTATTTGCAGGTATTTTTTCTATAGGAGTTAAGACGTTTAAAACATCTTTCGCAGTTGCTTGCTGTGATACTATAACCGTAAAGTCATTTCGTATCTCTTGATCTCTTCCTAAAAAATCTACGGTATCTCGTAAACCGTTTTTAGCTAATTCTTCACCCATAACAACCAGTTGTAAATGCGCAAAATATAATTTTCTTGGAGATAATGCCAATATCTTTCTTATAGCTTCAAACACTGTTTTTCCTTTAGCATGATAGGTAACAACTGGTGCATGGCCACTTGTAGATTGCTTTGACGAAACTTGACTAGGATCAATGACTTGTGCAGAAATAACGTATTCGTCATCAACAAGATCTATACCTAATGCTGCTACAAGCGCTAATTCATTTAACTCACGTTTACTCCAACACCCGCTTAGAATCAAAATTAGAAAGATTAATGAAAAAATAATAAAGTTCATTTTCATAAGGTAACCCCATTTAACAGTTAGTTATGACCGATTTTTACGCCCTCTTACATTATTAATCTGGTTGATCAATCGTGGACGTGTAAGTAAGGACCCACGTGGAAAAATAATTAAGGCATCTTTTTGATCTTGTGGTATTAAAGGTGCAAATGGGCTCATATAAGGAACACCAAATGAACGCAAACTACATAAATGGATGAGCAACAGCATAAGCCCTACAAAAACGCCAAACAGTCCAAACATCGCTGCTAACACCATTAACGGGAAACGTAAAATTCGGATAGAATTGGATAGACCATAAGCTGGAAAAAGAAAACTACAAATGGCTGTTAAGGCTACAATAATGACCATTGCTGCTGAAACAATACCTGCCTCAACGGCTGCTTGACCAATGATAAGTGTTCCGACTATAGAGATTGCGGATCCAATCATTCTAGGCATCCTTAAACCTGCTTCCCTTAAAATTTCAAATGCAATTTCCATAATTAAAGCTTCTATAAATGCTGGGAAAGGAACGCCTTCTCGTTGTGCATATATACTGATAAGTAGCGGTGTGGGTATCATTTCATGATGAAAAGTTGTTAGAGAAATATAGAGAGAAGGAGCAACTAATGCAAGACTAATACCTAAAAAACGAATAAGTCGAATAAACGAACTAACAATTGCATTCTGATAATAATCTTCTGCAGATTGCAAGAAAGAAGTGAATAATGCAGGTACAATTAAAACAAATGGCGTGCCATCAACTATAATCGCAATTTTGCCTTCTAATAACTCTCCGGCTATAACATCTGGGCGTTCGGAATTATAAACGGTAGGAAATAAATTAAACTTTGAGTCTTGAATTAATTGTTCAATATAACCACTCTCTAAAATACCATCAATATCTATTTGATCTAATCTATGAAGTACTTCGTTAACAATCTTCTCATTCGCTATACCGTTTATATACATAACAGCTATTTCTGTTTGAGTAAATTCACCAATCACTCTTGACTTTATCCAAAGATTTGGACTTTTGATTTTGCGTCGAATTAAAGCTGTATTGGTTCTTAATGTCTCTGTAAATGACTCCCTTGGCCCCCTAATAACAGCTTCCGTGGCTGGCTCTGTTATTGCTCTCTCTTTGGGACTTCTAGTACTTGTAGAAATACCTAATGCAAGTCCATTTATTAATAGGATGGTTTCTCCACTCAAAATAGCGTTAAACAGAGAAGGAAAATCTGAGACATCTTTTATACTTCCGACAGTCAAGCAATATGTTTTTAATCGTAGCGCAATATCTTGTAATGTAGTTTCAGACGTCACCTCAAAATCAGAAATAATAGACTCTAATAAAAAGTCCGTAATTGAGGTGTTATCAGCTAGACCATCCGTATAAATAATAGCTATTGAGACCTCGATCGGTTTACCAATCAAAAATTCTCGAGTAATAATATCATTGCTGTTGCCTAGTGAATTTTTAATAGTTTTGATATTTTTCAGGAGAGATGTAGAAAGAGAATTAACTATTTTCCTTTTTATGAGATTATCTATTTCTGAATTGCTCACTACAAGGTCCTCCTTTAGTTTTCTAATTAATAGAATATGCAAAAGATAGAGAGATTATACTTTGTCTATTTAAGAGAAGAAGAACTTAATAGAATTGTTCATTTGTTTTGATAGAAATAAAAAACAGACAACAATTTTTGTTGACTGTTTTAAAAACTTTAGTTGTTTAAAATAGTAGGTTTATCAAATGAAACAATATCAATAATATGGTCTAAACAAACAATCTGATAATGGAATAGCTCTTTATAGGAATAGATATCGAGAGCTATAGTACCTTTACTTATAAAATCTAAATATGTTGATTTTGTAAAAAGACGTACTGAGTTACCTAAGAAATCATCCTCTTGATTTACAAAATGAAATGATTCGTCAAAAACAGTATAGGCTACATATGAATCGAATTCTATATGTATGACCGGTAATGTCTTATCAATTTCAATAGGATAGACATCATTTATTGTATATTCCTCAAACCTTATATCCTCGCTTTCGGAGCTAACGGAAGCTCTAGAAATAGAAACTCTCAAAGAGTTTGTCCCTGGCTCTACTATATTATCTAAAAACAAATAACCTTTCCATTGCATTAAATCTTCATAGTTCATACAAATCACCCTTCCAGATTATCACTAGAGATTATGGTCATTTTATAGTTAGAATTTTAAAATGTCAAATTGGAATCGGTTGAATTAGAATAAAAATTTATTGTTTATCAATAAAAAATAATTGACTTAGAATATATTTAGGGTTTATGATTGTTACAGCAAGTTGAAGAAAGATGCAGTGGAGGAATTAAACCTTTTTACATTGAATGGAGGAAATAGGTTATGAAAAAATATATTTTTGCATCAATGCCAATCTTATTAGGCGTAATTAGTTTTTTAATCTTTATGGTGAAAGGGAGTAATGTAGCACCTGATGGTACATTAGAAGAACCATTCTTTCTTATTCCAATAGGATTTTTATTGTTATTTATTGGATTTATATGTGTAGTAGGGGTAGCCTTAATTTCGATTAATAAAAAGACACAATACGTTAAGTAATAGATAAAACAACCAGGTCAACATTGAACTGCACCCCGTCAAGTAGACAGTGGAAATAATAAAAAATGTATTAAGCGGCTTGAGTCCTGAATTCTAACGGACTCAAGCCGCTTAACCTTTTCTGATAACGATCGTAATTATAAAAATGAAT